>CAIJPE010000334.1 GCA_903822435.1 uncultured beta proteobacterium | reverse complement strand
GCCGTGGCCGCCAGCGTGGCCAGCGCGGACAGCGCGAAAGTCGAGGGCCAGGCGCCCGCCAACCATGACACCAGCGCCTCGCAGGCCAGCAGCACCAGCACGGCGGCCACCGGCGCGGGCCCCATGCGGGGTGCGGCCGGCGCCGATACCACCACGAAGGCCCCCCACAGCGCGAAGGCCAGCGCCTGGTTGAGGAAGGTGGGCGACGGCGCGACGTTGAACGCCAGCAGGGACGGCGCCGCAGCGGCCAGCAGGGCGGCGATGGCCAAGGGCGGCTTGGGCACCGCGCCGGTGCTAGACATGCCGGCCCACGCCCAGGTGTGCGCGGCCGTCCAGCCGGCCTTCAAGGCGGCGGCGCGTGGATCTGTGTGGGCGGCAGGAGCTGGTCGGCACGGGAGGTGTCGGGCAAGTTGGGCGGCGCGATGGCAGCCAAGCCCGGGAATTTACCTTGAGCTTCCTTCCACGCTTCCCGCGCCTCTTCGCAGCGGGGCAGCGGGTGCATGTGGCACAGGCTCTCCAGGGTCTGCTGGGCACCGGCCGGGTCGCCGTTCAGGCCCTGTGCCAGGGCGTACCGGAACATCACGGGGGGCAGGGCGAAGCGCTCCTCCACCTTGCGCATCCAGCCGAGCGTTTCGGGCGACAGGCCGGGCCGGGCTTCGGTCTGGGCGAAGCGCAGGAAGTTCTCGAACGGGCCCAGGGCCCACATGTGCGGCGGCGGGGTCAGCACGCCGAAAGTCCCGATGTTGGCGGTCTCCATGCGGAACTGGCGGCTGACCTGCTCAGCCTGCAGGCACTCCATGCCCAGGAAGCCGAGCAGCCCCACGAAGACCGCCCCCACCGCGCGCAGAAACCCGGTGGGCATGGCCACCGCCCGGGCAGCGGTCGCGAACGAGTCGATCGCTCCGATCGACAGACCCAGCGGGATCAGGAAGTAGGCGTATTCCAACGGGTACTCGAGCAGGGCGTGGATCAGCAGGCCGCCGACCCCCGCGATGAGCCACACCGCCTGCGGCTCGCGGCAGGCCCACGCACGGCGCACGAACCAGGCCGCAGGGATCAGCGCCAGCACGGCCCCGACGGGCACGCCGTTCCACACCAGCAAGTCCAGCACGGTGTTGTGGCTGTGCTCGATCCACTCGCCGCTGTAGGGCATCTGGTCGGCCACCCGCACCTGCGCCGCACCCACCTGGCCCCAGCCGTAGCCCCACAGCGGCTCCAACTGGATCGCGTGGCGCATGGCTTCCCAATGCAGCACCCGCAAACCGGCGTGCGCGGTTTCGCCCAGCGGGCGGGGGGCGCTGAGCAACAGCGCGTCGTTGGCCAAGGGGAACAAGACCGCAAAGCCCGCCAGGAGCACGGCCGCGGCCAGCGCCGCGGGCCACCGCACCGCCAGGCTGCAGCGCCGTCCGGCCCAGGCTGCATACACCGCCATGAAGCCGACCTCCAGCCACGCGGTCCGCGACTAGGGCATTGCCGCGCCCCAGAGCAGCCAGACCGCGCCCACGGCCAGGCCGGTCTTGCCGATCCGGCGGTTCTGGTGGAGCAGGGCCAGCGCGCACAACCCCAGGAAACAGACCGAGGCCAGGTGGTTCGGTTGGGCGATGTTGGCCACCGGGCGCCTGTCGCGCGGCAGGTCCACCTGCCAGATGCCCAGGTTCACGGCGTCGGTCCATTGCGCCAGGGCCAGGCCCACCGAGACCAGGGCGCTGAAGAGGATGAAGCCGGCCAGCGTGTCCAGGGCCGCCGTATCGGCGGGGTCGGCCTGCCTGGGCAGGCTGCCGCCCACTGCCACCGCGGCCAGGAACATCGACAGGTACAGGGTGATCATCGCGGCATCGGCCGCGAAGTGGATGCGCCCGGCCAGGGTCTGCGCGGCCACGTTGCCGACCGCGATGCCGACGAACAGCAGCCAGGTCGGCCGCAGCCGCCCGGCGCGGCCCGCCAGCAGCATCGCCAGCGCCAGCCCGAGCATGGCCAGGCCATCCGACCAGGCGCTCAACCACGGCGGATAGTGGTTCGGCACCAGCCAGGCCAGGGGCACGGCACCCAGCAAGAGGTAGGCGATGGGCAAGGCTCGCGCTCCCGGCATGCATGAAAAAAAGGCAGCCGAGGCTGCCTTTGTTCGACAAGCGGCACGGCCAGTTCGGCCGTGCGCGAGTCGTTGCTTAGCCGCGGCAGGAGCCCGGCAGGAACTTGGCGGGGATGCCGTTGGAGGCGGCGGGGCCGCACTTCCAGCCACCCACCTGCTGCGTGGTGCCGCTGTAGGCCAGCGCCGTGCCGGTTGCACCGGTCGGGGTCAGCGTGATCGACTTGGTGTCGATGGTCGCGTCGCCCGTGCCCTGGGCCGTGACGGTGATGACGCCGTTGGCATCGGTTGCGACCGAGGCCACGTACTTCGAGGTCGCCGAAGAGCTCTCACAGCCCCAGGCGTTGGCGGCGACGGTGGAGGCCGAGCCGGTCTGGTAGACCTCGGAGATGGTGGTGCGGCAGGCCGAGGCCGCCAGGACGACTTCCGACAGCTTGGCGCGCTTCGTGTAGTCCTGATAAGCCGGCAGCGCGACGGCCGCCAAGATGCCGATGATCGCCACGACGATCATCAGTTCGATGAGGGTAAAACCTTGCTGAACGCGCTTCATGTGTAGCTCCAGAGTGGGCGGGGTTGTGACAAAGACATCCCCCTGTTTGCAGGGGTCGTGCCAGGGTCGGAACAGGCTTCGAATTGCGGGATATTTCTCAGCCGCCGACCAAACTGGTCACTTCGGTGTCGTGCGGCTGGCGCGGCAGCGCCCAGGGGTGACCAATTTCGTCACCCGCCGCCCCGATCAGTCGGGGATGGTCATGACCAGGCCGGTGCTCAGGGCCTGGATACGGTGGCGGCTGTCGTGCGCGCCGATTTCCGACATCACGGCCGCCACCTCGCCCGGCTTGATGTGCGTGATGTAGACGTCGGCGGGGGCACCGAGCTGCTCCAGCTCCAGCCGCAGTTGCGCCGGGCACAGGTGCTGGCTGAGATGGGCCAGCACGTGTTCGTCGTCGCGGAAGGCGGTCTCGATGACCAGCGCGGCCACCGGCATCGACTGCAGCCGTTCCCACAGGGCCGGGTTGGGGCCCGTGTCACCGCTGTAGACCCAGGCGCCCTGCGTGCCCAGCACGGCGTAGCCGACCGCGGGCACCGTGTGCCGCGCCGGCAGCACCTCCACCGACCGGCGGCCCAGCAGCAGCACCTGCCCCACCGCCACGGGCTCGAACGCCAGCACCGGGCGCTCGGGCGTGGGCAGCTGGCTGAAATCAGGCCAGATCACGCCATTGAAGACATGCCGGCGCAGGGCGTCGATGGTCTCTGCCAGGGCATGCACGCGCACCGGGGGGCTGCCGGCCGCGCGGCGCCGCCGCGTGACGCTGTCGGCCAGCAACCCGATGGCCAGCACGTGGTCGAGGTGCGAGTGCGTGACCACGATGTGGTCGATGCGCGCCAGTTCGTCCAGCGTGAGGTCGCCCACACCCGTGCCGGCGTCGACCAGCACGTTGTCGTCGAGGAGGAAGGACGTGGTCCGGCTGCCGGCGGCAATCGATCCCGAACAACCCAGTACACGGATCTGCATGGAGGGGCAGGCCAGCGCCGCCGAAGCTCATGGGAAGCCGATCGTGACGCCCCGCCAGGGTCGGCGCAAGGCAGGGATGCCCGTTTTGCGACGCCATCCCGACGGCTGGTGCCGCGCTGCGTGAAGACCTTCACGCGCCGGCCCGGCGGCGCCGCGGGCGCTGGCTTACCGGAAGATGAACTGCATCTGCGTGCCGGCGAGCTCGATGACGTCGCCGTTGCGCAGAGGGACCGAGTCGCCGACCAGCGGAACGCCGTTCACGCTGGGCCGTGAGTTGCCTTCGACGTGGGCGAAGGCATAGCCGTTGGGCCGCTTGGTGATGGAGGCCACCTGCACGCCGGGCTTGCCCACGGTGGTGACGACCTTGGTCAGCGTGACCTCGCGGCCCGCCGCGGCGCCGTTGAGCACCTTGATCGAGGCCGGCAGGGACGCCGGGTTGGACGAGCCCATCCCACCGAAATTCGAGCCCGCGGCCATCGGGTTGCCGGCATGCGCGGGCTGGCCCGTGCCGGCCGAGCCGCCTGCCGGCCGCATGATCATCGTCTTTTCGTAATCGTTGGATTCGTCCAGCAGGTACTTGATCTTGTACTTGCCGATCTCCACCGTGTCGTTGTGCGTCAGCAGTTGCTTCTTGATGGCCTTGCCGTTGATGTAGGTGCCATTCGTGCTGTTGAGGTCTTCGATGAAGACGTCGGCACCCACCATCTGAAGCACCGCGTGCTCGCCGCTGACGGCGAGGTTGTCGATCACGATGTCGTTGTACGGACGGCGGCCGAGGGTGGTCTTGTCCTTGGTGATCTGGACTTCCTTGATGACCACACCGTCGAGCGAAACCACCAGCTTGCCCATGCCTGCCCTCGTTTCAAATTCCAGCCGCTGCTAGCGGCGGAACGGCCACCACGTGCGTGCGGGCGCGCTGCCGCCAGAGGCCCGCATCAGTATGACCGAGATATTATCCTTTCCACCTGCATCGTTGGCCGCATCAATGAGTGCGTGGATGCCGCTTTCCAGAGATTCGTTCGCAATCAACAGTTGTGCGATGGCAGGATCGTCCAGCATGTCCGACAGGCCGTCCGAACACATCAGGTAGAGATCGCCGGGCAAGACGTCGTGCTGGTGTGTTTCCAACTGGACGCTGTCTTCCACCCCGACGGCGCGCGTGACCAGGTTCTTGTTGGCCGAAAACGCGGCCTGCTCCTGCGTGATCAAGCCGGCGTCGATCTGTTCCTGCAGCAAGGAATGGTCGCGCGTGATCTGTTGCAGGCGGCCGGCCCGCAGGCGGTAGCAGCGCGAATCGCCCACGTGGCCCAGCAGCACGCGGTCTTCGCGGAAGACCGCCACGACGAGGGTGGTGCCCATGCCGGCGTACTGCGGGTTGGCATTGGCCGAATTGAAGATCGCGCGGTTGGCGTTGTCCACGCAGATGTCCATGGCGCGGCGCACTTCGGCGTCGCTGGCCTGACCGCTGGCCTCGCGCAGCCAGCGGCCGAGTTCGGTACGGATGAACGAGGTGGCCATGTTGCTGGCCACTTCGCCGGCGTTGTAGCCCCCCATGCCGTCGGCCAACACGGCCAGCGCCATGCTCTCGTCGGTGGCCACCGAGTCCTCGTTGTTGCTGCGCGCCCGCCCGGGGTCGACCGCGGCGAGCATCTCGATGGTGATGGGTGCAGGGGCGGTCACCGTGGTCGCGGATGAAGTTCGGCGGACCATTGTGCCTCGGAAAGCCTCGACCTTCGTCGGGAGTGAACCCCATCGGGAGCCTGCTTACAGGGCAGGCATCACGGCTGAAAGCTCTTCGGCGAGTGTGTCGCCATCGGCGTGGCGTTCGGCCGGGTTCTTGGCGAGCAACCGGGCGGTGATCCGGCCCAGTTCCGGCGGCAGGCCGGGCTTGATCCGCGTCAGGTCGGGCGCCGGCTCGCTGGCCACCTGGCGCAGCAGTTCACCCATCGACGCCCCGGCGTGCGGCAGCCGGCCCACGAGCAGCTCGAACAGCATCACCCCCACCGCGTAGAAGTCGCTTTGCGGCGTGGGCACGCTGCCGGCCAGGAGCTCGGGTGCCATGTATGACGGCGAGCCCGGCACGATGCCCGTGCCCGTGCGCATCGCATTGGCGGCCCGGGCCAGGCCGAAATCGGCCAGCTTGCAACGGTCGGTGGCCCAGTCCACCAGCACGTTGGCGGGCTTGACGTCACGGTGCACCACCGACTGCCGGTGGGCATAGGCCAGAGCCTGGGCCACGCGCCGGGCAATCAGCACCACCAGGGGTTCGGGCAGCAGCCGCGCCGCATGGGTGTAGCGGCCGAGGTCGGTGCCCGGCACGGGTTCCATGGCCAGCCAACCGGTCCGGGCTTCGACGCCACCGCCGAACAGCGCGACGATGCCCGGGTGCTGCAAGCCACGGCCGGTCTCGATGCTGTCCAGGAAAGCCTGCCGTGCGGCCTGGGCGCCGGAGCCGCCCGGCAGCGGCACGAGTTTGAGCGCGACTGTCTGGCCAGTCTGCGCGTGCCGGGCGAGGTGCACGGTGCCGTGGGTCCCCTGGCCGATGCGGCGAAGCAGGCGGTAGCCTGCGATCGAGAAGGCTTCGGCAGGCTCGGCATCCACGGCCCTGGCCCCTGCGCTTCAGGCCTGCGGCGCGGTCTTGCCGTGCGCCTCGGCCGCCCGCTTGCGGCGGGCGAGCCATTGACCCACCAGCACCACGGCAGCCGCGCACAGGCCTTCCACGATGTGCATCGAGTCCATGCCGATGGCCTCGAAGAAAGGGGCCAGGGCGCGGTCGGTCACCAGCATTTCGCCGGCCACGAAGCCCAGCAGGGCAGCGCCCAGCGTGATGATGATCGGATAACGCTCCATCACACCGAGCAGCAGCTTGCTGCCGAAGATGATCAGCGGGATCGACAGGCCCAGGCCCAGGACCAGCAGCAGCAGCCGGGATTCGGGCGGCCCGGCCTCGGCCGCGGCGGCCACGGCGATGACGTTGTCCAGGCTCATCACGAGGTCGGCGATGAGGATGGTGCGGATGGCGGCCACGAGGTGGTCGTGGGCCTGGACGCTGTCGTCGTCCTCGCCCTCGGGTATGAGCAATTGCACGCCGATCCAGAACAGCAGGCAGGCGCCGATGGCCTTCAGGTAGGGCAGTTGCAGCAGGCTGACAGCGAAGACCGTGAGGACGACCCGCAGCACGATCGCCGCGCCGCTGCCGGCAAAGATGGCCTTGTTGCGCTGGTCGTCACGCAGGCTGCGCGCAGCCAGGGCGATGACCACGGCGTTGTCACCGGACAGCAGGATGTTCACCCAGATGATCTTGCCCAGGGCCAGCCAGAAGCCCGGTTCCGAGATGTGTTCCATGTCCTCTCCCCGCTCGGTCGCGTGCGAGGTACAGCGCCGCCACAGCGTTCGAGTTTAGGTGCAGGGCTGCAAGGCAGCCCTGCGGGAACTACATAGCCATGCCGGGGGCGCGCTGCCCGCGTCCTGTCAGAGCAGGCCCTTGAGCAGGCGCGCCATCTCGGACGGGTTGCGGGTGACCGTGAAGCCGCACTCTTCCATGATGGCCAGCTTGGCGTCGGCCGTGTCGGCGCCGCCGCTGATCAGCGCGCCGGCGTGGCCCATGCGCTTGCCGGCCGGTGCCGTGACACCGGCGATGAAACCGACGATGGGCTTCTTCATGTTCGCCTTGCACCAGCGCGCCGCTTCGGCTTCGTCCGGGCCGCCGATCTCGCCGATCATGATCACGGCGTCGGTTTCGGGGTCGTCGTTGAACATGCGCATCACGTCGATGTGCTTCAGGCCGTTGATCGGG
>CAIJPE010000333.1 GCA_903822435.1 uncultured beta proteobacterium | reverse complement strand
CGCTGCTGGCCTGGCTGCCCGACGATGAGGTCCACGCCGTGCTGGACCTGCTGGCCCCGGTCTTCAAGAAGCGCTACCCGCGCATCACCCGCGGGCTGCTGGAGGCGGAGATTGCCGCAGCGCGCCAGCGCGGCTACACGCTGCTGCTGGATGTGGTGGTGGACCAGATGGGCGGCATTGCCGTGCCGCTGTTCGGCGGTGATGGCAAACCGGTGGCAGCCATCAGCCTGGCCGCACTCACCCAGCGCATCACCAGCCGCCTGTCGACGCTGGCACCGGCCATGAAGAAGGTGGGTGCCGAACTGTCGGCGTTGCACGCGCAGCGGGAGCTCGCATGAGCAACGAAGGTTTCCCCAGTGCGAATTCCCCCCTGGCGGGACGACGCGAAGCGTCCAGGGTGCAGACGTGAGCTTCATCGTGGGCAGCGGTCTGACGCGATTCGGCCGCCACGAGGGCCGCGACACGCTGGCCCTGATGACCGAGGCCACCGACCTGGCACTCGCCGATGCCGGCCTGGCGCGGGGCGATGTGGATGCGGTGATCTGCGGCTATTCCACCACCTTGCCGCACCTGATGCTGGCCACCGTGTTTGCCGAGCACTACGGCCTGCACCCGGGCTACGCCCACACGGTGCAGATGGGGGGTGCCACGGGCTTTGCGCTGGTGATGCTGGCCCACGTGCTGGTGCAGTCGGGCACGGCGAAGCGGGTGCTGGTGCTGGGCGCGGAAAACCGCATGACGGGCCAGAGCCGGGATTCGGCGATCCAGACCTTGGCGCAGGTGGGCCATCCCGTCTATGAAGTGCCGCTGGGCGCCACCATCCCGGCCTATTACGGCCTGCTGGCTTCGCGCTACATGCATGAGTTCGGCAGCACCGAGGCCGACCTGGCCGAACTGGCCGTGCTGATGCGCCAGCACGCGCAGCGGCATGAAGGCGCCCATTTCCGCCAGCCCATCACGGTGGACGAGGTGCTGGCCTCGCGGCCCATCGCGTCGCCCTTGAAGCTGCTGGATTGCTGCTCGGTCTCCGACGGCGGCTGCGCCTTCGTGGTTGCTGCTGAAGCGCTGGGTGCGCACCCCGTTCGTCTGGCCGCGGCCCGCCAGCACCACAACGCCCAGCACATCAGCGCCGCGGCACAGCCGACCCTGTGCGGGGCCGGCGCCTGCACGGGCCAGGCGCTGGCCGAGGCGGGGCGCAAGTTGGCCGATGTCGAGGCCGCCGCCATTTACGACAGCTTCACGATCACGCTGACCCTGCTGCTCGAAGAGATCGGCCTGGCCCCGCGCGGCAAGGCCGGCATGCTGGCCCGCGAAGGCCACTTCGGCCGCGATGGCGCGCTGCCGCTCAACCTGCACGGCGGCCTGCTGTCCTACGGCCACTGCGGCGTGGGCGGCGCCATGGCCCACCTGGCCGAGATGCACCTTCAGATGACCGGCCGGGCCGGCGCTCGCCAGGCCCACCGCGCCGGCGTGGCTCTGCTGCACGGTGATGGGGGTGTGCTGTCATCCCACGTCAGCCTGGTGCTGGAGGCCGCATGAACGACCCGCAAGGCTGGACCCAGGGCGGCGAAAGCCTGATGCACCAGCGCTGCGGCGCCTGCGGCCTGGTGTGGTACTTCCACCGCAGCTTCTGCCCCGGCTGCGGCTGCGCCGACCCCACCCAGGCCGCGTCGCAGGGCCGGGGCACGGTGTACGCCAGCACGCTGGTGCACCGGGCGCCGAACGACGAGTTCCGCGCCCTGGTGCCCTACCGCCTGGTGCTGGTGGACCTGGACGAAGGATTCCGCGCGATGGGGCATGGCCAAGCCGACCTGGCCATTGGCGACCGCGTGCAATGCCGCATCACCTCCATCGCGGGCCGCCCCTTGCCCCGATTCCACAAGGACCCCGAATGACCCCCGACCCGCGCGCTGCCCTGCGCCTGGCACTGGCGCCCCGCTCGATCGCCGTGATCGGCGCCTCCGACAACCCGCACAAGATCGGTGGACGGCCCATTGCGTACCTGTCCCGATTCGGCTTCCGCGGCCAGATCTTCCCGATCAACCCGGCGCGCGACGAGGTGCAGGGCCTGCGCTGCTGGCCTTCGCTGCAGGCCTTGCCCGAGCGGCCCGACATCGCCATCGTGGCCGTGCCCGGCGACGGCGCGGTGGAGGCGGTGGACGCCTGTGCCGAAGCCGGGGTGGCGCTGTGCATCATCATGAGCTCGGGCTTCGGCGAGGTGGACGCCGCAGGCAAGGAACGCGAGCGCGCCATGACGGCTCGCGCCCGGGCCCTGGGCATGCGCCTGGTCGGCCCCAACTCGCAGGGCCTGGCCAACTTCGGCACCGGGGCGGTGGCCAGCTTCTCGACCATGTTCACCGAGGTGCCGCCGGCCGACGGCCCCGTGGGCATCATCAGCCAGAGCGGCGCCATGAGCGTCATTCCCTACGGCTTGCTGCGTGCCCGCGGCATCGGCGTGCGGCATTCGCACGCCACCGGCAACGACTGCGACGTGACGGTGTGCGAACTGGCCACCGTGGTGGCCGAAGACCCCGCGCTCAAGCTGCTGCTGCTGTACCTGGAAGGCATTCCCGACCCCTGGCACCTGGCCGAGGCGGCCCGCGTGGCGCGAGACCGCGGGCTGCCCATCGTGGCCCTGAAATCGGGCCGTACCGCGGCGGGGCAGGAAGCGGCCCTGTCGCACACCGGCGCGCTGGCCAATGAAGACCGCACGGTGGATGCCTTCCTGGCCGAGCACGGCATCTGGCGCGCGCAGAGCATGGTCGACCTGGTGGACACCGCGCAGTTGTACCTGCAGGGCTGGAAGCCGCGCGGCCGGCGGCTGGTGGCGATCAGCAACTCGGGCGCCGTGTGCGTGATGACGGCCGATGCCGCCACCGACGCGGGCATGCCGTTGCGGCCCTTGTCCGAGGCCACGCAGTCCGAATTGCGGACCATCCTGCCCGGCTTTGCCACCACCACCAACCCGGTGGACATCACGGCCGCCCTGCTGACCAACAGCAAGCTTTTCGGTGCCATCTTGCCGGCCATCGCCCGAGACCCCGCGGCCGATGCCTTCCTGATCGGGGTGGCCGTGGCAGGCGCGGGCTACGACGTTGAAGCCTTTGCGGCCGATGCCGCGGCCTTTGCCCAGGCCACGGGCAAGCCCCTGGTGGTGGCCGCGCCGCAGGCCAGCGTGTCCGGCCGATTCAAGGCGCTGGGCCTGGCCACCTATCCCACCGAAGGCGAAGCCGTGCGGGCGCTGGGGCAGTACCTGGCGCATGCCGAGCTGCTGCAGGCCATGGGCAAGCGCGACATCCCGATCCCGCGGCCACCGCGCAAGGCCCGGCCGGCCCGGCTGCTGGACGAAGCCCGCAGCCTGGCGCTGCTGGCCGCCTGGGGTGTGCCGGTGGCGCGCCACGCGCTGTGCACCACCGCGGCCGGGGCACGCCAGGCCTTTGCCGACCTGGGCGCTGCGCCGGTCGTCGTCAAGGGCTGCACGGACCAGGCTTCGCACAAGACCGAGCTCGGCCTGGTGCGCGTGGGGCTGTGCGATGGGCAGGCCGTGGCCGAAGCCTTCGAGGCCATGCACGCCGCGGCCGCCCGGGCCGGCGTGGCGCTGAGCGGCGTGATCGTGGCCGAACTGGTGCGCGGCCAGCGCGAGCTGATGATCGGTGCGCGCCTGGACCCGGTGTTCGGCCCCGTGGTGCTGGTGGGCGATGGCGGCAAGTACGTCGAGGCCATGCCCGACACGCAACTGCTGCTGCCGCCCTTCGAAGCGCCCGCCGTGCACGCCGCCTTGCGCCGCCTGCGCATCGCGCCGCTGCTGGAAGGCGTGCGCGGCGAACCGCCGCTGGACACCGAAGCCTTCGCCCAGGCCGTCGTGGCCGTGGGGCGCCACATGGCCGACCCGGCCGCCGGCATCGTTCAGCTCGACATCAACCCGGTGATCGTCCGTGCCCGCGGCCAGGGCTGCGCGGCGGTCGATGCCGTCATCTACCGCGAGGAAGACCTGCCATGAACAAACCGACCATCCGCATCGGCGCCGGTGCCGCCTGGTGGGGCGACCGCGTCGAGCCGGCCGCCCTGAATGCCGAGCGCGGCAACCTCGACTACCTGTGTTTCGAGACCATGGCCGAGGCCACCGTCTCGGCGGCCCAGGTGCGGGCGCGGCGCGACCCGGGCTTCGAGGGCTACGACACCTACCTGGACGACCGCATGCAGGCGGTGCTGCCGGCCTGCCTGCGCAACGGCACGAAGATCATCAGCAACCAGGGCTGGATCAACCCCGACGCCGCGGCCCGGCGCATCGTGCACTGGCTGCGCGAACTGGGCCACACAGGCGTGAAGGTGGCCTCGGTCAACGGCAGCCTGATCACCGACCGCGTGCTGTCGCTGACCGACCGCATCCTCGAGAACGGCCAGCCCACGGCCAGCCTGGCCCCCACGCTGATCTCGGCCGAGGCCTACCTGGGTGCCGAGCCCATCGTCGAAGCCTTGAAGGCCTGCGCGCACATCGTCGTCACCGGTCGCGTGGCCGATCCGTCGATCTTCATGGCGCCGATGATGTTCGAGTTCGGCTGGAGCCCGCTGGACCACGCCAAGCTGGGCCAGGGCATGGGTCTGGGCCACCTGATGGAGTGCGGCGCGCAGGTCACGGGCGGCTACTTCTCGGACCCCGGCTTCAAGGACGTGCCCGAGCCGTGGAACTTCGGCTTCCCCATCGCCGAAGTGGATGCCGATGGCGGCGCCGTCATCACCAAGGTGGCCGGTACGGGCGGCGCCGTGAACCTGCAGACCATCAAGGAGCAGATGCTCTACGAGGTGCACGACCCGGCCAACTACCTGACGCCCGACGTGGTGGTGGACTTCACCACCGCCCGCATCGAGCAGGTGGGCCCCGACCGCGTGCGGGTCACGCACATCGGGGGCAAGCCGCGCACGCCCACGCTGAAGGTCTCCATCGGCTGCACCGAAGGCTTCATCGGCGAGGACATGTTCTTTTACGCCGGGCCCGGCGCGCTGCGCCGCGCGCAGTTGGCCAAGACCATCCTCACCGAGCGCTTCCGCATCGTCGGGTTGAAGGCCGAAGAAGTGCGCATCGACTTCCTGGGGATGAACGCCATCCACGGTGCCGCCACCCCCGCCGATGCCCCCGAGCCCTATGAGATCGCGGTGCGCGTGGCGGCCCGCACGGCCACGCGCGCCGAGGCGATCAAGGTGGGTCGCGAGGTCGATGGCATGGCCGTATCGGGCATCGGCCACACCGGCAAGCGCGTGCCGCATGCCGACCGCACGCGCGAAGTCATCGGCGTGTGGTCGGCGTTGGTCCCGCGCGAGCAGGTGCCCGCCCACATCCACTACTTCGAAAGCTGACCATGCACGTGAAACTGCAGCACGTGGCGCACGCCCGGTCGGGCGACAAGGGCGACATCTCCAACATCGCCGTGTTTGCCTACGAGCCGGCCTTCTACCCCTTGCTCAAGGCGCAGCTCACGGCGGCGCGCTTCAAGGCCTTCTATGCAGGCGCCATCAAGGGCGATGTGCTGCGCTACGAGGTGGACAACCTCGAGGCCATGAACTTCGTCTGCCACGGCGCCCTGGGCGGTGGCGTGTCGCGCAGCCTGTGCCTGGACAACTACGGCAAGGCGCTGTCGGCGGCCGTGCTGGGCTTCGAGATCGAGGTGCCCGACAGCCTGCGACCGCTGTTGCGCGGTGCCCACCTGCTGCCGGTGGCCTGAAGGAGCGCGCGCCATGGCCCGCAAGAAGCACACGATCCTGATCGCCGGTGCCACCGGCGTGGTGGGCGCCGCCGCGGTGGCGCACTTTGCCGCGTTGCCCGAGTGGCAGGTGCTGGCCCTTTCGCGTCGTCCCGGCCCTTTGCCCGAGGGGGTGGTGCACGTACCGCTGGACCTTGCCGACCCGGCCGCCTGCCACGCCGCGGCGCCGGGCCTGGCCCACGTCACCCACGTCATGTATGCGGCGTTGTTCGAACTGCCCGAACTGGTGGCTGGCTGGCGTGACCGTCGGCAGATGGCCGTCAACGAGGCCATGCTGCGCAACCTGCTCGACGCGCTGGCGCCGGTGGCCATGGGCTTGCGCCACATCACGCTGATGCAAGGCACCAAGGCCTACGGCGGCCACGTCACGCCCGCACCCGTGCCGGCCAAGGAGCGCTGGCCTCGCCACGACCACGCCAACTTCTACTGGCTGCAGGAGGACCTGTTGCGCGCCCGCCAGCCCCATGCCGCCTGGACCTTCACCGTGCTGCGTCCGCAGATCATCCTGGGCCATGCGACCGGCAGCCCGATGAACGTGGTGGCCGCCATCGGCGCCTACGCTGCCGTGCGGCGGGAGGCCGGGCTGTCCCTGTGCTTTCCGGGCGGCGGGCGCTACATCAACGCAGCCAGCGACAGCCGGCTGATCGCCCGGGCCGCCGAATGGGCCGGCACGCACGAGATCGCGGCCAACGAGACGTACAACGTGCTCAACGGCGACATGCTGGTGTGGCAGGACATCTGGGCCACGGTGGCACGGCGCTTCGGCATGGACGCGGGCCCGCCCGAGCCTTGCTCGCTGACCCACACCATGCCTCTGCGCGAGGCCGAGTGGGCGCGGGTGGTCGAACGCCACGGCCTGCAGCCGCTCACGCTGGCGCAGTTGGTGGGCAGCTCCTGGCAATTCACCGACCGCGCCTTTGCGCACGGCCTGGACAACCCGGCCGACTCGGTGCTGAGTGGCATCAAGTTGCGCCAGCACGGTTTTGCCGACTGCATGGACACCGAAGACGCCCTGGGCCACTGGCTGGAGCGCCTGCAGCAGCAGCGTCTGCTGCCGTGCTGACCTTCCCCCATCGCCCTGCCAGGACCCGCCCATGAAGCTTTTCCGGATGCCCCTCTTCGCGCTGGCCCTGGCCGCATGGGTCGGCTTGGCCGGCCCAGCCCGCGCCGACTACCCGGACCGCCCGATTCGCATCGTCGTGCCCTATCCACCCGGCGGCACCACCGACCTGCTGGCGCGGGCGCTGGCGCCGCGGCTGGGCGAGCGCCTGAACCAGACCGTGCTCGTCGACAACCGGCCCGGCGCGGGCGGCGTGATCGGCGCCCAGGCAGTGTCGCGTTCGCCGGCCGATGGCTACACACTGGTCTTCGGCACCATCGCCACCCACGGCATCCTGCCGGTGCTGCAGAAACCCGCGCCCTACGACGCGCTGAAGGACTTCGCCCCCGTCACCCTGGTGGCCAACACGCCCAACGTGCTGTTGGCCTGGCCTGGCTCGGGCATCCGCAGCGTGGCCGAGATGCTGGCCCTGGCGCGCAGCAAGCCCGGCACCCTGAACTTCGGCTCCACCAGCCAGGGCGGCTCGCCGCACATGAGCGGTGAACTGCTCAAGACCCTGGCCCAGATCGACCTCGTGCACGTGCCCTACAAAGGCGGCGGGCCGATGCTCGTCGACCTGATGGGTGGCCAGATCCAGCTGGGGTTCGACAACCTGCCTTCGGCCATGGCGCAGATCCGGGCCGGCAAGGTGCGGGCCCTGGCAGTGACCACCGCGCGGCGCTGGCCGGGCGCCCCCGACATCCCCACCCTGGCCGAGTCGGGCGTGCCCGGCTACGAGGCCTCGGCGTGGTTCGGCCTGCTGGCCCCGCCGGCCACGCCGCGCGCGGTGGTCGAGCTGCTGCAGCGGCACATCGCGGCCATCCTGCACCAGCCCGAGGTCGAACGGCAGTTCCTGGAGCAGGGCGCCGAGCCGGTGGGCAACACGCCCGATGAGTTCAGCCGCCTGATCGCGGCCGAGATGCAGAAGTGGGCCAAGGTCGTGGCCGCCACGGGCGTGAAGCTGGAATGAAGAAGAACCCTGCCATGAGACTGATGCCCATCCTGTTGGCCCTATGCGCGATCGTCTCGGGCCCGGCGGCCTGGGCCCAGGCCTGGCCTGCCAAGCCGGTGCGCGTGATCGTGCCGTACCCGCCCGGCGGCCCGACCGACATCGTCGCCCGCGTGGTCTTCCAGCAGGTCTCCGAGTCCACCGGCCAGGCCTTCGTCATCGACAACCGTCCGGGGGCCGGCGGCAACATCGGCGCCGAGGCCGCCGCCCGCTCCGCGCCCGATGGCTACACGTTGCTGGTGGCCACCACCGCCCACGCCATCAACGTGTCGCTGTTCAAGCAGTTGAACTACGACGTGCTCAAGGATTTCGCGCCCGTCACGCTGCTGACGCAGGGCCCGCTGGTGCTGGTGGCCCACCCGGGCTTTGCGCCCAACAACGTGCGCGAACTCGTGGCCCTGGCCAAGGCCAAGCCCGACACGCTGAACTTCGCATCCTCGGGCAACGGCCAGTCCACGCACCTCTCGGGCGAACTGTTCAACACCATGGCCGGCATCCACATCGCGCACGTGCCGTACAAGGGCAGCGCCCCGGCGTTGAACGACGTGGTCGCCGGCCAGGTGCCGTTGATGTTCGACACCATGCTCTCGGCCATGCCCTTCGTGAAGGCGGGCAAGCTCAAGGCGCTGGCGGTGACGAGCCCGCAGCGGTCGCCCGCGGCGCCTGACGTGCCTACCGTGGCCGAGTCCGGCCTGCCGGGCTACGAGGTCTTTGCCTGGAACGGGCTGCTCGCGCCGGCCGGCACGCCCAAGGCCGTCATCGACAAGCTGGGCGAAGAGCTGAAGAAGGCCATGGCCCTGCCGGCCGTGCGTGAGAAGTTCAGCGCCCAGGGCTTTGCCGCGAGCTGGCAGTCGTCCGAGGCCTTCGGTTCCTTCCTGAAGGCCGAAGTCACCAAGTGGACGCAGACGGTCAAGGCTTCGGGCGCCACGGTCGACTGAGGGGGCAGCGCGGCGCTGCGGCAGCGTATGCTCGTGCCTTCACCCCTCCAGGAGACCCGCCATGACGCTCTGCCCGATTGCTTTGGTGGCTTCTTGTGCCAAGTGCCCGGCCGTCTCGGTCTGCCCGCTCAAGACCGTGATCGGCGACGCACCCAAGGCGCCCGCCGCGAAAGCGCAGGCCACGAAGAAGCAGTAGTCTTCGCCTGTCGTCGGAACGTAGGAGGCTTCGCCCATGCAGACCCTGGACGAGATGTTGAGCCGCAACCTGATCAGCCCTGCCCAGCATTCCGAGATCGGCGCCTGGATCGCCCACGCCAGGACACCCGAAGGCATCCTGGCCATGCCCGCGAGCCTGTGGCGCACGCTGGAACTGGCCAGCGTGCTGATGAACGTGGACGCCGACCTGACCCAGCCGCCCTTGATGTCCGAAGGCGGCTGAGCGGCTGACCGCTGCGGCCCGGGCGGCAGTGCCTCAGCCGAAATTGCGCGCCGCGGCCATCGCCCCCATCCGGGCGGCGATCGCCTGGAACTCTGCCACCATGTCCGCGATGATCTGCTGCACCGGCCGCACGCCGTGGATCAACCCGGCCGATTGCCCGGCCAGCGCCGGCGCGGCCTCCATGTCGCCCTCGAAGTAGACCTTCTTCAAGCCGGCGAAGGTGTCTGGCGGCATCAGGCCGGCGTCATGGATGAGCTGCGTGCGCTGCGACTTCAGCGCCCGGATGCAGGGCGTGGACTTCTTGTTGAGCACCCAGGTGCCGGTGGCCTCGGCGCCGACGATGGCCTGCTTGTAGCCCTCGTGCACGGGGCTTTCGGCGCTGGCGACGAAGCGGGTGCCCATCTGCACGGCCTCGGCCCCCAGGGCGAAGGCGGCGGCCATGCCGCGCCCGTCGACGATGCCGCCGGCGGCGATCAAGGGCACGTCCACCCGCTCGCGGATGGCCTGCAGCAGCACCATCGTGCTGACCTCTTCCGGGTTCTTGAAGCCGCCGCCTTCGGAGCCTTCCACCACCAGGCCGTCCACGCCGGCGTCCACGCACTTCAGCGCGGTATCGAGCGTGGGCACTGCGTGGTAGACGACGATGCCCGCGGCCTTCAGCGGCGCGATGAACTTGGCCGGGCTGCCGGCCGAGGTGGTGACGAAGCGGATGCCGGCCTCGCAGACGAAACGCAGCACGGCGTCGTCCTTGAGGAAGCGAATGGGCAGGTTCACGCCGAAGGGCAGGCCGCTTTGCACCATCAGCCCGATCTCGTGCTGGCAGGCCGCGGTTTCGCCCGAGGAGGTCTCGATGATGCCCAGCGCGCCGGCCCGTGACACCGCCGAAGCCAGCGGGCTGCGCGCGATCCAGCCCATGGGCGCCTGGACGATGGGGTAGCGGGCGCCGGTGTGGGCCAGGACTCGGTTCATGCGGGCTTTCCGTGGGGGGTGCAGGGCAGGGCGGCGACTCAGATCTTGCCCAGCGCCCGGAGGATCTTCTCGGGCGTGATGGGCTGCGAGCTCACCCGGGCGCCGAACGGCGCCAGGGCGTCGTTGATGGCGTTCATCACCGCACCCGGGGCGCCGGCGGTGCCGGCCTCGCCCGCGCCCTTGGCGCCCAGCTGCGAGCTGCGCGTGGGGCTCTGGACGTGGCTGACCACGATGTCGGGCATCTCGCCGGCCATGGGCACGAGGTAGTCGGCCATGTTGCCGTTGCGCAGGGTGCCGTCGGTGTCGTAGAGGCACTCTTCGAAGAGCGCGCCGCCGATGCCCTGCACGATGGCGCCGCGCATCTGCTCGTCCACCAGCATCGGGTTGATCACGCGGCCGCAGTCTTCCACGGCCCAGTGCTTGAGCAGCTTGACGAAGCCGGTGTCGACATCGACCTCCACGTGGCTGACCTGCACGCCGTTGGTGAAGATGAAGGGGTACTCGCGCTGCGCGTAGTGGCGTGTGACCATCAGCTCGGGCGTGAAGGTCTTGGGCAGGGTGTCGCTGCGGAAGTAGGCGATGCGGCCGAGCTCCGCCAGGTCGAGCAGCGCAGCGCCGGTGGCGGCGTCCGCCACCACGCCGCGGCGCACCTGCAGGCCCGAGGCTTCGCGCTGCAGGATGGCCGCGGCGGTGGCCAGGATGTTGGCGCGCAGCACCAGGCCGGCCTGCAGCACGGCCTCGCCGCCGACGCCCGCGCCGCGGCTGGCCCAGGTGCCTCCGCCGTAGGGTGTGGCGTCGGTGTCGCCCGTGACCACGCGCACACGGTCGAGGTTGACGCCCACGGCATCGGCCGCGATCTGGCCGAAGATGGCTTCGGAGCCCTGGCCCTGCTCGCCCACGCTGCTCATCACCGTCAGCGCGCCGCTGGGCTCAAGCCGCACGGTGGCGCCGTCCTGGCTGGCGATCCGCGCACCGCCCACGCCGTAGAAGGCGGCACTCGGGTTGGTAAGCTCGATCAGCGCGGCCACGCCGATGCCGCGGTGCACGCCCGTCTTGCGCAGCGCGGCCTGTTCGGCGCGCAGGGCGTCGTAGTCGCACACGCGCCGGGCCTCGCGCAGGCAGGCCTCGTGCGAGAGCACCTCCAGCTTGATGCCCGAGGCCCCGGTGGCGGGGTAGGCATCGTCGGGGATGACGTTGGCCTGGCGGAAAGCGATGGGGTCCAGGCCCAGCTTGTGTGCCACGCCGTCCACCAGGGCCTCGGTGATGGCGCAGGCGATGGGGTGGCCCACGCCGCGGTACTGGCAGGTGGGTACCTTGTTCTGGAACACCACGCTCAGCTTGGCGCGGTAGGCCTTGTGCTTGTAAGGCCCGCCCGTGAGGTTGACGACCTGGTTGCCCTCGATGCCGCTGGTGCGCGGAAACATGCTGAAGGGGCCGATGCCCGTGAGATCGTCGATCTCGAAGGCCAGGATCTCGCCGGCCGTGCTGGCGGCAATGCGCGCCTTGATGCGGTGCTCGCGGGCATGGATGTCGCTGACGAAACTCTCCAGCCGGTCGGCCACGAACTTGACCGGGCGCTTGAGCAGGATGGACAACGCCACCGTGGCGAAGTCATCGGGGTAGGCGTGCACCTTGATGCCGAAGGAGCCGCCGACGTCGCGGCAGAGCACGCGCACCTGCTCTTCCTGCAGGCCGAACTGGCGGCAGTACAGGTCCTGCATCATGTGCGGGGCCTGGAACGAATGGTGCACGGTGAGCTTGCCGTCCCCCGGGTTCCAGTCGGCGATCTGGCAGCGGGGCTCCAGGGTCACACCCGTGTGACGACCGAAGACGTAGGTTTCCTCGAACACCACGGCATCGGGGCGGGCGAAAGCCTCGTCCACGCCGCCCGTGTCCAGCTGCCGCGCAAAACACAGGTTGTCGCCCAGCTCGGGGTGGATCAGCGGCGTGGCCGGGTCCTGCGCGGTTTCGGTGTCGAGCACGGCGGGCAGGTCTTCCCACTCCACCTGCAGCAAGGCCAGCGCGTCTTCGGCGCGGGCGCGGCTTTCGGCCACCACGGCCACCACCGGCTCGCCTTGCCAGGTTGCGCGGTCGATGGCCAGCGGGTATTGCGGTGCGCTCTTGATGCCCGCCAGGTGTGCCAGCGTGGCCACCCAGGGCTTGCAGATGGCGGCGATCTCGGCGCCCACCAGCACGGCGATGACACCGGGCAACTGCTGTGCGGCGGTGCGCTCGATGCGGGTGATGCGCATATGCGCCACCGGGCTGCGCCAGTACACCACGTGTGCCATCCGGGGCAGGGTGATGTCGTCGATGTACTGGCCGCGGCCCTGGGTGAGCCGGCGCGTGCCTTCGCGGGGCAGGGCCACGCCGATGTGGCGCTGGTCGTCGGTGACGGGGGGCAGGCTGGTGCCCAGGTCGCGGTGGCCGGGCTTCTCGGACGGGTGGTTCATGCGGAAGTGGCCTCGGCCCTGTTGCGCTGGCGTTCCAGCACGGCGCACACGGCGTCCACGATGGCGTGGTAGCCGGTGCAGCGGCAGTAGTTGCCGCTCATCCATTCGCGCACCTGGGTGCGGTCGGCTTCGGGCCGGCGCTCGACCAGGTCCAGCGCGGCCATCAGCATGCCAGGCGTGCAGTAGCCGCATTGCAGCGCGTTGTGCTCGACGAAGGCGTCCTGCAGGGCCTTCAGCGCCGCCGTGGGCTCGGGCGTTTCCACGGTCTCGACGTGGTGCCCGTCGGCCTGTGCGGCCAGCACCAGGCACCCGCGCACCACCTGCCCGTCCAGCCGCACCGTGCAGGCCCCGCACACGCCGTGTTCACAGCCCAGGTGCGAGCCCGTCAGCCCGCAGTCCTCGCGCAGGAAATCGACCAGGTGCTTGCGGCATTCCACGTCGCGCACGTAGGGGGTGCCGTTGACCGTGACGTGCACGCGGCGGTGGGGGGTGTCGGTGGGCGTGGGCATGGTCGTGGGTCGGGTCAGGCGGCCAGGGCGGCGACCGCGCGGCGCATCAGCGTGGCCGCCAGCTGCAGCTTGGCCGCGGCGGAGTGGGTGAGGTCGGCGAAGGGTTCCAGCTCGGCGCGCAAGGCGGCGTCGGCCTGGGCCACGCGCGCGCTGTCCAGCGGGCCGGCCTGCAGCACGGCCTCGGCGCCCTGGGCTCGCACCGGCCTGTCGCCCAGGCTCAGGAACGCCAGCCGCACATCGTGCAGGCGGCCGGCAGACCGGCGCGCGCAGGCCGCCAGGCCGGCGATGGCATAGTCGCCATGGCGGCGCGCCAGTTCGCTGAACGCGTGGCGGCCATCGGGCGCCAGCAGCGGCACCTCGCAGGCCACCAGCAGCTCATGTGGTTGCAGGGCGGTGGTGTACAGGCCCTGGAAGAAGTCGGTGGCCGGCACCCGGCGCTCACCCCCGGCCCCCTGCAGCACCATCGTGCCGCCCAGGGCCAGCACGCAGGCGGGCCACTCGGCCGCGGGGTCGGCATAGGCCAGCGCCCCGCCGAAGGTGCCCATGTTGCGGATGGCGCGGTGCGCGATGTGCGGTGCCGCCTGCGCCAGCAGCGGCGCGTGGCGGGCCACCAGCCCGGACTCTTCGATCTCCACGTGCCGCGTGAGCGCGCCGATCCACAGCAGGTCGCCGCGCCGCTCGATGCCGCGCAGGCTGTCAAGGCCGCCGATATCCACCAGCAGGGCGGGCTGCGACAGGCGCATGTTCAGCGTGGCCAGCAGGGTCTGGCCCCCGGCCAGGACGCGGGCGTCATCGCCGTGGCGGGCCAGCAGATCGAAGACCTCCTGGGTGCTGCCGGCACGCACGTAATCGAAGGCGGGTGACTTCATCGGGTCTTCAGGGTTTGTCGGGATGGGGCTTGTTGATCAGCCGTTCAACAATTTCAGCAGAGTTGAGCAGATGGTCAATACCGAAGAAACCCGCGCCCCGTCTCGCAGTGCCCCGGCCCGTCGCCGCATGGGTGCGCTCGAACGCGAGCAGCAGATCGTCCACGGCGCCACCGACTTCTTCGCCCGCCGGGGCCTGGACGCCCAGATGCGCGACCTGGCGGCCGAACTCGGCATCGCCCACACCCTGCTTTACCACTACTTTCCCAGCAAGCGGCTGCTCATCGAGCGGGTTTACGAAGAGTGCATCGCCGGCCGCTGGGACCCGCAATGGGAAGCGCTGCTGGACGACCCCAAGCGCCCGGTGGCCGACAAGCTGCTGGACTTCTACCGCGCCTACCTCGCGGCCATCCTCACGCCCGACTGGCTGCGCATCCTCGTGCACTCGGGCCTGAGCGACGGCTTGATCCCCGACCGCTACTTCACGCTGCTGCGCGAAAAGCTCTTCCCCCGCCTGCTGCGTGAGGCGCGCAAATCGGCCGGCAGCCATTCGCGCGCCAAGCCCACGCCGCGCGAAGAAGCGCTGTTGATGGGCTTCCACGGCGGGTTGATCTACCACCTGGGCATCTGGCCGCTGGTCTATCAGCAGCACTTCACCGGCGAGGGCGATGCGCCGATGGTGGAGACCTTCATCGCCGACCGCATCCGTGGCCTGCTCGCGCAGATGCCGGAGATGAGGCCCCCGAGCTCGCTATCGCTCGCTACCCCCCGAGGGGGCCGTCCGCGAACGGCCCGGCAGAGCCGGGTCCGTCGCGGGAAGCTTGATCACACCATTTAGGCTGGCACGAGGAGCGCGACCCATGGCGATCTCACTGAACCACTTCTCGATCCGCAGCGAAGACCTCGCGGCGTGCGAGCGGTTCTACTGCGGCGTGGTAGGCCTGCAGGTCGGGCCGCGGCCGCCCTTTCCGTTCCCGGGTCTGTGGCTGTATGCGGGCGACACCTCGGTGTCGGCCAATGCGGTGGTGCACATCATCGGTGTGGACCGCAGCGACCCCGAGGGCCTCAAGCGCTACCTGGGCGACCGCGATGAAGGCAGCCTGAAGGGCACCGGCGTGGTCGACCACGTGGCCTTCTTCGCCACCGGCCTGGCCGACACGATGGCGCGCCTGAAGCAGCAAGGTGTGCCCTGCCGCGAGCGCACGGTGCCGCTGCTCGGGCTGCACCAGGTGTTCGTGGACGACCCCAACGGCGTGGTGGTGGAACTGAACTTCCCCGCCAGCGAAGGCCCTGCGGCCTGACGAGCTGCAGGCACATCGCATCCCATGGCGCGCATCCTGGTCGTCGGTGGTTCGCTCGGTGGCCTGATGGTCGCCAACCTCCTGCTG
>CAIJPE010000332.1 GCA_903822435.1 uncultured beta proteobacterium | reverse complement strand
GCGCAGGCTGGACACATGCACTTCCAGCGAATTGCTGGCCACCTCGCCCTCCAGGCCGAGCACCAGCGAATCGAGGTCGGCCTTGGACACCAGGCGACCGGCGCGCAGCGCCAGGGCCTCGATCAGCGCCCATTCGCGCGCCGTCAGGCGGGTGCGAATGCCGTGGACGTAGGCCGTGCGGCCGGTCAAGTCGAGCTCGACGTCACCGAAGGTCAGGCGTGGGCTGCCCGCGCCACTGCGCCTGCGGGTGATGGCGCGGATACGGGCACTCAGTTCCTCGGGGTCGAAGGGCTTGACCAGGTAGTCATCGGCCCCTGCGTCCAGCCCGCGCACGCGGTCGTTCAGCAGGTCGCGCGCTGTCATCACCAGAACCGGCGTCGCGTCGCCGCGGCTGCGCAGTGCGCGGACCCAGTCCAGGCCTGAGCCGTCGGGCAGCTGCCAGTCCACCAGCAGGGCGTCATAGGGCTCGTCGCGCAGCGGGGCGACGGCTGCCAGTCGTTGGCACCAGTCCACCACATGGCCATCGGCCAGCAGGTAGTCGCGCAGGCCGGCGCCGAGGCCCGGGTCGTCTTCGAGCAGCAGCAAACGCACGGGAAAGGCTCCTTTCGTTGACCGACAAGCTAACACCGCGGCCGGGCGGATGTTTTCACGTTTGCTTCAGGTTCGCTTCTGACACTCTGCCTGAGCCCGAGAGACCCACCTTCTACCCCCCAGTGCCCGCATGCCTAACGCCACCCCGCTGATCCACCGCATCCTTGCCGCTGCATCGGCGTTGGCCGTGCCCGTGCTGGCGCTGGCCGCAGCAAGCCCCGACGGCGTGCCGCCGAACGCAGGGCCGGAGCTGACGCTCAAGCCGACCCAGGTGACAGCCATTGGCGTGCGCACGCAGACCGTGTCCGACCGGGCCGGTGATGCGGGCACGCGGTACCCCGGCACGGTGGTCGTTCCGTCGGCGC
Organism: uncultured beta proteobacterium; assembly: GCA_903822435.1. Classification (GTDB taxonomy): domain Bacteria; phylum Pseudomonadota; class Gammaproteobacteria; order Burkholderiales; family Burkholderiaceae_C; genus Rubrivivax. The sequence goes on along the minus strand of CAIJPE010000332.1, from coordinate 2,893 downwards.
AGCAGCGCGTCGTCGCGGCGCCGCTGCCAGCGATGGTGGAGTCCTTGCGGGTCAGCGTTGGCGACAACGTCCGCGCCGGCCAGGTGCTGGCGGTGCTGCGCAGTGCACAGGCGCAGGAACTGCAGCACGACACTCACGTCAGTCGCACCCAGGCTGCGGTGGCCAGCAGCACGCTGGCACGCGACGAGCAGTTGTACAAGGAGGGCCTGATTCCGTTGGCCAGGCTGGAAGCTACGCGGGTGCAGGCCGACCTGACCGCCGAGCACCATGAAGAACGCGAGAAGATGCTGACCCAGGCAGGCGGGGCAGCAGACGCGCCCAGCGGCATGCTGACCTTGACCGCGCCGATGGCCGGGGTGGTGCTCGAGCGCTTGGTCGTCGTCGGCCAGCGCGTCGATATCGCGGCGCCCATGTTGCGCATCGCCAGCCTGGCGCCGCTGTGGGTCGAGCTGCAAGTGCCGTCGCGTGCAGTGGGAGGCGTGCGAATCGGCGCCGCGGTGACGCTGACAGGCCACCCTGCACGCGGCCGCGTCCTGGCACTTGCGCCGACAGTGGACATGGCCACGCAATCCGTCATGGTGCGCGTTGAATTCAGCGGCGTGCTGGACGGCCTGCGTGCCGGGCAGGCCGTCGATGCCCGGATCGACGGCGCTGGTGCCGCCGGCAGCGGCGCTGCCAAAGTCGAAGGCCCGGCGCAATTGCCGGCCGCAGCCGTGCTGCAGGGCACCGGCCCGGCCTACGTCTTCGTCGAACTCGCGCCAGGGCGCTACCGCGCCACGCCCGTGCAACTGGCAGGCAGCAGCGGCGACACGGCTGCGGTGATCGGCCTGCCGGCCGGCAGCAGGGTCGTGGTGCACGGCACGGCAGCCCTGAAGGCGCTGCTGCCCGCACCCCAGCGCTGACCTCGCACCGTTGCAGACCATGCTTTCCGCCGTCATCTCATTCTCCCTGCGCCAGCGCCTGCTCGTGCTCATCGTCACCGCGCTGCTGATGGCGGCGGGTGCAGCCGCTTTCCTGGGCTTGCCCATCGACGCCTTCCCCGACGTCTCCACCACCCAGGTCAAGCTGATCCTGAAGGCTCCAGGCATGACACCCGAGGAGGTGGAAGCGCGCATCACCGTGCCGATCGAGCAGGAAGTGCTGGGCATCCCGCGACAGAAGATGTTGCGTTCGACTTCCAAGTACGCGCTGGCTGACCTGACGCTGGACTTCGAGGATGGCACCGACGTCTACTGGGCCCGCCAGCAGGTCAACGAAAGGCTGGCCGGCGTGATGAAGGACCTGCCGCCCAACACCAGCGGCGGCCTGGCGCCCATCACCACGCCGCTGGGCGAGATGTTCATGTTCACCCTCGAAGGCCCCCAGACGCTGGAAGAAAAGCGCCGAGTGCTCGACTGGGTCGTGCGCCCGGCCTTGCGCACCCTGCCTGGAGTGGCCGACGTGAACAGCCTGGGCGGACGCGTGCGCAGCTTCGAGGTCGTGCCCGACCCCGCTGCGCTGAACGCCCGTGGCCTGAGTCTGTCGCAATTGGAAGGAGCGCTCATGGCCGGCAACCGCAATGACGGCGCGGGCCGCCTGGCCTCCGGCGAAGAAGCGTTGATCGTGCGCGCCGAGGGCGCCATCCGCACGCTGGACGACGTGGCCGCCACCGTGCTGCGCAGCGCCGACGGCCGCGTGGTGCGCGTGGGCGACGTGGCCGAGGTGCGGCACGGCGAGCTCACGCGCTACGGCGCTGTCAGCCGCGATGGCCAGGGCGAGGCCGTCGAAGGTCTGGTTCTGGGCCTGCGCGGCGCCAACGCCCGCGAGGTCGTCAAGCTCGTCAAGCAGCGCCTGGACACCCTGGCGACCAGCCTGCCCGATGGCATGAAGGTCGTCGCCTTCTACGACCGCAGCAACCTGGTCGACCGCGCCGTGCAGACGGTCGGCAGGGCGCTGCTGGAGGCCGTGGTGCTCGTGGTTCTCTTGCTGCTCGCCTTCCTCGGCAACCTGCGTGCGGCCGTCGTCGTGGCGGTGATGCTGCCGCTGTCGGCGCTGGGCACCTTCCTGCTGATGCGCCAGTTCGGACTGTCGGCCAACCTGATGAGCCTGGGCGGGCTGGCGATTGCGATCGGCATGCTGGTGGACGGCGCGGTGGTGGTGGTGGAGAACATCGAGACCGCGCTGACCGGCCCGCAGGCGGCGCGCCAATCGCCGCTGCACCTGGTGTTCCGCGCCAGTCGCGAGGTGGCTGCACCGGTGACCTCGGGCATCGCCATCATCGTCATCGTCTTCCTCCCGTTGCTCAGCCTGGAAGGACTGGAGGGCAAGCTGTTCGCGCCGGTTGCGCTGACCATCGTGTTCGCGCTCGTGGTGTCATTGTTGTTGTCGCTGACGCTGGTGCCGGTGATGGCCTCGTGGCTGCTGAAGACAGGTCCGGCTCACGAGCCCTGGCTGATGCGTCGCCTGAACCCGGCATACGATCGCGTGCTGCGGTGGGCCATGCGCCACGAGAAGGCGCTGCTGGGCGGCGCCGCTGCGGCCTTGGTTGCGGCCGGTGTCCTGTTCGCGCAAGTGGGCAAGTCCTTCATGCCCGTGCTCGACGAAGGCGACATGATCATGCAGCTGGAGAAGCTGCCTTCGATCGGCCTGGACCAGACCGTGACGCTGGACCTGCAGGTGCAGAAGGCCGTGATCGCCCGTGTGCCCGAAGTGGCGCACATCGTGGCGCGAAGCGGTGCCGACGAGCTGGGACTGGACCCGATGGGGCTCAACCAGACCGACAGCTTCCTGGTGCTCAAGCCACGCAGCGAATGGCGCAAGCCGGACAAGGACTGGCTCACCGACCAGCTGCGCTCCGTGATGGCCGACTTCCCCGGCATCGACCCCAGCTTTACCCAACCCATCGACATGCGCG
>CAIJPE010000331.1 GCA_903822435.1 uncultured beta proteobacterium | reverse complement strand
CGTAGCTCTCGCGGCGGCCGTTGCCGGTGGGCTTGACGCCCATCAGGCGGGCGTTGAGGCTGTCCTGCATGTAGCCGCGCAGGATGCCGTCTTCGATCAGCACGTTGCGTTGCGTGGCGTGGCCTTCGTCGTCCACGTTCAGCGAGCCGCGGCGGTCGGCCAGTGTGCCGTCGTCAAGCACCGTCACGCCCTTGGCCGCCACGCGCTGGCCGATGCGGCCCGCAAACGTGGACGAGCCCTTGCGGTTGAAGTCGCCTTCCAGGCCGTGGCCCACGGCCTCGTGCAACAGCACGCCGGGCCAGCCGGGCCCGAGCACCACGGTCATCTCGCCGGCCGCCACGGCGCGGCTGTCCAGGTTCGTCAACGCGGCATTCACGGCGTGGTCGACATAGCTCTCGATCACGCTGTCGGTGAAGTAACCCAGGCCGAAGCGCCCGCCGCCGCCGCCGCTGCCCACTTCGCGGCGCACCTCGCCGGCCACGGTCTGCTCGGCGATGACGGTCACGTTCAGGCGCACCAGCGGCCGCACGTCGGCTGCGCGGGTCCCGTCTGCGCGTGCCACCAGCACCACGTCGTATTCGGCGCCCAGGCTGGCCATGACCTGCGCGATGCGCGGGTCCTTGGCACGGGCGAGCTTTTCCACCCGCTCGAGCAACGCCACCTTCTGGGTGCTGTCCAGCGTGGCGATGGGATCGGTGGGCGCGTACAGCACGCGGCTGCCGGCCACGCGCGGCGGCCGGGCGATCTTCACGCGCTTGTTCTGGCCCGCGGCGGCGATGGTGCGCACCGTGCGGGCAGCGTCCATCAGCGAGGCCTCGCTCAGGTCGTCGGAATAGGCGAAGGCGGTCTTCTCGCCTGCGACGGCGCGCACGCCCACGCCCTGGTCGATGCTGAAGCTGCCGCTCTTGACGATGCCCTCTTCCAGGCTCCAGCCCTCATGGCGCGTGGTCTGGAAATACAGGTCGGCGTCGTCCACGCGGTGCTCGCGGATGGTGGACAGTGCCTTGGACATCGCGGCTTCCGACAGGCCGAAGGGCTCGAGCATCAGGGCCTGGGCGATGGCCAGTCGTTCGAGGGTGGGTTCACGGGTGATCATCGGGGGCGCTTTCTTGGCGTCTGCGGGCTGCGAGGCATTGTAGGAGTGGCATTCCTGCGGGGGGTTCTGTGTTATTTACGCCCCGTTCACAAGAGGCTGGGCGCTTCCGCGGGGGGGCCCCGATTCCTTCAGGTTTCGGGGCCTTCCGCGCCTGTTATCCGCGCATGCTCCCGGCGGGCCACCCACAAGGTCGATGCGCAGATCACCACGCCACCGATCATCGTGGTCTGGGTGGGCACATCGGCAAACAGGAGCCAGCCCAGACCCGCCGACCACACGAGGTCGAGGAACTTCATCGACTGCGTGGATGAGATGTCCGCCACCCGGAACGAGCGGGTCAGGCAATAGTGGCCGGCGCTGCCCAGCACCCCGCACAGCGCGAAGGCCAGCCACTGGGCCGCGCTCGGGTTCTGCCACACCCACAGCGCCATGGGCAGGCTGAAGAGGGTCACCGAAATGGCCTGCCACACCACGATCACGCCGGCTGTCTCGCTGCGCGTGAGCACCTTGGTGATCAGGAAACTGGCGGCGAAAACGGGGGCCGAGGCCAGCATCAGCAGATGGGCGTGGCCGCCGCTGCCCGAGACCTTGGGACCGACCACGATCATCACGCCGGCAAAGCCCACCAGCGTGGCCAGCCAGCGTTCCCAGCGCATGGCTTCGCCCAGGAAAAGGAAGGCGCCGATCATGATGAAGATGGGCCCGGTGAAGCCGATGGCCGTGGTGTCGGCCAGCGGGATCTGCGGCAGGGCCATGAACCAGAGGATCAGGCCCAGCGTGTGCACCGCACCGCGCGTGAACTGCCCGCCCACGTTCTGCGGCTTCCAGGCGCCCAGGCCCGTGCGCAGCACCAGCGGCAACATGACGATGATGCCGAAAAGGTACCGCAGGAACTGCGCCTGCATCGGGTGCAGGTGCTGGGCCAGGCCCCGCATGGTCGCGTTGAGCACGCTGAACAGGGCGCCGCTGCAGGCGGCCCACATCAGTCCCCGCACGGTGGGCGAAAGCCCGGCCGTGCGCTGGTGAATCCAGTCGACGATCGATGGCGCGGGAAGGCGGCTCACGGAGCGCCCTTCTCTTCGAGCGCCTGCTGATAGAGCGCGTTGCGCGGCGCGCCACTGAGCTCGGCGGCCAGCGACACGGCCTGCTTGAGCGGCAGCTCTCGCAGCAGGACCCGCAAGGTGCGCAGGGCCGGCTCGGCCAGGGCGCCCTCCACGTTCGCGGCGGCCGGCATGGCGTGCAGGACCACCACGAACTCGCCACGGCTGCGGTTCGGGTCGGCCGCCAGCCAGGCCGGCAGGCCCGAGGCGGGCTGGGTGACGATGTCCTCGAATTGCTTGCTCAGCTCGCGGCAGACCGTCACCGTGCGGTCCGGCGCCAGCTCGGCCAGCTCCTGCACCAGGTCGGCCATGCGGTGCGGTGCCTCGAAGAGGATCTGCGTGCGGGTCTCGGCTCCCACGCGGCCCAGCGCGGCCCGGCGCTCACCGGCCTTGCTCGGCAGGAAGCCCACGAAGACGAAGCCCGGCGTGCCAGACGCATCACCGGCCGCGCTGAGCGCCGCGAGCGCGCTGCTGGGCCCGGGCAGCGGCACGACCGTGCGTCCTGCGGCCGCCGCCAGCCGGACCAGCAAGGCGCCGGGGTCCGACACCGCGGGCGTGCCGGCATCGCTCACGTAGGCCACCGATTCGCCCTGTGCCAGCCGCCCCAGCACGCCGCGCGCGGCCTCGAGTTCGTTGTGCGCGTGCAGGGCCAGCAACGGCTTGTGCAGCCCCAGGTGGTTGAGCAGCTGCGCCGCCACCCGCGTGTCTTCGCAGGCCACGGCGTCCACCCGGCCGAGCACATGGATGGCGCGCAGGCTGATGTCGGCCAGGTTGCCAATGGGCGTGGCCACCACGTAGAGTGTGCCGGTGCGGTATTGCTGATGGCCGGCGGCCAGGGCCGCCGCGCGAAGCAGCAAGGAGGGGTCGATGGTCACGGGGGGTTCAGGCGCGGATCGGGCCGGCGGGGCGGGTCACACCAAGGCCCGTGGCGATGCCGCGGAGGACCGCGCGCTGGCCTGGTTGCTGGCGCGCGGTCTCGAACTGGTGCAGCGCAATTATCGGGTCGCCCGGGGCCCTTCGGCCCGCGGGGGTGAGATCGATCTCGTGATGCGCGACCGCGACGGGACCCTGGTCTTCGTCGAAGTGCGCGCCCGGGCCGATGGCGACCACGGCGGCGCCGCGGCCAGCGTCACCCCTGTCAAGCGCCAGCGCCTGGTGCGCGCCGCCCGCCACTACCTCATGGGGCTGGCCACCTTGCCGCCCTGCCGCTTCGACGTGCTGGCCCTCGAGGGCGACGCGGTCGAGTGGCTGGTGGCGGCCTTCGACGCGGGCTGATCCGCCGGACGCCCCAGGTGCTCGCGGTCGACCCTCCAGCCCGGGTACCTGCCGCCATCGACCGGCACGCGGGCCCCTGCGCTCGACCAGGCGGCCCGCGGCACGGGTGCGTTGCCTCAGGCCGCCGGCCGATCCCGATCATGGCCGGCGGCCGCGGAACCGACCCGCTCCACCCCTGTCATATCATCCATGGCCATGCTTGAACAGCGCATCCAGCAGCAGTTCTTCGACGGCGCTGATCTCAAGTACCAGTCGGCCGAGATCCTGGCGCGCCCGATCGCGGACGCCAGCGCCGCCTTGCTGGCCGCGCTGACCAGCGGCGGCAAGGTCATGGTGGGCGGGGGCGGGGCGGGTGCGGTGCTCGCGCAGCACATGGCCCGCATGCTCACCGGCCGCTTCGAGCGCGACCGCCCGCCGCTGGCCGCGCTGGCCCTGGTGATGGGCTCCGAGGCCCCGCAGCAGGTGCGGGCGCTGGGCCTGCCGGGCGACGTGCTGCTGTTCATCGACGATGGCGAAGGCCACAGCACGCACGTGATCTCGGCCGCGCAGGCCAAGGACATGACCATCGTGGTGCTGGCCGGGCGCGGCTCACAGGCCTTCGGCGAACTGCTGGCCGAGACCGACGTCCTGGTGGCCGTGCCGCACGAACGCGCGGCCCGCGTGACCGAACTGCAATTGCTCGTTCTGCATTGCCTGTGCGATGCGGTCGATTTTCAGCTGATGGGAGACCAAGCACCATGACCCGAACCCGGCACCTGCCGTCCTTGAATTCGCTGGCCACCGTGGCCCTGACGGCGGCCGTGTTGGCCGGTGGCCTGTCGGCCTGCGCCCCGCTGCTGTTCGGCGGCGCCGTGGTGGGCAGCGGCTTCGTCGTGTCCGACCGCCGCACCGCGGGCACGCAGCTCGAGGACGAGGCCATCGAGCTCAAGGCGGCCGCCAAGGCTCGCGAGCTCGCCACGCTCGGGCACATCAGCGCCACCAGCTACAACCGCATCCTGCTGCTGGTCGGCGAGGTGCCCACCGAGGCCGACAAGGCCGCCGTGGGACAGGCGGTTTCTCGCATCGAGAACGTGCGCTCCGTGGTCAACGAGCTCGCTGCGATGCCCAACAGCAGCGTGGGCACGCGCTCCAACGACGTTCTCCTCAGCGGCAAGGTCAAGGCAACCTTCGTCGACGCCAAGGACCTGCAGTCCAACGCCTTCAAGGTCGTGACCGATCGCGGCATCGTCTACCTGATGGGCCGCGTGACCGAGCGCGAAGCCACCCGCGGCGCCGACCTGGCGCGCGGCATTCCGGGCGTGCAGAAGGTCGTGCGGGTCTTTGAGGTCCTCACCGAGGAAGAACTGGCCGCGCTGAGCCGCCAGGGCCCTGCCTCGGCGCCGAAGTAGGCCCAGGCCCCCCGCCGTCGGCGGCTACTTCAGCCGCTTGATCAGGCTCGAGGTGTCCCAGCGCCGGCCGCCCAGGGCCTGCACCCCGGCATAGAACTGGTCCACCAGGGCCGTGACGGGCAACTGCGCGCCATTGCTGCGCGCTTCGTCCAGCACCAGGCCCAGGTCCTTGCGCATCCAGTCCACCGCAAAGCCGAAGTCGAACTTGTCGGCCACCATGGTCTTGCCGCGGTTGTCCATCTGCCAGCTCTGGGCCGCGCCCTTGCCGATCACGTCCAGCACCAGCGGCATGTCCAGGCCGGCCTTCTGGCCGAAGGCGATCGCCTCGGCCAGGCCCTGCACCAGGCCCGCGATGGCCACCTGGTTGACCATCTTGGCCAGCTGCCCCGCGCCGCTGGCGCCGATGCGGGTGACGGCCTTGGCGAAATTCAGGGCCACCGGCTTGATGGCCTCGAAGGGCGCTTCGTCGCCGCCGCACATCACGGTCAGCGCGCCGTTGACCGCGCCCGCCTGGCCGCCGGAAACCGGTGCGTCGACGAAGTGCAGGCCGGCCTTGGAGGCCGTGGCATGCAACTCGCGGGCGATGTCGGCGGAGGCCGTGGTGTGGTCGACGAAGACGGCGCCCGGCTTCATGCCGGCCAGGGCGCCGTCGGCCCCCAGCACCACCGAGCGCAGGTCGTCGTCGTTGCCCACGCAGGCAAACACGATGTCGGCGCCGGCGGCGGCCAGCCGCGGCGTGGCTGCGCTGTGGCCGCCGTACTCGGCCACCCAGGCTTGCGACTTGGCGGCCGTGCGGTTGTAGACCGTGACCGTGTGGCCGGCCCGCGCCAGGTGGCCGGCCATGGGGTACCCCATCACGCCCAGGCCCAGGAAGGCGACTTTGCGGGGGGTCGAGGCTTCGTAGTTGCGTGTGCTCATACCCGCAATGATGCCCCAAGGTGGCCGCGGGCCTCGGCCCGACGGGGCGCTACATCACCTTCATGTGTTCCGTACCGGCGGACAGATCGCTGCTGCGCGCGCGCTGGCTCTGCAGCTTGATCGTCAGGCGCAGGTCGTTGACGCTGTCGGCGTTGCGCAGCGCGTCTTCGTAGGTGATGTGATAGCCCTCGTACAGATCGAAAAGGCTCTGGTCGAAGGTCTGCATGCCGAGCTCGCGCGAGCGCTTCATGAGCTCCTTGATCTCGGAGATCTCGCCTTTGAAGATCAGGTCGCCGATGAGCGGGGTGTTCAGCAGGATCTCGACCGCCGCGACCCGGCCGCGGCCTTGCTCGCGCGGCATCAGGCGCTGGCTGACCAGCTCCTTGAGGTTCAGCGACAGGTCCATCAGCAATTGCTGGCGCCGCTCTTCGGGGAAGAAGTTGATGATCCGGTCCAGCGCCTGGTTGGCGCTGTTGGCGTGCAGCGTGGCCAGGCAGAGG
>CAIJPE010000330.1 GCA_903822435.1 uncultured beta proteobacterium | reverse complement strand
CCGCACACAGAACCTTGTTAGTGTGCGCATCGCTTCTTCGGAATGCGGGTGTAGCTCAATGGTAGAGCAGTAGCTTCCCAAGCTTCTTACGAGGGTTCGATTCCCTTCACCCGCTCCACGTCTCTTCAAGTAGTTGATTCCACAGGGGAATTTCGGACACATCCCTTCCTGATACAGCGCCCTCGTACAAATGGGGTGTGAGTGTGGATGGTCTGATCCGCCGCCCAAGCGGCGTGTGCTTGGCACGGCTGTCGATCCCGGAACGGCATCGGCAGCACCTGGGAACGCTCGCATTCCTCGCATCGACTGGAACCCGCGGGATTGCGGTTGCCCGGATCGTTTCCGGACCACTTCTCGTTGCGTGGCGCAGGCGACTTTTCACCTGGACCACCTGGGTGCGGGCATGGACATCTTGCCATTGACGAACGGATCGCCTTTGCTCAGCCCCCGGGGCCACGCCCCGATGCTGCCGGGGGGTTGAATGGGTTCAGCAGTGCCACACCGGTGCCCGCGAAGTCCGCCATGTTCCTGGTCACCACCGTCAGGCTGTTGACCAGAGCGATCGCAGCAATCTGCTTGCCCAGCTCATTGTGGGGGTGTGGAACACGCAACCGGCCCCAGACCTGGGCGGCATCCACATCGAATCTCAAGATGTTCTGGCTGAATTCGCCCAGCACGCTCGTAAGCCATGTCTCCAGTGTGCGCGCCTGATCGGCGTCGCCGCGATGCCGGATGAGTTCAACGCCACGACGAAGCTCGCCAACGGTCACGACTGACACGTACAGCGCTTCGCCCTGGGTGGAGGCACGCTCGAAGAAGGCGCTCACCCCGGGGTCGGCACGCGCGCCCTTGCGAATCTCGCTCAGGACGTTGGTGTCAATCAAATACACGGGGCGCCTCGACGTTGGCACCCACGCGCAAAGCCAAAGTGATGTTCTCAAAGCTGGTTCGATTCCCTGCCCGCGAACCCGTGACACCAACAAGCCTGTCCTGCCGGCACTGTCTCAGGTAGACGAGGTGTGGAGCGGGCTTCCTTCACCCGCTCGAGGTCTGCGCGGACCTGACGGCGATGGATGCCGGGGCCAGAATGGGGGCCCACCGAATGGAGGCACGACCTTGTCCAAAGGCCCTGAAGCACCTGAACCTCCCCTCCTTCCGCCTTCGCCCGGGCCCCAGCCCGCGCCCGAGCAGGGCCTGCACAAGGGCCTGACCAGCTACGGCGACCGCGGCTTTTCGCTGTTCCTGCGCAAGGCGTTCATCAAGGGCGCGGGCTATACCGACGCCGCGCTGGACCGTCCCGTCATCGGCATTGCCGACACCGGCAGCGACTACAACCCCTGCCACGGCAACGCGCCCCAGCTGATCGAGGCCGTCAAGCGTGGCGTGATGCTGGCCGGTGGCCTGCCCATGCGCTTCCCGACCCTCTCCATCCACGAGAGCTTCGCGGCGCCCACCAGCATGTTCCTGCGCAACCTCATGTCCATGGACACCGAGGAGATGATCCGCGCACAGCCCATGGACGCGGTGGTGCTGATCGGAGGCTGCGACAAGACCGTACCCGCGCAACTGATGGGGGCGGCGTCGGCCGGGCTGCCAGCCATCCAACTGATCACCGGCTCGATGCTGACGGGCCACCACCGCGGCGAGCGCGTGGGCGCCTGCACCGACTGCCGCCGCTATTGGGGCCGCTTCCGCGCCGGCGAGATCGATGCGCAGGAGACCGCGGACGTCAACAACCAGCTGGTGGCCAGCGTGGGCACCTGCTCGGTGATGGGCACGGCCAGCACCATGGCCTGCATCGCCGAGGCCCTGGGCATGACGATGCCCGGTGGGGCTTCGCCTCCGGCCGTCACGGCCGACCGCATCCGCATCGCCGAGCAGACGGGCGCCCAGGCCGTGCAGATGGCTCGGGACGGCCTGGTCATCGGCCGCATCCTCACCCCGGCCGCTTTCGAGAACGCCTTGCGCGTGCTGCTGGCCATCGGTGGCAGCACCAACGGCATCGTGCACCTGGCGGCCATCGCGGGCCGGGTGGGTCACGCAGTGGACCTGCACACGCTGGACCGACTGGGCCGCGAAACCCCGGTGCTGCTGGACCTCAAGCCCTCGGGCCAGCACTACATGGAAGACTTCCACAAGGCTGGCGGCATGGCCACCTTGCTGCGCGAACTCAAGCCCCTGCTGCAGCTGGACGCGCTGACCGTCACCGGCCGCACTCTGGGCGAAGAGCTGGAGCGGGCCGGGCCCGGCTACCCGCAGGATGTGGTGCGCAGCAGGGACCGCCCGATCTATCCGCAAGGCGGCATGGCCGTGCTGCGCGGCAACCTCGCGCCGGGCGGCGCCATCATCAAGCAGTCGGCTGCCGATGCCCGCCTGATGGAGCACGAAGGGCGCGCCGTGGTGTTCGAGAACCTCGAGGACATGGCCCTTCGCATCGACCGCGACGACCTCGATGTCACCGCCGACGACGTGCTGGTGCTCAAGCAGATCGGCCCCAAGGGCGCGCCGGGCATGCCCGAGGCCGGTTACATCCCCATCCCGATGAAGTTGGCGCGCGCCGGGGTGAAGGACATCGTGCGCATCTCGGACGGCCGCATGAGCGGCACCGCTTTCGGCACCATCGTGCTGCACGTGACGCCCGAATCAGCGGTGGGTGGGCCTCTGGCGCAGGTGCGCAATGGCGACCGAATCCGCCTGAGCGTGGCCCGGCGGGAGATCAACCTGCTGGTGAGCGACGCCGAGCTGGCCCTGCGCATGCAGAACCATCCGGTGGCCGAGCCGACCGCCGAGCGCGGCTACCGCAAGCTGTATCTGCAGACCGTGTTGCAGGCCGATCAGGGCGTTGATTTCGACTTTCTCCGGGCTGCGCCCGCTGCCAGCCCCAAGGGCGACCCTGACTGAAGGCCTGGCGAATCGCCACCATCCCCGGCGACGGCATCGGCAAGGACCCATCCTCGCCGGCCGCGGGGTCAGGCGGGCACGAAGCCGTACACCCGCTCGGGCAGCACGCGGCCGAAGGCCTTGGTGTCGGGTGGAGGGCCGAGCACGGTGAACTCGGCCATCGAGGTGTCGCGGACCTGGGTCTGCAGCGCGGGCCGGCCGGTCTTGTCGCTCAGCACCGCCACCACCGGGTGCGGTCCGCTGGCCGGCCGGCGCATCACCACGCCGATCTCACCCGAGCGCAGCGCGACGAAGGAGCCCGGCGGGTGCACGCCCAGGCTCTTGATCATGGCCATGGCCAGCGGGTCGCCGGGTTGCTGCTGGAACAGCTGCCGGGCTGCCAGCTGTGGCAGCATGGCCGCGCGTTTGGACCGCGGGCTGATCTTGGCCATGTAGACGTCGGCCATGCGCAGGATGCGTGCGGCCTCGGTCGGGGTGGTGAGGCCCGTCGGGTACCCGGTGCCGTCTGTCGATTCGTGGTGCTGCTCCACCGCCTGCAGCCACGTTTCGTCGGTCGCGCCGCCATCGCGCAGCAACTTGGCCGCGGCGATGGGGTGCGTGCGGATCTGTTCCTTCTGGCGGGTGGAGGGCGGTGTGTCCTGCTCGGCCATCACGGCCTGCAGTTCCATCATCGCCAGGTTCATGCTCAGCGCGGCGCAGGCCAGCGAACGGGTCCGTTCGGCCGGCCAGTCCAGCTGACGGGCCGTCAGAACCGACACCACCGTGCAGTGGATCGCATGGGTCAGGGGGTACCAGGCGAAGCGGCGATCGTCCTGGCGCACGCAGACGAAGAGGGCCGCATCCGGGTCGCGGTCGATCAGCGACTCGATGCTGGCCACCAGGGGCACGATGCCGCTGACCGGTGCGGTGTGGCGCACGATGCCCCGGCTGAGCTTGTCGAGCTCCAGGGTCGTCTTCTCCCAGCGGTCGAAGACGGTCGGTTGGCCACGGCTGGCAGGGCTCTTGCCGCCGTTCTGGATGGCTTCGCGTGCGGCTTCCACCAGCGTCCGTTCGGCCCATGCGCCGCGCTGGATCAGGGTCTCGAACTGCGCTTCGCTGAGGACCACCTGGCCGCCGTTGAGCAGCAGCCGCCTGCCCGCGTCCAGGATCCGGAAGGGCAGCGGTGCGCCGATCACGATCAGGTCCCGGACTGTCTGCAGTGCCATCCGTTCGGACACTTCATGCATCGCCGGCACCTCTTGGCTTCAAGCGGCTTGTCGCGCAGTCCGCTTGAGGCCTCAGCCTGCCCCAAGCCGGAAGACCGAGACGGCCTCGACCAGCTGACGCGCCTGCACCTTCAGGCTCTCGGCAGCCGCCGCGCTCTGCTCCACCAGTGCCGCGTTCTGCTGCGTGTTGTGGTCCATCTGCGTCACGGCCTGCCCCACCTGGGCCACGCCGCTGCTCTGCTCGTTGCTGGCCAGGCTGATCTGCCCCATGGCCTCGGTGACGCCATGGATGGCCTTCACCAGTTCGGTCATGGTGGTGCCGGCGCTGTCCACCAGCCCGCTGCCTTGTTCGACCCGCTCGACGCTGGCCGAGATCAGGCCCTTGATCTCGCGTGCGGCCGACGCGCTGCGCTGTGCCAGGTTGCGCACCTCGCTGGCGACCACGGCAAAACCGCGGCCCTGTTCACCTGCCCGGGCGGCTTCGACCGCGGCGTTCAGGGCCAGGATGTTCGTCTGGAATGCGATGCCATCGATCACGCCGATGATGTCGGCGATCTTGCGCGAGCTCTCGTTGATGCCCTTCATGGTCTCCACGACCTGCCCGACGACATCGCCGCCCTTGCGCGCAACCACCGCGGCACCCTGGGCCAGGTCGCTGGCGTGGCGGGCGTTGTCGGCGTTCTGGCGCACGGCGGTGCCGAGCTCTTCCATCGAAGCCGCTGTCTGCTGAAGGGCGCTGGCCTGCTGTTCCGTGCGGGAGGACAGGTCGCTGTTGCCCTTGGCGATCTCCTCGGATGCCATGGCCACGCTCTCGGAGTTGTGCCGCACGTCCTGCACCACCCGGGACAGGCTGGCGCGCATGTCCCGCAGCGCGGCCAGTACGCGTGCCACTTCGTCGCGGCCCGAAACGTCGATGTCGAAGTCCAGGGCGCCGCTGGCCACCTGCCCGGCGGCGCGCTCGGCTTCGCGCAGGGGCTTGGTGATGCTCAGGGTCAGCCGCCAGGCCAGTGCGGCGGACAGCACGATGACCAGGGCGCCCACCCCCAGCACCGCACCGTCGGCCAGGTGGGCGCCGCGCTCGGCGCTTTCGGCGGCACGGGCCAGGTCCTGCTTCTGCAAGGCGATGAAGGTGCCGAGTTCCTGGGTGGCCTGGGCCAGCAGCGGGTCGATCTTCTTGACGATGATGCCCGCGGCCTGCTCGGTGTTGAAGGCCGAGGCCATGTCCACCGCATCCTTGAACTCCACTTCCATCTGGCGGTCGATCTCGGTCAGCCGCTTGATCGGGGCGCGCTCTTCGTCGCTCAAGTCCCCCGCCTCCAGCGCCTTCTTGGCCTCCAGGTAGGAAGCCCGGTGCTTCTTGGCCGCCGCCTCGTCCTTCTGGACCGCCTCGATCTGGGTCTGCAGGCCCATGTTGCGCACGGCCACGGCGCTGTTGAGCAGCGACTCCTTCATCGCCTGGGCCTGCGCCTGACGGGTCTCGGCCGACTGCAGCGTCTGCAACAAGGCAGCCCGGGTCTGGCTGGCCGTCAGCATCGCGCCACCCAGGACGGCGCTGGCCGCGATCAGGATCAGGCCGAAGCCGCCGCCCAGGCGGCTGCCGATGTTCAGGTCACGCAGGTTCATGTGAATGGTCTCGAATTGGTGGTCCAGGCGCGGGCTGTCATTGGCAGCATGGGCTGCGTCGTGCGAATGGCTTGCGGCTCACCCGCTCAGGGCTCAACTCTTGTACACGCCGCAGCCAACCAGGACATCGCCCAGCCGCTCCAGGTACATCGCCTTGCCCTCGATCTTCTGGCTGACCGGGTTGAGGAACTTGTAGCCCTCCACCCAGCCCTTGCCCTTTTCCTTGGCCAGGTCCACGAACATCTTGATGATCGGCTTGCCGTCGGGGTCCTTCAGACCGATGAGATCCTTGCCCACGAGCTTGGGGTTGGCGCCTTGGGCGAGGTTCTTGCCCTGCAGGTCGTACACCACGATGTACAGGTCGCGGTCCTTGAACGTCTTGCCGTTCGTGAACTCCTCGAACGCCTTCTCGTTGCCGTTGGCCTTGATGTAGGCCACGGCCTTTTTCACCATGGCCTCGGCTTCGGCGGCGGTGCCGGCCTCGCCGGCCCAGGCCACGCCGGACATGAGCAGAGTGCACGCCGCTGTGCGCAGCAGAAACTTCAATGTGCTGATCAGATGCATGTGTCTTCGACTCCAGGTTGATGCAAGGCCGGTCACGCGCACCGTGCGCGGCCGCGCCGTCATGCCACTGCTTATCGGAAGCTGACCACTGGACTTGAGTGCAGGGCCGGCCATGGGGCATCATCCAGTGCATGAAACCTCAAGCGATGTCGGTATTGCTGGTGGATGCCGACCCGGCGGTTCGGCAGGCGGTGCTCGGCGCCGGCTTCGAGGTGGCGCAGGCCGCCGATGTGGCATTGGCCCACCAGCACGATGCCGTGGTCCTTTGCCCACGCACCCGGCAGGCCCTCGAGGACCTGGGCCAGGCGGATGGCCTGAGGCTGGCTGCCGCAGCCAGCGCGATCATCCTGCTGGCCGATGCCGATGTCGAACTCGAAGCCGAGTTGCTGGCCAGCGGCGTGGACACCGTGCTGCCGCTGGACGAGGTGGCGGCCCTGGCTCGCACGCTGCGGCAGGCGGTGCTGCGCAAGAAGCTGGAACGGGCCACCCGCATGGCCTACGCCACCGACCTGGCCACCGGCCTGCCTCACCAGGCGCAGCTGCTCGAGCACATGTCGCAGCTGCTGGCGCTTCGTGAACGCGAACCGGCGCCCATGGTGCTGCTGGTGCTGCAGGTGGAGGGTTATGCCGCCGCCGCCGCCCGCCTGGGCGCCGAGGCCGCCAACGTCCTCAGGCGCAAGGTGGCCGTGCGCTTGCGCAGCGGCCTGCGGGCCAGCGACGTGGTGGCCGCCGTGGGCAGCGACGCCTTCGGCGTGCTGCTGGGCCGCCTGGAGTCGCCGTCCGACGGCGAGCGGGTGGCCGCCAAGCTGGTGCTGGCCTTGCAACAGCCCCTCATCGTGGCCGGCCAGCCCTGCGAGGTGCGGGCCGCCGTGGGCCTGGCCCGCTATCCCGAACATGGCAAGCAGGCCAACGGGCTGTTGCAGCGGGCCAGCGCCCAGGCCGGCAGCGTGGCGGCGATGGGACGTGAAGGCTATGCCGGGCGGTCCGAGCGCGCGTTGGGCGATGCCGCCAACGACGAAGACCCGACGGGCGGACAGCCCCACTGAAGGGCCTGCACCGTCACTTCTGGATGTCGCCCAGGCACAGGTATTTGGCCTCGAGGTAGTCGTCGATGCCCTGGCGGGCGCCTTCGCGGCCCAGGCCGCTCTGCTTGACCCCGCCGAAGGGCACTTCCGCGGTAGAGATCAGCCCCGTGTTGATGCCGACCATGCCGTATTCCAGGGCCTCGGCCACGCGGAAGATGCGGCCGACGTCCCGGCTGTAGAAGTAGCTGGCCAGCCCGAATTCGGTGGCGTTGGCCAGCGCGACGGCTTCGGCCTCGGTATCGAAGCGGAAGATCGGTGCCATGGGGCCGAAGGTCTCTTCCTTGGCGCACAGCATGTCGGCGGTGGCGCCGGCCAGCACCGTGGGGGCGTAGAAGCGCTCGCCCACCCGCGCTCCGCCGGCGACGACCCGCGCGCCCTTGGCCACGGCGTCGGCCACGTGGTTCTCGACCTTCTTGAGCGCCGGCTCGTCGATCAGCGGCCCCAGGTTGACGCCGGCCTCGAAGCCGTTGCCCAACTTCATCCCCTGCACCTTGGCGGCCAGGGCCTCGACGAAGCGGTCGTGGATGCCGGACTGCACGTAGAAGCGGTTGGCGCACACGCAGGTCTGGCCCGCATTGCGGTACTTGCTGGCCATGGCGCCCTCCACGGCGCTGTCCAGGTCGGCATCGTCGAAGACAATGAAGGGCGCGTTGCCGCCGAGCTCCAGGCTGAGCTTCTTGACGGTGGGTGCGCACTGCCGGGCCAGGATGCGGCCGACCTCGGTGGACCCGGTGAAGGACAGGTGCCGCACCACGTCGGAGCTGCACAGCACCTTGCCGATCTCGATGGAGTTCTCGGCATCGGCGCACAGCACGTTCAGCACGCCGGCGGGCATGCCGGCGCGCTGCGCCAGCTCGGCCACGGCCAGTGCCGACAGCGGCGTCTGCTCGGCGGGCTTGATGACCACCGGGCAGCCGGCCGCCAGGGCGGGCGCGACCTTGCGGGTGATCATCGCGATCGGGAAGTTCCAGGGTGTGATGGCCGCGCAGATGCCAATGGGCTGGCGGATCACGAGGTAGCGCTTGTTGTTGTCGGTGGTGGGGATGGTCTCGCCATAGACGCGGCGGGCCTCTTCGGCAAACCATTCGATGAAGCTGGCGCCGTAGGCCACTTCGCCGCGGGCTTCGGCCAGCGGCTTGCCCTGTTCGGCCGTCATGATGCGTGCGAGGTCGTCGGCGTGCTGGTGCAACAGGGCGAACCATCGCATCATCACCGCGCCGCGCTCCTTGGCGGTCTTGGCGCGCCACTGCGGCCAGGCCCTCTCGGCGGCCGACAGCGCCGCGGCGCAATCCACCGGGCCCATGTTGGCCACCTGCACCAGTTCCAGCCCCGTGGCGGGGTCGGTCACGGCAAATCGGCCCTGGCCGTTCTGCGCGCTGACCCAGATGCCGTTGATCAGGGCTTCGGTCTTGAGCAGGCCGGGGTCGGACAGGGCCGACAGCGGGCTGCCGGGTGTGGCGGGTGCGGTAGGCGTCATGGCGAGGGCTCCTTGCTGGCGCACTCTACCGGTTGGCGCCGGCCCTGCGTAGCGTGGTTGTACGCGGGTGGCCTGCAGCCGCCCAGGCTGCGGGGGGTCCAACGTCCTGCGCTAGCATCGAAGACCGCGCGCCGCCAGGGGCCGGGGCTGCTGCGCACCTGCCCAGCGCCCACCGACCGACAACGCCTTCCCGAGACCCGAAGATGAAAGCCTCCGAGATCCGTTCCACGTTCCTGAACTACTTCGAGTCCAAGGGCCACACCATCGTGGCCTCAAGCCCCGTCGTGCCCGGCGACGACCCGACGCTGCTGTTCACCAACGCGGGGATGAACCAGTTCAAGGACGTGTTCCTGGGCTTCGACAAGCGCCCCTACACCCGGGCCACCACCAGTCAGAAGTGCATCCGCGCCGGTGGCAAGCACAACGACCTCGAGAACGTGGGCTACACCGCACGGCACCACACCTTCTTCGAGATGTTGGGCAACTTCAGCTTCGGCGACTATTTCAAGCGTGAAGCCATCGGCTACGCCTGGGAACTGCTGACCGAGCATTTCAAGCTGCCCAAGGACAAGCTGTGGGCCACCGTCTATGCCGACGACGACGAGGCCTACGACATCTGGCTGAAGGTCATCGGCCTGCCGGCCGAGCGCATCGTGCGCATCGGCGACAACAAGGGCGCCCGCTACGCCTCCGACAACTTCTGGATGATGGGCGACACGGGCCCCTGCGGCCCCTGCACCGAGATCTTCTACGACCACGGCCCCGACGTGGCGGGCGGCCCTCCGGGCAGCCCCGATGAAGACGGCGACCGCTACATCGAGATCTGGAACAACGTCTTCATGCAGTTCAACCGCACCGAAGACGGTGTGCTGCACCCGCTGCCCAAGCCCAGCGTCGACACCGGCATGGGCCTGGAGCGCCTGTCGGCCGTGCTCCAGCACGTCCACAGCAACTACGAGATCGACCTCTTCAAGGCCCTGCTGGCGGCGGCCAAGCAGGCCGTGGATGCCGCTGGTGCGGGCGACTGCGACGCCACTTCACCTTCCTTGAAGGTCATTGCCGACCACATTCGCGCCTGTTCGTTCACCATCGTCGACGGCGTGATCCCCGGCAACGAAGGCCGCGGCTACGTGCTGCGGCGCATCGCCCGGCGTGGCATCCGCCACGGCTACAAGCTGGGTGCGCGGCGGCCCTTCTTCTATACGCTGGTGTCGGCCCTGGTGGCCGAGATGGGCGAGGCCTACCCCGAGCTGCGCCGCGATGCCGCCCGTGTCACCGAGGTGTTGAAGGCCGAGGAAGAGCGCTTCTTCCAGACCATCTCGCACGGCATGGAGATCCTGGAGGCGGCGCTCACGCGCATCGAAGGCCAGCCCGACGGGCAGATCGACGGCGACACCGCCTTCAAGTTGCACGACACCTTCGGCTTCCCGCTGGACCTGACGGCCGACGTGTGCCGCGAGCGCGGCGTCAGGGTGGACGCCGACGGCTTTGCGCGGGCGATGAACCGCCAGCGCGAACAGGCGCGGGCCTCGGCCAAGTTCAAGGTGGCCGCGGGCCTGGAGTACACCGGCGGCGACTCGCGGTTTCACGGCTACGAACACCTGGTGTGCGAGCACAGCAAGGTGACGGCGATCTACGTCGAGGGCACCTCGGTCAACCGGGCGCGCGCCGGCGACGATGTCGTGGTCGTGCTCGACCACACCCCCTTCTACGCCGAGAGCGGCGGCCAGGTGGGCGACACCGGCGAGCTGCGCAATGCGCGCTCGCGCATCGTGGTGGAAGACACCATCAAGGTGCAGGCGGCCGTGCACGGCCACCAGGGCCGCGTGATCGAAGGCGAGATCGAGGTGGGCGATGAGTTCGTCGCCCGCGTGGACGCCGAGCGCCGTGCGCGCACGGTCCGCAACCACAGCGTTACCCACCTCATGCACAAGGCCCTGCGCGAGGTGCTGGGCGCCCACGTGCAGCAGAAGGGCTCGCTGGTCAACGCCGAGCGCACGCGCTTCGACTTCGCCCACAACGCGCCGGTCACCGACGTGCAGGTGGCGCAGGTGGAGGCCATCGTCAACGCCGAGATCCTGGCCAACGCGCCCACCGCGGCGCAGGTGCTGCCCATCGAGGAAGCGCAGAAGCTCGGTGCCATGATGCTGTTCGGCGAGAAGTACGGCGCCGAGGTGCGCGTGCTGGATATCGGCAGCAGCCGCGAGCTGTGCGGCGGCACGCACGTGCAGCGCACCGGTGACATCGGCCTGTTCAAGATCGTCGCGGAAAGCGGTGTGGCCGCGGGCATCCGGCGGGTCGAGGCCGTGACGGGGCTGAACGCGCTGGCTTATGTGCAGTCGATGGAAGGGGCCATGAACGGCCTGGCCGGTTCGCTGAAGGTCACCCCGCACGAGGTGCCGGCCCGCGTGTCGACGGTGCTGGAGCAGGTGCGCGCGCTCGAGAAGGAACTCGTCGCCCTGAAAGGCAAGCTGGCGTCAGCCCAGGGCGATGAGCTGCTGGCCCAGGCGGTGGAAGTGGCCTGCAGCGGCGGCACGGCGCGCGTGCTGGCCGCGGTGCTGCGCGGTGCCGATGCCAAGGCCCTGCGCGAGACGCTGGACAAGCTCAAGGACAAGCTGAAGTCGGCCGCCGTGGTGCTGGCCGCGGTGGACGGCGAGAAGGTGCAACTGGCCGCCGGCGTCACGTCAGACCTCACCGGGAGGGTGAAGGCCGGCGAGCTGGTCAATTTCGTCGCCCAGCAGGTGGGGGGCAAGGGCGGTGGCAAGGCCGACATGGCCATGGCCGGTGGCACCGATGCCGCCGCACTGCCGGCTGCCCTGGCCTCCGTGGCCGGGTGGGTGCAGGCGCGCGTCTGAGCAGCGGCGAGCCGGGCGATTGTGGCCGGCGGATGAGAGCAGGCGGTGCTGTTGTGGGGGTACAACTTCCCCCCTGATCGTGGCGTGACTGCGCCTCGGGGCTGCCCATAACATCCGGCAACACAGGGTGGCAGGGAACTTGCAACCCCTCCCTCCCTGCCCACGGCTCACCAAGCTGCCCAGCCGCACCGATGTCCGCATCCACCTTCGCTTCCACCGATGGCCTCCCGGGGTTTGCACCCCGGCGCAGCCTGGGCGGTCTGGGCGTCGTCATCGTCCTGCACCTGCTGCTGCTCTGGGCCTTGGTCAGCGGCCTGGCGCAGCGGGCGGTGGAAATCATCAAGGCGCCGATCCAGGCCAAGCTGATCCAGATCGAAACCACGCGCCGCATGACGGCTTGAGGCACGCCGGGATCCCCGATCCCGGCTCACGCGAGAACGTGACTCTGTGGCGCACCGCCAACCCCGCGCGGCGCCTTACCGAATGACATGATGTCGATGATATGAGAACGCATCGCGCCAGTCATTTGGCGCTGTTCAATCGCTTCCTGGCAGGCCCGACCATGGGGGCCCGTCGACACATGGCGGAAGGGTCGGAAACTACCCATGCGACCGTCGCGCCAATCTGCGCCGAGCCTCCAGCAAACGTGTTCGTCGTCCGCACGAGCCGGCGAAGTAGGCATCGGGCCTGCCTGAAAAGGTTGTGAGCCACCAATGCAGCATCCGTGCCCAAGTAATGTCCGATCCTATGTCGGTAAGACCAACGGAAAACCTCCACCTTGGTTTTCGGGGGACACCTTCAAGCTGACAGCCTGATTGCTTGGGT
>CAIJPE010000329.1 GCA_903822435.1 uncultured beta proteobacterium | reverse complement strand
ATGGTCTCCAACCACGTCATCCTGCCCATCGCGCTGCGCCTGCCCTGGGTGTTGCGCAGTGCCAGTGGGGATGTGCGCCGGCTGCTGCTGCGCAGCCGCCGCATCAGCATCTGCGTGATCCTGGTACTGGGCTATCTGCACCTGACGCTGAACGCCCGCTTCAACCCCATCGCCTCGATCGGGCTGACAGCCTTTGCCGGCGTGGCGCAATTGCTGCCTTGCCTGCTGGGCGGCCTGTTCTGGCGCCGCGCGACCGCCCGAGGTGCCGTCGCCGGCCTGCTCATCGGCACGGTGGTGTGGGCCTACACCTTGCTGCTGCCGGGCTTTCGCGGCGGCTTCCTGCTGTCGGCAGCCGCCATCCAGGGCGGCGCCTTCGGCATCCCATGGCTGCGGCCTCAGGCCCTGTTCGGACTGGAGGCCATCGACCCGCTGGTGCATTCGGTGTTCTGGAGCCTGACCCTGAACACGCTGCTGTTCGTCGGCGTCTCCTTGCTGCGCGCACCGGGGCCGCTGGAAAGCGTGCAGGGCACCTTGTTCGTGGACGTGATGGAGCATCCGGTGGGCGACACCTCGCGCTTCGTGCGCCGCTCGGCCGACACCTACGAGCTGAACATCCTGGCGCAGCGGCTGATCGGCGTCGACGACGCGCAGCGCCTGCTGGCCCCGCCCGGTCGCGCCCAGCGCCCCGCACCGGGCGAACATGCCGCCGACGAGGGACTGATCATCGAACTGGAACGCAAGCTGGCCGGCAGCGTCGGCGCCGCCTCGGCCCGCACGCTGATCTCGCAGGTCGTCACGGGCGAGACGATCAGCCTGTCCGAACTGCTGAAGATCGCCGACGAAACCGAGCGAGTGCGCCGATACTCCCATCAGCTCGAGGAAAAATCGCGCCAGCTCGCCGTCACGGCCGGCGAACTGCGCGAGGTCAACGAGCGCCTGACGCGGCTGGACCAGCAAAAGGACGATTTCCTCAGCCATGTCAGCCACGAGGTGCGCACGCCGATGACGTCGATCCGCTCGTTCTCCGAAATCCTCCTGAAGGGCGACGGACTCGAGACCGACAAGTCGCAGCGCTACCTGCACATCATCCACGACGAGAGCCTGCGCATGACGCGGTTGCTGGACGGCATCCTGGAGCTGAGCGTGCTGGAGCGGGGTGTCGGCGACTGGCCGCTGGCGCCCATCGACCCGGAACAAGCCCTGGTCAGGGCCGTCGACCTCTGCGAGGGGCTGGCCGCCGCGGCAGGCGTGCGTCTCGAATGGGGCGAGCGCGCCGCACCGACGCAGGTGATGGGCGACATGGACCGGCTGATCCAGGTGTTCATCAACCTCATTGCCAACGGCATCAAGTACAACACCCGCGCCGACCCGATGGTCCGCATCAGCAGCCAGCTGTGCGCAGACGGCTATGCCGCGCTGGTCGAAGACAATGGGCCGGGCATCCCTGCCGAAGAACGAGACCGCCTGTTCACCAAGTTCTCGCGCGGCTGGGCCCACAGGAAGAGCCGAACGCAAGGTGCCGGCCTGGGCCTGGCGATCAGCTGGCAGATCGTGAAGCGCCTGGGCGGCGCACTGGAATTGCTGCCCGATGTCGGACAGGGTGCGTCGTTTCGCGTGCGCCTTGCGTGCCGCGGCGAACAAGCCGTGGCCGCGCCGGCGCTGCATTCTGAAGTGGCGCGGGGGCGCTGAGGCGCATCTCGCGTTGGCCCGGGGCACACCGTCGAATCACCAAGCTGAATGACCGCATTGGAGAAATTGTCGCGGGCTGCCGACGGCGGGCTGCGTCGCCTTATGAAGCTGCAGACCAGGGCAACCCCCTGGGCCGGAAGGAGCATGCATCGGCGCGTCGCCCGCGTACGCGTGTCACTCGCGCTCTCGACACTCCCGACCATTCCACGTGGCTTTTCAGGACATCAGCATGGCCCTTCGCTCCCGCATTCTTGTTACGTTGGCGGCCTCGGCGCTGGCCGTGTTGACGGTAGGTGCCCACGCCGCGGACCAGACCGTGCCCGGTGCCGGCAATGCCCGGGCCAACGACATCGCTGCCGCATCGCCCCGCGTGCAAGAGGCACACGCCTTCCTGGTGAGCCAGGCGCGCCTGATCAAGAACCGGGCGCTGCGCGAAGCGACGCTCGATCTTTTGCAGAACCGCAATTTCTGCGTCATGTCCCGGGTCGGTGTGGATGCGGCGAAGAAGGCCGCGCTGCTCGACCTGCTGAAGAATGCGGGGCTGGTGAATCCCGCCGGCGACGCCGCCTTCCCGGGCGGCCTGCTCACGGGCGTCTTTCCGCCCGTGCTGAACGAGACCACCGACTGCCCGCACCTGCCGATGAACTTCGACGCGGCTCCCGGGAGCAGCTTCAGCAGCCACCACGGTTATCCGGGCGGCCTGCCGATCCACGAAGCCAACAATCTGCGGGCCGGCCTGGGCCTGGTCGATGGCTATCGCAACAACTACCACGCGGTCGAAAGCGGCCATGGCCATGACGACGAGGAGCCCGGCTGGATGTCCTCGCCCTTCTTCATCGATCAGGACGTGATCATCGCAGCCCCCATCTGGCACGACTGGGCCAAGACCATGGTCTTCCAGTGGCTTGCCGACGGCACCGGTTTCAAGGAACTGAACATCGGCGGCACGCCGGCCAATCTGTCGGCCACGGGCGGCCACCACATCATCAGCATCGCGGAATCGATGAAGCGCGCTCTGCCCCCGGTGTTCGTGATCGCGCAGGCCTCGGCGCATTCGAACCCGACGCTCGGCAACGAGTTCAAGGTCGTGGCCTGGCTCCGCGCCGCGGGCATCCTGGCCCAGGTCGACCCGGTTGCCGGCGGCTACCTGGTCAAGGATGCGCAGGGCATCTTCCACCTGCCGGCGTTGCGCAAGCTGGCCGATGGCTTCGACCTCGTGGGCACGGGCCGCACGAACCTGCTGGCCGAGTACACCATCCACAACCTTTCAGATGCCGACTTCACGTTTTCCATACCGGCCGCCGACGACGCGGCTGCACTGATTGCCGTGCTGGCACCGAACTACGGCTTCAGCCCCAACGATGGCAACTACAACACCAACTTCCGCAACCCCATCTTTGCCAACATCAGCCAGGAACGGATCGTGATCCTCTACGGCAACGGCGGCCTGGCGGCGGTTCGGGCTGAACTCGACGCACTGCGCGCGCGGCACCGTTTCTGATCGAACAAGCCACCCGCGGCCGTACTCCGGTCGCGGAGCCGGCCCTTGGCGGTCGGGCTGGATGGTGCCCGGCCGGAACTGGGGCAGTGGGTCAATGATCCTGGCCAGGTCCGGGGGCGCCACCACTGCGTCGCCCTCGACGTGACTCGAAGCGTGAGCCCGCCCGGGCCGACCCGGTCCTGAACGCCAGGTCTCGATCGGCAGCATCACCCCAACGCCAAACTGACGACCAACCCGGTGCAGGTCGGTTGCGTGGCGATCCCGAAGCGGAAATGGCGCTACGGCTTCGATTTCGATTGGGTCGCATCGATGGGGACCAACGGTTCCAGAACAGTGCCCTCGTAGACGTCGAGGCCGTTCGCCAAGTCATGCGACGACTCGGCCCATCCTCCAAGGGGGCTTTCGTCCTGCTGAGTCGCCACAGGCCTGGCGACGTCGAACTCGACGTACTCGCCGTGCGGCGCAGCGGCCGTGATGCGCCAAACCCGGCGGGGCGTCTTGGCGTCGCGTCGCACCTTTGACATGACAATCGCTCCCTGGAATGCGATGACCACCTGCAGTGTGAGCATGACGGTTCCGCATTTCAGAACGATTTCCCACGCACGCATGATGGGGATCGCCATCGTGTCCATCGGTGCCCCAGTGGATCCGATGCTTCCCAGTCATCACGGTCGATTCAAGCTGACTACTCCGGACGCCTACGGCAGCTCTCGGCCCCTCGCCCGGGCAGCGTCGGCGAATGCCCATCGTTTACATTCTGATGCATGGAATCCAGCGCCGACAGCCCACCGACGTTAGAAGCCAGCCGCCAGGCGGCGCTGCACAGCTACAAGGTTCTGGATACCGAACCCGAGCCTGCCTACGACGACATCACGGAACTGGCCTCCGAGCTCTGCGGTACCCCGATCGCACTGATCAGTCTCGTGGATGCCCATCGGCAATGGTTCAAGTCGCGCGTGGGCCTGGACGCCATGGAAACCCCGCGGGACTGGGCGTTCTGCGACCACGCCATTCGCCAAACCGACAAAATCATGACGGTGATCGATGCGTCCGTCGACCCGCGGTTCAGTGACAACCCGCTGGTCACCGGCTCACCGGGCATCCGCTTCTATGCGGGCGCGCCCCTGGTTTCGCCGGAAGGCCAGGCGCTGGGTACCTTGTGCGTGATCGACACCCGATCGCGTGAGTTGAGTCCGGCGCAGGCCAAGGCGCTGGCCACGCTCGCGCGGCAGGTGATGTCGCAGCTGGAACTGCGCCGCCAGCGGCATGTCCTGGCGGCAACATTGGCGCAGCGCAATGACGACCTTGCTGCCCTGCAGTCCTTGCGGGCGGCGCTGGCCGAGCGAGAACAGCGCCTGGCTCGCATCGCTGCACAACTGCCTGGCGTCGTCTACCAGTATCACCTGCGGCCCGACGGAAGTTCTTGCTTCAGCTATGCCAGCGAAGGTATCCGCGCCATCTATGGGGTCGCCCCTGAAGAAGTGCTGCACGATGCCACGCCTGTGTTCCAGCGCCTTCACCCCGATGATTTCGAGCGCGTCGCGGGCAGCATCGGCGTCTCGGCCGAGTCGCTGGAGCTTTGGGATTGCGAATACCGGGTGGTGCTGCCCGGCCGCAACGTGCTCTGGGTGCAGGGACGTGCGATGCCCGAGCGCTTGCCGGATGGCGGGACGCTGTGGCACGGTTTCATCACGGACATCACCCAGCGCAAGGCGGCCGAACAGCAGCTGCGCGAGAGCGAGCAGCAGCTGCGGTTGGCCCTCAGCGGGGGGGATCTGGGCCTGTGGGATTGGAACGCCACCAGCGGAGCCTTGGTCGTCAATGCGCGATGGCTGTCGATGCTCGGGCTCGATCCCGACGGGCCGATGCCGACCTTGGATCAATGGCATTCGATGGTGCACGGCGACGATGTCGGGCTGCTCGATCGCCTGGTGGACTCCGTCATCCTCGACCCTGAGGGCCGTGAGTTCGAAGTCGAGGTCCGCGCACGCCGGGCCGATGGCAAGGAAGTCTGGATTCTCGACAAGGGCGCCGTGGTCGAGCGCGCGTCCGATGGAAGCCCGCTGCGTGTGGTGGGCACCCACATGGACATCACCCAGCGCAAGCTCGCCGAAGCGCAGCTGCGACGCAGCGAAGAGGATCTGTCGATCACGCTGCACTCCATCGGCGATGCCGTCGTGGCCACCGATGCGGTCGGACGCGTGACGCGGATGAACCCGACCGCCGAGCGCTTGACCGGCTGGCGCCTGCCCGAGGCCGTCGGACGACCCCTGGTCGAGGTGTTCCACATCGTCCATGCACAGACGCGCAAGCCGGCCGTCAATCCAGTCGGAGAGGTCCTGCGCAAGGGCAAGATCGTCGCACTGGCGAACCACACGACCTTGTTGTCGCGGGACGGCGCCGAGTACCAGATCTCCGATAGCGCGGCCCCGATCCGTGATGCCGGAGGTGCCATCGTCGGCGTTGTCCTGGTGTTCAGCGACGTGACCGAGGTCTACCGCGTGAGGCAGGCATTGGCTCGGACCGCACAGTTGCTGGAGCGCACGAGTGCGATGGCGCACGTTGGCGGGTGGGAACTGGATCTGCCGAGCCTGCGCCTGGATTGGTCGCTGGAGACCTGCCGAATCCATGAGATCGATTCGCAGCTCGCGCCCACATTGGACGAAGCCCTCTCGTTCTACGCACCGGACGAGAGGGACACGATCCGGTCGGCCTTGCGGGCGGCGGTCGACGATGGGGTTTCCTTCGACCTGGAATTGCCCTTGACGACGGCAAAGGGGCGCAGCATCTGGGTGCGTGCGCAGGGCAGCGCTGTGCGCGAAGGCGGTCGCACGGTCAAGCTGCAAGGCGCCTTTCACGACATCACGGTGCGCCGCCGGGCCGAGTCCAGATCGCACCAGAACGAACAGCGCCTGCAGGCGCTGCTGGACAACATCAGCAGCGGTGTCATCGTCCACGGGCCCGACACCCACATCATCGATGCCAACCCGGCGGCTTGCCGGGTTACGGGCCTGACGATGGACCAGATGCGCGGCAAGGTCGCCATCGACCCGTACTGGTGCTTCTTGGAGGAAGACGGCTCGGTGATGCAACTGGCCCGGTTCCCGGTGCCGCAGGTCTTGTCGCGCGGCAGTGCCGTCAACAAGCTCGTTCTGGGTGTGCAGCGTCCCGACCTGCCGCGCCCGGTGTGGGTGCAGGTCGATGCGTACCCTTTTCATGACGAGCAAGGACAGATCAGCCAGATCGTCGTGACCTTCGCGGACATCACCGAACGCAAGCTGGCCGAAGACGGCGCGCGGCGCCTGAACCGCTCGCTGCGCGTGCTGAGCAGTTGCAATGCGCGCTTGGAGGAGGTACGGGACGAGGCTGCCTACCTGCGCCAGGTGTGCGAGGCCATCACGGCAGCGGGTGGATTTCTGCTGTCCTGCGTCTTTTTCGCGAACCGAGACCCCGAAAAATCGGCGAGGGTCGCAGCGCAAGCCGGCCCAGCCGCCGACTATCTGAGGACTTTCACACTGTCATGGGACGGCAGCGTGGCGATCGGCCGGGGCCCGTTCGGCGCGGCCATGCGGACCGGACGCACTCAGGTGAATCAGGACTGGCTCACCAGCGATGTGATGGCGCCCTGGCGCGAAGCGGCCTTGCGGCATGGCTTCAAGTCGAGCATTGCGCTGCCGTTGACGGTCTCCAACGAGGTCATCGGCATCCTCTCGCTTTACGCGGCCGAAGTTGACGCATTCAACCCCGAAGAGGTGCAGCCGTTGGAAGAGCTGGCGCGCAACATCTCGGTGGCCATCGAGACCTTCAGAACACGCCAGCAACGCGATATGGCCGAAGGTGCCAGTCGGGCGAAAAGCGAGTTTCTGGCCAACATGAGCCACGAAATCCGCACGCCGCTGAACGCCATCGTCGGCCTCAACTACCTGCTCCGGCGCGATGGCGTCACGCCTGAACAGGCCGCGAGGTTGGACAAGATAGACGGTGCCAGCAAGCACCTGCTGTCCCTGATCAACGACATCCTGGACCTGTCCAAGATCGAGGCCCGGCAGATCCAGCTCGAGGCGTCCAACTTTCATCTGTCTGCGGTGCTCGATGCCGTCGCTTCGATCATCACCGAGTCGGCGCGGGCGAAGGCCCTGACGGTCGAGACCGACGCCAATGCCGTGCCCCTGTGGCTGCGCGGCGATCCGACCCGCTTGCGGCAGGCCTTGCTGAACTATGCGGGAAACGCCGTCAAGTTTACGCAAGCCGGCTCGATAGCGCTGCGCGCCAAGCTGCTGGAGAACCGCAACGATGAACTGCTCGTGCGATTTTCGGTGGAAGACACGGGCATGGGGATCGAGGCTGCAGACATACCGCGCCTGTTCCAGGCGTTCGAACAGGCCGACACCTCGATCACTCGGAAATACGGTGGAACGGGCTTGGGGCTTGCCATTACCAAGCGGCTGACAGAGTTGATGGGAGGCGAATGCGGCGTCGAGAGCACGCCCGGTGTGGGAAGCACGTTCTGGTTCACGGCGCACCTGCAACGCGGCCACGGGATCTTGCCTGTGGCGGATTCCAGGCCAGTGCCCACCGCCGAGGTGCAATTGCGACTGCGCCATCGCGGCGCGCGGATTCTGGTCGCCGAGGACAACGAAGTGAATCAGGAGGTGCTGCTGGCCATGCTCTACGGCGTCGGTCTGAACGCAGACATTGCCGCGAACGGACAAGTTGCCCTGGCCTTGGCGAAGACACGCGACTACAACATGGTGCTGATGGACATGCAGATGCCTGTGATGGGCGGCCTGGAAGCGACGCGGGCCATCCGCAGGTTGCCTGGTTGGGCAGGACGGCCGATTCTGGCCCTGACGGCCAATGCCTTCGATGAAGATCGAGAGGCCTGCAAGGCATCCGGCATGGATGACTTCATCGTCAAGCCAGTGGACGTCGGCTCCCTGTATGCGACGATCTTGAACTGGCTGGACAAAGTCGGCACGCAAGCTGGGCCAGTTCGCGACGGCGCCAACCCACCCATGGGCCATCGCGATTGAACGGGTCTTGCGACTTGCCTGAGCAGAACTTCGCGCGGCACGCCGAGTCTTCACGGTTCGACGATTCAACCCACCCCCACTGCATGCAACCTACCGAAGGCCGCCTGATCGACATCGGCGACACCGAACTCTTCGTCGTCGAGCGCGGGCAGGGCCATCCGATGATCCTGCTGCACGGCGGTCCGGGCCTGGACCACCACATGTTCGGCGATTACCTCGACCCCCTGGGCGATGCCTGCCGGCTGATCCTGGTCGATCAACGCGCGAACGGCCGCTCGGGCCGGCCGCCCCAGGCCACCTGGACCCTGCAGCAGAACGCGGCCGACGTCAGCCTGCTGGCCCTTGCCCTCGGCCTGGGCCCCTACGCCGTGCTGGGGCACTCGTACGGGTCATTCGTGGCCTTGCAGCACGCGGTCGACTTCCCCGGCGCAGCGGCCCAGACCATCGTCTCCAGCGGCGTGGGCAGCAGCGCGATGCTGATGTCTCATGTCCAGCGTGAGCTGGCCGAATTCCAACCAGTCGAACTGCGCGAGCAGGTGACGGAGTCGTGGGCGCGCGAGCCCCATGCGCAGACCCCCGAGGACGTGGCCGCGCTGCTGCGCATGCAGTTGCCCTTCCACTTCGGCAACCCGCACGACCCGCGGATCCCCGAGTTCGAGCGCCGCACGGCGGGCATGGTGGGCGCACCCGAGGTGCTCCGCCTGTTCTCTGCGGATGGCTATGGCGGCATCGAGGTCGAAGAGCGCCTGCACGGCGTGTCGCAGCCGGTGCTGGTACTGGCTGGGCGGCACGACCGCACCTGTTCGGTGGAGGCTGCCGAGCGCATCGCATCCCGGCTGCCACGCGTGCAGTTGCACGTCTTCGAGCACAGCGGGCACATGACCTTCGCCGAGCAGAACGAAGAGTACCTGTCGGTGCTGCGCGCCTTCCTGCGTCACGCGGGTGGCGTCGCCTGAACCGTGCCCAGGGCCCGCGCTGAACAGCCAGCGCGGGCGGTGGGCATTTACTGGCTGATCGCCATGCCGTTGAAGCTGCTCACGCCGATGGCCGCCGTGGTGGCTGCCAGCTTCAGGTCGCCATAGGCGTCGATCGCGAAGACCCCGATGCGGGCACCGGTCTGGTCGGCGGCGGTGTAGATCACGGCCAGCCACTTCTTGTCGGGCGAGACCGTCAGGTCGGTCGGCGTGCCGGGCAGCGGAACGGACTTGTAGAACCCGCCGCCCTGGCCGTCGCTGAAGAAGACCGAGATGGCATGCGCCGGCGAATTGCCCGAATACCAGAGGTTGCCTGGGCCCTTGGCCAGCCAGCAGGGCGCATTGCCGTTGGGGAAGGCCGGGGTGGGGCCCAGGATCGGGTAGACGTTGCGGTTGTTGTCGACCAGCGCCAGGCTGTCGGGGCTGTGCGCCGGGTTGAAGCCGAGGATGTCGCCCCAGAAGGCCGCGCCCAGCGGGGTGTCGTTGGCAAGGGCAGGCAAGGTCACGGTCGAGCGCGCGCCGGTCAGCGCGCCGTTGCCGGTCAGCGGCAGCTGCAGGACCGAACCCGACTTCATGGTCACTGCGGCCCAGGTCTTGCCGGTGACGACCTGCGCGGACGAGGTGTCGGCCAGGCCGGCGCTGGTGCCGTCCAGGTGGCCGGAGGGCCAGGCATGGCTTTCGACGCAATTGGCGCCCACCGCATAGAGGTGATCGTGCTGGATGGCCACCGACACGGGCTGGATGCAGTTCGCCGCCAGGGGAATGGTCCTGCCGATGCTGATGAAATCGCCGTTGCGCACGAGTTGCGTGACCGAGTTCGAACCGTAATTGGCGACGGCGCCGAACTCATTGCTGAATTGCACCAGCCCGGCATTGCCGCCCGCGCCGCCCTGGCCGCCGGTGGGCAGCGAAGTCACGTACGACAAGGAGGGCGCGGCGCCCGTCGACAGCCGGAACACCACGATGTTGTTCGCAGTGGCGTTGTTGGTGCTGGTCACCAGAAGCGTGGCACGGTCGTGGTCACGGTCGCGTCCATCGTCGTCCGCGAAGGCCAGCTGGGCGGCAACGCCCAGGCTCAGAAGGGCCCCGATGGCCCGGTAGATCTTGGAAGGGGAAATGTGCATGGCGCAGTCCTTGTGAAGGCCTAGGGAAGGGCGGCAGGCCGCCCCGGCAACAGCCCGCGGCGTTGCCGTCGGACTTGCACCTGAGTCCGCGCACGAGCCCTTTCCTTACTGCGTACCCCTGGCTTTACAAACGCCGACGTCGAGGCCTCAGCCGCCCGGCTTGACGAACTTCAGGATGAACTCATCCTTCGGCATGGGAGGCTCGGGCGTTTCCTTGTCGCGCGGGTCGGCCGGGTTGCGCAGGAATGCGCCCGATGCGGCGAGCTTGAACCCGGCGGCTTCGACTTCGCTGCGCAGGAAGGCTTCTTCGATGCGGTGCAGCGTGGTCGACTCGGAGATGCCGGTGCCCGGCCGGCCGGCGTGGTCGGCGATGACGTAGGCCCCACCGGGCTTGAGTGCTGCGAAGATGGCGCGGTTCATCTGCATGCGGCCTTCACCGAGGCCTCCCAGGTCGTGGTAGTTGAACATCAGCGTCACCAGATCGAGCCGGCCCTGGGCCGCTTCCGGCGGGACGGGGTCGACCAGCTTCTGCAGTGCCAGGGTGATGGGCGCCGCAGCCACCTTCGAAGCGGCCAGCCGGGCCTGGCGGTCGAGCACGCCGGCCCCGGGTGGGCGCGCGCCGGCGGGCACGGGCCGGCTCGGGTCGCGGGGCTGGGCCTGGGCGTAGACCTTGCCGGTGGGGCCGATGGCGCGTGCCAGCCATTCGGTCGTGTAGCCGCCGCCGGCCACCACGTCCAGCGCCCACATGCCGGGCCGCACGCCGATGAAGCCGATCACCTGCTCGGGCTTGCGCCGCTTGTCGTTCTCGCGGTCGGCCGGCGTCCGATCGGGGCTGTCGACGATGGCGGCGGCCTGCGCGTCGGTCAGCGCCCCGGGTACCTGGGCGCCGGGGGCCATGGCGCACGCAGTGACCAGGCCCAAGGCAGCCGTGGCCAGGGCGGTTCGCAGCGGGCTCGAAGCAGTCGTGTTCATCGGGCTCATCCCAGGGTTGGCATCAGGCATCATTGCCGTTGCACGGGTGACGATAGCGTTTCCCGCAACCGGCTGCCTTCGGCGCCTTCACCGTTGCTTCGCCCCCGAGTGGCCCCCAAGCCTTTCAACCTGCGCCAGATCGCCGTCGCGGCCTTCGGACCTTCGCTGCTGTTCGGCATCGGCGAAGGGGCCATCCTGCCCGTCGTGCCGCTGTGCGCCCGTGAACTCGGCGCATCGGTGCCGACGGCCGCACTCGTCGTCACGTTGATCGGCATCGGCTCGCTGGTCAGCAACATACCGGCCTCGCTGATCACCATGCACCGGGGCGAACGCTGGGCCATCGTCGCTGCGGCGCTGTGGTGTGCCCTGGCCATGGCGCTGTGTGCCGGCACCGGGCATCTCGGCTGGTTCGCGGTGGGGGCCTTCATGGTGGGCATGTCGCAGGCCGTGTTCAGCCTGGCGCGCCAGAGCTACCTGACCGAGGCCGTGCCGCTGGCTTACCGGGCGCGCGCCTTGTCGACGCTCGGCGGCGTGATGCGCATCGGCATGTTCATCGGCCCCTTCTTCGCGGCGGTCGCGATCCATCGCTTCGGCATCGTGGCGGCCTTCGGGGTGGGCATCGTGGCGTTGATGCTGGCGGCGCTTCTGGCTGCGCGCATTCCCGATCTGCCGTCCCATTCGCCGGGGGGCGCCACGCCGGCGCCCGCGGTCGCGCCGACGCTGCGTTCCACCGTGCGCGACCACCGCCATGTCTTCGCCACCCTGGGCATCGGCGTGATGCTGGTCAGCGCGGTGCGCGCCACGCGTCAGGCCATCATTCCCTTGTGGGCCGACCACCTGCTGCTGGCTCCTTCGGTGGCTTCGCTCATCTACGGCCTGGCCGGGGGCATCGAGATGCTGGTCTTCTACCCGGCGGGCCATGTGATGGACCGCAAGGGCCGGCGCTGGGTGGCGGTGCCTTCGCTGTTGCTCATGGGCGCGGCGCTGATGCTGATGCCGCTCGCGCACGATGCCCGCACGTTGCTGCTGGCCGCGGCCGTGATCGGGCTGGGCAACGGCATCGGCTCGGGCATGGTGATGACGATCGCCGCCGACCATTCGCCGCCCCAGGGCCGCGCCCATTTCCTCGGCCTTTGGCGGCTGCTGTCGGACATCGGCGGATCCTGCGGGCCGGCCCTGCTGTCGGTGCTGGCCGCCGTGCTCTCGCTCGGCTCGGGCATCGCCCTGACCGGAGTCATCGCCTTCCTCGCAGCCGCGCAACTGGCCTACTGGATTCCAAGAGCGGGTGCCAGGCGCGCGGTTCAGAATAGCGAAAGGCCCGAACCGAACGTGCCACACAAGGAGACACCATGAACCCGCATCGCCGCCTGCTGGTTGCCGCCTCGGCCACCCTGATTCTGCCGAGGGCCCGGGCACAGGCCGAAACCTGGCCCAACCGGCCGATCCGCTTCATCGTGCCCTTCACCGCCGGCGGCGCCAACGACCTCATGGGCCGCGCCGCTGCCGAGGGGGTCACGCGGGCTCTCGGCCAGCAGGTGATCGTCGAGAACAAGCCGGGTTCGGGCACGGTGCTGGGCACCGAATACGTGGCCCGCGCACCCGCCGACGGCTACACCTGGCTGGTCAGCTCGGCCGGCGTGGTGTCCAACAGCATGATCCGCAAGGTCGGCTACAAGGACGAGCAACTCGTGCCGGTGGCCATGATCGGCCTGGCCCCTTCGGTGGTCGTGGTTCCCGCGAATTCGCCCTACCGGACGCTGAAGGACCTGGTGGATGCGTCGCGCAAATCGCCCCAGGGCCTGCACTGGTCGACGGCGGGCACCGGCAGCACGCCGCACTTCGTGCAGGGCCTGCTGGAGACCCGGTACGGCGCCAAGCTCGACCTGGTGCCTTACAAGAGCGGCGCGGAATCGATCACCTCGGTGCTGGCCGGCCAGGTGGATGCCACCTCGGAAGCCAGCATCGTGGTGCTGCCTTACCTGCGCAGCGGCCGCCTTCGGGCGCTGGCCGATACCTGGTCGGCGCGCATCTCGGCCTACCCCGAGCTGTCGACCGCCGCCGAGCAGGGCTTCCCCGAGATCCAGATCGCGCACTGGGCTGGCCTGCACGCGCCGGCCGGCGTGCCGCCCGCCATCCTCGACCGCATGGCCGCGGCCATCGATGCCGCGATGAAGGGTGAAGCCACGCAGCAGCGCCTGAAGCCGATGGGCATCGAGCCGATCGGCGGCACGCGCGCCGCGTTCGCCCGCTTCATCGACGAAGAGAGGGCCCGGCTGGGCAGCGTGGTCAAGGCCACCGGCATGAAGGACGAGTGAGCGGGTAGCGTTCAGCGCCCCACCATCGCCTCGGGCCGCACCCACGCATCGAACTCCTCGGCGCTGACGAAGCCGAGCGCCAGGGCCGCTTCGCGCAGGCTGCTGCCGTCGTGATGTGCCTTCTTGGCGATCTGCGCCGCCTTGTCGTAGCCGATGTGCGGATTCAGCGCGGTGACGAGCATGAGCGAACGCTTCACCAGTTCGGCGATGCGGCCGCGGTCGGCATCGGTGCCGCGAGCGCAATGCTCCTCGAAGCTCAGCGCCCCGTCGGCGATCAGTCGCATGCTCTGCAGCACGTTGTGGATGATCACGGGCTTGAAGACGTTGAGCTCGAAGTTGCCCGACGCCCCGCCCAGGTTCACGGCCACGTCGTTGCCCATCACCTGGCAGACGAGCATGGTCAGGGCCTCGCACTGGGTCGGGTTGACCTTGCCCGGCATGATCGAGCTGCCGGGCTCGTTCTCGGGAGAT
>CAIJPE010000328.1 GCA_903822435.1 uncultured beta proteobacterium | reverse complement strand
TCAATGTCCATGTCGAATCCTTCTCGATCCATAGGCCGGAGCCCATGGCGAATGTTTGATGCCGACCGGGGTCTGTGGAGCGATGACTTCAGAGGCGAGCTCATCGCCCATCGCGACCGCGCTGTCGGCACGCCGATTTCAGAAGCGGCGGCTCGAAGCCGCCACAGCACCGGTCAGACAAGACCCCTTTCCGCCAGGGAAACGATCTCGTCGCACGTCACCACCAGGTGATCGAGCACCCTCACATCCACCAGCAACAGGGCCGTCTTGAGCGTGTGCGTCAAGTACTCGTCTGCCCTGCTCGGCTCCGCGCTGCCCGATGGATGGTTGTGCGCAAATACCACGGCCGCCGCATTCCGAACCAGCGATTCCTTGACCACTTCGCGCGGATACACCGACGTCTGCGCCACGGTGCCGCGGAACATCTGCTTGAGCTCGATGATCCGGTGCTGCGTGTCCAGGAAGAGCACCCAGAAGACTTCGTACTCCAGCGTCCCGATGTGCAAGCGCAGGTAGTCCTTGACCGCCGCCGGCGACGACATCGGCGCCCCGCGGCGCACCCGGTGGGCCAGCACGCGACGGGCCTGCGACAGCACCTCGTCGGCCTGTGCAGGACGGTACTGGCCATCGACATCGCGCACGAGCAACTCGGTGCCCGCGGCAGAAGCGAAGGGAGAAGAAGGAGACGACATGAAGAACTCCGGTCTGTGTCGGGCGGGATTGCCCGAGACCGAAACCCCACGCCGCAGCGCAGCGGTCAAGGTTGGAACACGGCCATCGGCCGCAAGCGCCCGCCACTGCGGGCGCGCAGACCTTTACCGCGAGAACGGCGTGGTAGCGTGGATCGACACGGCAAGCCCACCCATGCGTCACCTCCGCGCGCTACAGACCCTTTGTGGGACCGCCGGCAGCGCCGGCCTGGTTGTGTTACCTGCCCGGATCGCCTGACTGGACGGCAACCCGTCGGTGCGAGAAGGGGACGCAGGCAGCGGCTCGACGTCGCAGCGACGCGGCCCGGTCATGGGCCGCAGGAGCAGGCCCGTCATTGCATCAAGCACTCGGCCACGATGTACGGGTCCGTCCGGGCAGTGGCGTCATCTGCACGGCGCACAACACCGAAGCCTCAGCCGAGCAGTTCCACAGGCGGCACGAGGCCCAGAATCCTCCCCCGCTTGGCCAGGCGCTGATCGAAGGTCAAGAACCCTGAAGCCCGTGGACTGCGTGCCACGTGCAACGCATCCGCAAAGTCCAGCCCACCATCGAAGGCATCCAGGGCCAAAAGCACCGCGTCGCGATCTTCCAACGTGATGTGTTCGATACCCGTCAAGGCGCGCAACACCCGGGAGATGTCCTTCAGCGGCAGCTCATAGAAGCCCCGCATGACCCACTCCAGCTCCAGCAGCACTGTGACGGACACGAATGAACGTTCCGACAGCGCCGCCATCGCCGCCGGCCTCTGCCGCACGGCCTGGGCATCGTCCGGGTCGTCGATGAAGAACCGCGCCAGGACGTTGGTGTCCAGCGCCTTCACGGATTGATGCGGCGGGGCCGCGCGAGCAGGGAGGCCGGGTCGAAGTCTTCCAGCCGACGAGACTTGCCGCGCGACGGCGCCTGCACCATGCCGGCCAGCCCGCTCAGGTCGGTCGTCTCCACGGCCCGCACGACCCGCAGCTTCAACCCGTCGGACTCTTCCACGACTTCGATCCGCGCACCAGCGCCCATGCCCAAGCGCCGCCGCATTTCGGCGGGCAACACGATCTGACCTTTGGAGGAGACAAGCAGGGTCGGCATGGCAGGTGGCTAAGTGCTGGCTAGCTTGCAGTCTACCTTGTCTTACTCAGTAAGTCAAAAGCGGTCTGATACTTCTTGTTCGTGACCCAAAACGCGCCGATCCTGCCGTCGACGGCTCCGCCTGATCGGCCGCTTGAACCCTATTCCCGCGGCCTGGCGACAGCCGCTCCTCCATGGGGAGAACCGCGATCCAGCGTAGGGGCACTCGATCCTTCCGGTTGCGCCCGTCGCCGCCGCCAGATGTAGTCTGCGCCGTAGCCGTCGATCCGGTCCTGACGAGCCAACCGCCGAAATAGACTGGTGGCCCAGCTTGTCATTCGGAGTCCAGCATGCAAACTTGGTCGGCCCAAGAGGCGAGGGCTCGATTCAGCGAATTCCTGGATACATGCTTGGCTGAGGGCCCTCAGATGGTCACTCGGCGCGGCGTCGAGGTGGCCGTGCTGGTGCCGGTCGATGAGTGGCGCCGTCTGCAAGCCTGTTCCCGCCCTTCCCTCAAGCAACTGCTGCTGTCGAAGGCCGCTCGCGCCGATCTGCTTTTTCCTGCGCGCGGCTCCTCCCGCAGGCGCAGGAACACCGTCAGCGGCTGACCGCGGAGGATCTTGCCTTCTTTGGTGCCCAGACCACCCAAGGCGCGACCGGAGCGCACACCCGCCCGCCTCTGATCTACCCGGCGCCGGGCCCTCGATGGGCAGGCGCCGGGCCCTGCGAGCCGGCCGCCACC
>CAIJPE010000327.1 GCA_903822435.1 uncultured beta proteobacterium | reverse complement strand
GTCCTCATGCCCGGGCAAGGCGGCCACGGCATCGATGCCAGCCAGCTCCTTCATGACGAACAGCATGTCCTTGACGGGTGCGCGGTAGCTCATGGCGATGTCTCTCGGTTGTGAAGAGGGCCCCGCCCGCAAGGCTTGCGGCCGGGGCCCCGGTCAGGCAGGTTCAGGTGCTTACGAGCCTCAGAGCGCGGCGATCAGCTCGGGCACGGCGGTAAAGAGGTCGGCTTCCAGGCCGTAGTCGGCCACGCTGAAGATGGGGGCCTCGGCGTCCTTGTTGATCGCCACGATGACCTTGCTGTCCTTCATGCCGGCCAAGTGCTGGATGGCGCCGGAGATGCCGCAGGCGATGTAGAGCTGCGGAGCCACGATCTTGCCCGTCTGGCCCACCTGCCAGTCGTTCGGGGCGTAGCCGGCGTCCACCGCGGCGCGGCTGGCACCCAGTGCAGCGCCCAGCTTGTCGGCCAGGGGCGTGAGCACCTCGTTGAACTTCTCGCTGCTGCCCATGGCGCGGCCGCCGCTGACGATGATCTTGGCGCCGGCCAGCTCGGGCCGGTCGCTCTTGGCGATCTCGCTGCCCATGAAGGTGGACAGATCGGACGCGGCCACGGCCGACAGGCTGACCACCGAGGCGCTGCCGCCAGTGGCCGCGGCCGGGTCGAAGCCGGTGGTGCGCACGGTGATGACCTTGATCGGGTCCAGGCTCTGCACGGTGGCAATGGCATTGCCGGCGTAGATGGGGCGCTCGAAGGTGTCGGCCGACACGATCTTGGTGGCGTCGCTGATCTGCGCCACGTCCAGCAGGGCGGCTACGCGCGGGGCCACGTTCTTGCCGCTGGCGGTGGCGGCAAACAGCACGTGGCTGTATTCGCGGGCCACGGCCAGAACCTGAGCGGCCACGCTCTCGGCCAGGCCATGGTCCAGGCCGGCAGCATCGGCGTGCAGCACCTTGGCCACGCCGGCGATCTGCGCCGCGGCGGCTGCGGCCGGGCCGGCGTTCAGGCCGGCGACCAGCACGTGCACCTCGCCGCCGCACTGCAGGGCGGCAGTGACGGCATTGAGCGTGCCGCCCTTGACGTGGGTGTTGTCATGCTCGGCGACCACAAGAACAGTCATGTCTTTCTCCAGATTCGGGACGGTTTCAAGGGGCACGGCGGGTCATATGACCTTGGCCTCGGTCTTGAGCTTGGCCACCAGCGTGGCCACATCGGCCACCTTGATGCCCGCACCCCGCTTGGGCGGCTCGCTGACCTTCAGGGTCTTGATGCGCGAAGTGACGTCCACGCCCAGCTCGGCCGGCTTGAAGACTTCCAGCGGCTTCTTCTTGGCCTTCATGATGTTGGGCAGCGTGACATAGCGAGGCTCGTTCAGGCGCAGGTCGGTGGTGACCACCGCCGGCAGCTTGATCTTCAGCGTCTCGGAACCTCCGTCGACCTCGCGCGTGACGCTGGCATGGCCATCGGCCACGACGATCTTGGACGCGAAGGTGGCCTGCGGCAGGCCGGCCAGCGCGGCCAGCATCTGACCGGTCTGGTTGCAGTCGTCGTCGATGGCCTGCTTGCCCAGGATCACCAGCCCGGGCTGCTCCTTGTCCACCAACGCCTTCAGGAGCTTGGCCACGGCCAGGGGCTGCAACTCGTCGGCGCACTCCACCAGGATGCCGCGGTCCGCACCGATGGCCATGGCCGTGCGCAGTGTTTCCTGGCACTGCGTGACGCCGCAGGACACGGCCACGATCTCGGTGACCACGCCGGCTTCCTTCAGTCGCACGGCCTCTTCGACGGCGATCTCGTCGAACGGGTTCATGCTCATCTTGACGTTGGCGATGTCCACGCCCGTGCCGTCGCTCTTGACCCGGACCTTGACGTTGTAATCGACGACCCGCTTCACGGGGACCAGCACCTTCATGGATGACGCTCCTGGGCTTCGGTTGGACAGTTGCCTTCGATTCTAGGTGCCGCTGGTCACCCATGCCGCGCCATCGGGCAAAAAATAGTACGGTCGTTCTATTTTGCCGAAGTTCGCTGCCCTGTGGGAGTGCCCCGATGTGCTAGCGTGAAGCAGCGCGCGGGTGACGGAACAGGTAGACGTAGCGGGCTTAAAACCCGCAGCCGCAAGGCGTACGGGTTCGATTCCCGTCCCGCGCACCAGGCCCGTGGGCTCCTGGCGGCTTAGCATGGCGCATGGCCCACCCCTCACCCATCTCGAGCCCCCAAGGGCCTTTGCTGATCATTGGCGGCCTGGTGCTGCCGGGCGCCGACCAGGCAGCGCGGCCCGCCGACATCTGGATCGAGGACGGCCGGGTGCGCGAAGTCGGCCAGCCCGGCCAGTTCGCGTCGCTGCCCGTTGCGCAGGTGATCGATGCCACCGACCGGCTGGTGATCCCGGGCCTCGTCAACGGCCACACGCACGCCCACGGCGCGCTGGGCCGCGGGGCGGTGCCCGACGTGGGCCTGGAGGGCTTCCTGGCCGCGTCGCCCGCGATCCACGGGCAGCGGACGGTGGCCGACATGGCCCTCAGCGCGACCCTGAGCGCGGTGGAACTGCTGGAGCACGGCTGCACCGCCACCTTCGACATGACGGCCCAGTTTCCCCAGACCACCGTCGAGGGCCTGCATGCGGTGGCAGGCGCCTACCAGCAGGCCGGTCTGCGCGCGGTGGTGGCGCCGATGCTGGCCGACCGCACGCTCTACCAGGCCTATCCGGGCCTGCTGGCCAGCCTGCCCGATGCGCAGCGCCCTGCCCTGGCCGCGCAGCGGACGCCGGATGCTGCCACCCACCTGGCCGCGGTGCGGCAGGCCGCGCGTGATTGGCCCTTCGATCCGACGCAGGTGCGCCTGGGCGTCGGCCCGACCATTCCCCTGCACACGTCGGACGCCTTCCTGCAAGGCTGCGCGGCGCTGTCGCAAGAGTTCGGCCTGCCGATGCAGACCCACCTGGCCGAGAGCCGCACCCAGGCCAGCTTCGGCCTGGAGCGCTACGGCCGCAGCCTGGTGGCCCACCTCGCCGGGCTTGGCTTCCTGTCCGGCTTGCTCAGCGTGGCCCACGCCATCTGGATCGACGACGCGGACATCGCCCTGCTGGCCCGGGCCGGCGTCACGGCCATCCACAACCCGCTGAGCAACCTGCGGCTGGGGTCGGGCGTGGCACCGGTGCGCCGCATGCTCGACGCCGGGCTGGGCGTGGGGCTGGGCACCGATGGCGCCAACACGTCCGACACGCAGAACCTCTTCGAGGCGATGCGCCTGGCCACCGGCCTGTCGCGGATCGTCGGCGACGACGAATCGCGCTGGCTGCTGGGCGCCGACGCCTTGCGCATGGCCACCGTCGGCAGCGCGCGCAGCCTGGGCCCGGGGCTTCCCATGGGCCTGATTGCCGCCGGCCATGCCGCCGACCTGGTGCTGCTGGACCTGGGCCGGCCGACGTACGTGCCCCTGCGCGACCCGCTGCGCCAACTGGTCCACGGCGAGGGCGGCAGCGGCGTGGACCGGGTGATCGTCGGCGGCCGCACGGTGGTCGAGCGCGGCCGAGTCACCACCGTGGACAAGGCCCTGCTGCGCGAGCGGGCCCGGCAAGCGGCCGAGCGGCTGGATGCCGCCAATGCAGAAGGGGCGCACCTGGCGCGTGCCCTGCGGCCCTGGGTGGGCGACTTCTGCTGCGCGGCGGCGAGCCGGCCTCTGGGCGTTTCGCGCAGGCTGCCGGGCTGACGGTCAGTAGCTTACGCGGGCCAGGTACGTGCGGTGCGAGGCGTCCAGCGCCTGGCCCAGGGTCGTGATGCCCTGTGCCTGCAGCAGCGGCAGCATGCGCACGAAGATCTCGGCCGTGACCATCGCATCGCCCAGGGCGGTGTGACGGCCGAGCAAGGGCACGCCCAGCCGCTCGGCAATGGCCTCCAGCCGGTGGCTGTCCTGCTGCGGGTGCAGCACGGCCGAC
The DNA here is from genome assembly GCA_903822435.1 of uncultured beta proteobacterium. Classification (GTDB taxonomy): domain Bacteria; phylum Pseudomonadota; class Gammaproteobacteria; order Burkholderiales; family Burkholderiaceae_C; genus Rubrivivax. The sequence continues at coordinate 23,757 of CAIJPE010000327.1, read as the reverse complement.
AGCAGCAAGGTATCCAGCACCGGCTGGTCGAAGCGCAGGCCGGTGCTGGCTTCCTTCAACTGCAGGAACCGCATGTCGAAGGCTGCGTTGTGAGCCACCAGCACCGTGTCGGCCGCAAAGCGGTGGAAGGCCGGCAGCACCTGGGCGATGTCGGGCTGGCCCTGCAGCATCCGGGGCTCGATGCCATGAATGCGGATGCCTGCCTCGGACAGGGGGCGCTTGGGGTCGATCAACTGCTCGAAGTTTTCCTGGCGGCGCAGCCTGCCGGCCACGACACGCGTGGCGCCGATCTGGATGATCTCGTCGCCTTCCGAGGGCGACAGGCCGGTGGTCTCGGTGTCGAAGACGGTGTAGACCAGCGATGCCAGCGGGCGCTGGGCTTCGTCGGCAGCAGGGTCGGCATGGGCGAAGAGGTCGAAGTCATAGAACTCCGGCCTGCTGGCGTCCAAAGGTGCAGGGGCAGGTTGCCAGGCGGCTGCATCGGCCGCCCGCGGCAGCAAGAAGCGGAAGAACGCCTCCTGCCGGGCCCTGGCGCGCTCGAACCACAGCGCGCCGCCGTGCCGCTCGACCACGTCGCGCACGGTCAGCCCGCTGGTCTGGCCGCCGGCCTGCAGCGGCTCGGTCTCCCAGGCCGTGACGGTCTCGGTGCTCATGGCCTGCACGGCCCAGACCAGGTCGAGCTGTGCCTTCCCGGCAGCGGCCTGCAGTCGCAGCTGGAAGCGCTGGATGCCGTACTCACCGCTGAGCCGGCCGGCCAGGTGCAGCAACGCCTGGATCAAGGAGTAGCTGTCCACCCGCAGCCAGAGCGTGGGATCGGCATCGGCGCAGATCACGCGCGCGTGCAGCTCGGATTCCATGCGGCGCGCAGCGGCAGCCAGCAGGTCGGTGCCCAGCATGTCCTCCAGCGGCCAGCGCGTGACCAGGGCGCGCAGGCCCTGGTTGGCGGCATCGTTGAGCAGGGTGGCCATCGCCGCGGCTTCTTCGCGGACGATCCGCAGGAAGCGGTCGCGGGTCGGCCCATCCAGCCCGGGCTCCTGCAGGAGTTCGACGGCGGCGTGCAGGTTGCCCAGCGAGCCGCGCTGACCCTCGGTCAACCGGTGCAGAAGGCGGTCGCGTTCGCCTTCATCGGCCAGTTGGCGGGTGATGTCTTCCAGCAGCAGGACGAAGCCGTTCAGCGCGCCCGCGGCAGCGGTGCTGCGCACGGGGGCCAATTGCACGCGCAGCAGCTGCCCGCCCGGGGTGGTGGTGACGAACTGCGCGCAGGGGTGCGCTTCACCCCGCTGCAACCGCTGGGCCACGGCCTGCAGGGCATGGTCCGCCAGGCGGCGGTCGAGCACGGCGTAAATGGAGCGGCCCAGCCCGATCGCCTCGGCCCCGCCGATGCCGCCTGCCGGCGCCAGGGCCTGGAATTGCAGCCGAGCCTGGGCGTTGAACAACAAGACCCGGCCATCGAGGTTGCACACGACCACGCTCTGCGCCAGCTCGGCCATCAGCGCCGCCAGCCGGGTTCGCTCCAGGTCCACCGCCCGGCTGGCCTGCGCCACCTGGGCGGCCATGTCCCGGCGCAGCAGGTCGCGCTGGGCAACCAGGGCCTGGATACCCTGCGCCAAGGCCCTGGTTCCGGCCGTGCCGGGCATGCCGGGCTCGAACGGTGCATCGGTGGCCACGGCCATCTGCAGCGCCTCGGCCAGGCGCGCCGGCCCGGCCGCATACAGCCGCCACAGGCGGAGCAGCACCACGCCCGCACCCAACGACGCCAAGGCCCACAGGGCCACGACGATCGCCGCACGGGGCTCCATCAGCTTCCAGGCCAGGCCCCGCTCCGCCGGCGACAGGGTCAATGCCAGCACCCCCCCAAGGGCAGCGGCCAGCCCGGCCAGCAGCATGGCGGGTGCCAGCGCCACCACGGCCTCTTGCCGCTTCACCGGGCCCAGCCGTGCGGGCCGGGCCGAAGCCGCCGCGTCCGCAGAAGCCGGGCGGGGCGCGTCGCGCGCGGTGGTCATGGCCCGAACAGCTTGGCCACGCGCGCTGCCAGCTCGCGGGTGGAGAAGGGCTTGGTCATGTAGTCGTCCGCCCCGACGCCCAGCCCCTGGGCCATGTCGGTGTCGCGCCCCTTGGCACTGAGGATGAGGATCCGGGTGCCGGCCAGCGCTTCATCCGCCCGCACCGCCTGGCAGACCTCGAAACCGGTCTTGCCCGGCATCATCACGTCGAGCACCACCGCGTCGGGGCGGTGCGCGCGGATCATCTCCAGGGCTTCGATGCCATTGCAGGCCAGCAGCACCTCGTACCCCTCCCGCCTCATCAGGAATTCCAGCGAAATCAGGATGTTGGGCTCGTCGTCGGCGATCAGCACGCGGCGGCTCATCAGGGCATCCCCTGGAGCAGACCGCCTTCCGGATGTGGGTGTGGATGTGGATGCATCGTGGTTTCCACGGGTTCTTCACAGCGCGTCGAGCCGGAAATGATGGCGCAGGAAGCCCCGCCATTGCCTGACGATGGCCAGCGCATCGTGCAGTGGCTCGCGCTCCAGCGTCGCCAGATCCGATGGCCGCACCTCGTTGGTGGCGGCCTCGCCGGCTTCACGTTGGCGCAACTGGTGGGTCAGCCGCACGGCCATCAGCAGATGCAATGCCTCTGGGAGGTCGCGGGCCAGTGACGCGTCGATGCGCTGGGCCTGGCCCAGCAGCGCCAGCCGTTCGATGGTGCCTTGCGCCTTCACGCCGTACTGCAGGGCCAGCGCCCTCGCGCCATGGACGATGGGGAAGATGCCCAGCTTCTTCAGGTCCAGCGGCTGCTCGTCGCGCCGGCTGGTCCAGCGCGTGAGCCAGTTTCCGGGCTCCTGGAACTGGTCGGCCGCGGCCGCGAAGCGCGCCAGATAGCGGTCGTCGTCGGCCAGCACGCGGTCCAGATGCGCGCGGGCCTCGTCGAGCAGGCGGGTATCCCCGGCAACCGCAGTGGCGTCGAAGAAGCAGGCCAGACGCATCTGGCCATCGTGCCGGCTGCCCGGGTCAGGCTCGTCCACCCACTGGCGGATCGTCCTGCAAAGGCCCGCCAGGGGTTGTCGCCACAGCGGATTGGTGAGCATGATCTGGCCGGGGCAGTCCGGATAGCCCAGTTCGGCCAGCGCGCCGTTGAATCTCGCGGCCAGCTCGGCCAGGCCCTCGGGCTCCAAGCCGTCGCGCAGGATCAGCGCGTTGTCCTGGTCGGTCTTGAGAATCTGCTCGCCGCGCCCTTCGCTGCCCATCACCAGCAGGCAGCTTTGCCGCACCCAATCGGGCGGCGCCAGCAGGGTCCACAGCCGCGCGAACAGCCGCATGTTGAGCTCGCTCACCAGCCGCGCGATGCGCGGGATGCGGATGCCGCTGGCGTGCATCTGGCGGACCATTTCATCGATGTGCGCGCTGGCCGCGCCGAGCTCGGCCACGCTGACGGCATCGTCGATCTGCAGGGCGATGATGTGCGAATGGTTGGCCACGAAGCTCACGAGGTCCAGCTGCCCCAGCACCCCCACGAGCACGCTGCCGTCGCGCACCACCAGCCGGTGGACGCGGTGCCGCACCATCAGCCACAGCGCCTCGAACAGATCGGCGTCGGCGCTGATCTCGATCAGCTCGAACCGCGAGACCTCGCGCAGGGGCAACTGGTGCGGCGGCAACGGGTTCAGCAGCGCATCGCGCAGGTCGGTGGTGGTGAACATGCCCAGTCGGGCGCCGTCGCGGACCAGCGCCTGCGTGGCACCGCGGGCCGACAGTTCGCGGCAGACCGAGACGAGGTCGAGCCCGCCATCCAGAATCAGCGGCGTGCGCACATAGGCGTCCCGGACCCGCGCCGTGACGAGCGAGAGCACTTCGCGTTGGGGTTCTACCGCCGGTTCGTGCATGCCGTCCGTCCACTCCGATGAGCGGATCTTCGGACGCGGGGCACTTCCGGCCCTTGCCGCAGATCAACCCCTGGGCGGTACAGGGGGATGGCGCGCGAAGCGTTGCGAGCCCGATCCGGCGCCGGGCGCGAGACCGGCAGACGGCCCGTCGTGGTCACCTCGAGCGGAGCGCTGAAGTGCCGTGGGTACATGGTGGCTACACGGCCCGCACCAAGGACAGCGGGCTAGAGGCAACAGCTTCTAACCCATTGATTCGATGGGTATTTTTTGGAGGCGCGACCCGGAGTCGAACCGGGCTAGACGGATTTGCAATCCGTTGCATAACCGATTTGCTATCGCGCCATCGAGGGCTCTGGCACGGCGATGATAGCCCGCCGGGCCCCTCAACGAAGAAGGGAAGCCGAGGCTTCCCTTCTTGGTGATCTGGAGCGGGAAACGAGACTCGAACTCGCGACCTCAACCTTGGCAAGGTTGCGCTCTACCAACTGAGCTATTCCCGCATCGAACTAGACCGCTTCCGATCTGTCGAGCCTACTAGTATAGAACAACTTTGAGGGCTTTTGCAAAGGCCTTTTGGAGGTCAGTGCGGCAAGCCATCGGTGGACACCACGGGTGCCACCGGAGCTGCCACCTCGGGTTGGGGCGTGGCGGCCACGGCCACCACCTCCTCGTCCGCGAGCGGCTGGGGCGGCTTCTCCAACGCGATCTCCAGCACCTGGTCGATCCACCGCACGGGCACGATCTCGAGGTTGTTCTTCGCGTTCTCGGGGATGTCCTGCAGATCCTTGACGTTCTCTTCAGGGATCAACACGGTCTTCACCCCGCCCCGGTGGGCCGCCAGCAACTTCTCCTTCAGGCCGCCGATGGCCGTGACCTCGCCCCGCAGGGTGATCTCGCCAGTCATCGCCACATCGGCCCGCACGGGGATCCCGCACAGCGCCGAGACCAGGGCCGTCGTCATGGCCGCACCGGCACTCGGGCCGTCCTTCGGCGTGGCGCCATCCGGCACGTGGATGTGGATGTCGCGCTTCTCGAAGATCTCGTCCTTCAGGCCCAGGCGGCGGGCGCGTGAACGCACCACCGTGCGGGCAGCCTCCACCGACTCCTTCATCACGTCGCCCAGGGAGCCCGTGCGGATGATGTTGCCCTTGCCGGGCATCACCGTGGCTTCGATGGTCAGCAAGTCGCCACCCACCTCGGTCCACGCCAGGCCGACCACCTGGCCCACCTGGTTCTTCTTCTCGGTGCGGCCGTAGTCGTACTTGCGCACGCCCAGGAAGTCGTTGAGGTTCTCTTCGGTCACGACGACCTGGCCCTCGTACTTCTTGAGCTGGTGGCCCTTGACGACCTTGCGGCAGATCTTGGAGATCTCGCGCTCCAGCGACCGGACACCGGCCTCGCGGGTGTAGTAGCGGATGATCCCGCGGATGCCGCCTTCGGTCAGCTCGACCTCTTCGTCCTTCACGCCGTTGTTCTTGCGCTGCTTGGGCACGAGGTAGCGCTGGGCGATGTTGAGCTTCTCGTCCTCGGTGTAGCCGGCCAGGCGGATGACCTCCATCCGGTCCAGCAGGGCCGGCGGAATGTTCATGCTGTTGGAGGTGGCCACGAACATGACGTCCGACAGGTCGAAGTCGACCTCGACGTAGTGGTCGCTGAAAGTATGGTTCTGCTCGGGGTCGAGCACTTCCAGCAGGGCCGAGGACGGGTCGCCGCGGAAGTCCATGCCCAGCTTGTCGATCTCATCCAGCAGGAACAGCGGGTTGCGCACGCCCACCTTGGACAGGCTCTGCAACACCTTGCCCGGCATGCTGCCGATGTAGGTGCGACGGTGGCCGCGGATCTCGGCCTCGTCACGCATGCCGCCCAGGGCCATGCGCACGAACTTGCGGCCGGTGGCGCGCGCGACGCTCTGGCCCAGCGAGGTCTTGCCCACGCCCGGGGGCCCCACGAGGCACAGGATCGGCGCCTTGACCTTGTCCACGCGTTGCTGCACGGCAAGATACTCGAGGATGCGGTCCTTGACCTTTTCCAGGCCGAAGTGGTCTTCGTTCAGCACTTCCTCGGCGTGCCCGAGGTCGTGCTTGATCTTGGTCTTCTTCGCCCAGGGCAGGTTGATCAAGGTGTCGATGAAGTTGCGCACCACGGTGGCTTCGGCCGACATGGGCGACATGAGCTTGAGCTTCTTCAGCTCGCTCTCGGCCTTCTTGCGCGCTTCCTTGGTCATGCGCGCGGCCTTGATCTTCTTTTCCAGTTCCTCCAGGTCGGCGCCTTCTTCGCCATCGCCCAGTTCCTTCTGGATGGCCTTGACCTGCTCGTTGAGGTAGTACTCGCGCTGGCTCTTCTCCATCTGGCGCTTGACGCGGCCACGGATGCGCTTTTCCACTTGCAGGATGTCGACTTCGTGCTCGAGCAGCTCCAGCAGCTTCTCGAGGCGGCGCGGCACGCTGAACAGGTCGAGCACAGCCTGCTTGGCCTCGAGCTTGAGCGGCAGGTGCGCGGCGATGGTGTCGGCCAGGCGACCCGGATCGTCGATGCCGGCGATGGAGGTCAGGATCTCCGGCGGGATCTTCTTGTTGAGCTTGACGTACTGGTCGAACTGCTGCGTCACCGCGCGGCGCAGGGCTTCGATCTCGGGCGTGGCATCGGCCTCGGTCTGCACCGGGGTCACGTCGCCGACGAAGTACTCGTTGTTCTCGGTGATGCGCTGGGTGGTGGCACGCTGCACGCCTTCGACCAGCACCTTCACCGTGCCGTCGGGCAGCTTGAGCATCTGCAGGATGGAGCTGACGCAGCCCACCTCGAACATGTCGTCGGCCTTGGGTTCGTCCTTGCCCGCCGCCTTCTGCGCCACGAGCATGATCTGCCGGCCCGACTCCATCGCGGCTTCGAGCGCCTTGATCGACTTCGGCCGGCCCACGAACAAGGGGATGACCATGTGCGGGAACACGACCACATCCCGCAGCGGCAGCAGCGGCAGCGTGATGGGATCAGGGGGGAGGATGGGATGTCCGGACATGAAAACCTCTCTTTCTCAAACCCACGTGGGGTCCGAGAACAGGAATGCAAGAAGTGCGGTCGGTACGGGGAGGGGCCGGGACCGGGCTAGCCGCTGGAGCTCAGGCGCTCGCCTTTTGCTCGCGGTAGACCAGCAGCGGCTTGGCGCCGTCCTCGATGATGTGGTCGTCGATGACGACCTTGGCCACGCCGTCCAGCGTGGGAAGGTCGAACATGGTGTCGATCAGGGAGTGCTCCATGATCGAGCGCAGGCCACGGGCGCCTGTCTTGCGCAAAAGCGCCTTCTTGGCGATGGCCGTCAGCGCGGAAGGCCGGATTTCCAGCTCCACGCCATCCATCGCAAACAGCTTCTGGTACTGCTTGACCAGCGCGTTCTTCGGCTCGGTGAGGATCTGCACCATCGCATCGATGGTGAGCTCGCCCAGGGTGGCCACCACCGGCAGGCGGCCCACCAGTTCGGGGATCAGCCCGAACTTGATCAGGTCTTCGGGCTCGGCTTCGCGGAAGACATCGGCGGCGCGCTTCTCGGTCTTGCTGTGCACGCTGGCCGCAAAGCCGATGCCGGACTTCTCGGTGCGATTCTGGATGACCTTTTCCAGGCCATCGAAGGCGCCGCCGCAGATGAACAGGATGTTGGTCGTGTCGATCTGCAGGAAGTCCTGGTTCGGGTGCTTGCGCCCGCCCTGCGGCGGCACGCTGGCCATCGTGCCCTCCACCAACTTGAGCAGGGCCTGCTGCACACCTTCGCCCGACACGTCGCGCGTGATGCTGGGGTTGTCGGCCTTGCGGCTGATCTTGTCGATCTCGTCGATGTAGACGATGACGCGCTGCGCCCGCTCGACGTCGTAGTTGCAGTTCTGCAGCAGCTTCTGGATGATGTTCTCGACGTCCTCGCCCACGTAGCCGGCTTCGGTCAACGTGGTGGCGTCGGCGATGACGAATGGGACGTTGAGCAACCGGGCCAGGGTCTGCGCCAGCAGCGTCTTGCCCGAGCCCGTGGGGCCGATGAGCAGGATGTTGCTCTTGGTCAACTCGACCTCGTCCTTGGACGCGTTGGCGCCCATGTGCTTGAGGCGCTTGTAGTGGTTGTAGACCGCCACCGACAAGGTGCGCTTGGCCACTTCCTGCCCGATCACGTACTGGTCGAGGCTGGCCTTGATGTCGCTGGGCACCGGCAGGTCAGACTTGGCCGACTTGGCGGTGGGACCATCGGCCGGGACCTCGTCACGGATGATGTCGTTGCAGAGTTCGATGCACTCGTCGCAGATGAACACCGACGGGCCGGCGATGAGCTTCTTCACCTCGTGCTGACTCTTGCCGCAGAACGAGCAGTAAAGAACTTTTTCGCCGGAGGCGCCCTTCTTTTCGGCCATGTGTGAATTTACGAACGAGGTTGAGCGCGGACTACAGCGCCATCATAGACCAAGTGCCGTAGCACTTGCCGGCGCGAAAAAGGCCCTAAAAGCAGCCATGCGAAGGGCCCTTGCCCTTGCCCGGGCCGGGCCCCTCCAAACTCAGGATCGCTTGTCCAGCACCTGATCGATCAGGCCGTAGGCCTTGGCTTCTTCGGGCGACATCCACAGGTCGCGTTCCATGTCGGCCTCGATGCGGTCCACCGGCTGGCCGGTGCGATCGGAATAGATCTTGTTCAGCTGCGCGCGGGTCTTGATGATCTCGCGCGCCTGGATCTCGATATCGGTCGCCTGGCCCTGCGCCCCACCCGAAGGCTGGTGGATCATCACGCGGGAGTTCGGCAGGGCCGAGCGCTTGCCCTTGGCACCGGCCATCAGCAGGAACGAGCCCATGCTGGCCGCCATGCCCATGCACAGCGTGGACACGTCGGGCTTGATGAACTGCATGGTGTCGTAGATCGACAGGCCGGCGCTGACGCTGCCGCCGGGCGAGTTGATGTAGAGGAAGATGTCCTTGTCGGGGTTCTCGCTCTCCAGGAACAGCAACTGCGCCACCACCAGGTTCGCGGTGCCGTCGTTCACCGGGCCCACCAGGAACACGATGCGCTCGCGCAGCAGGCGGCTGTAGATGTCGTAGGCCCGCTCACCGCGGCCCGATTGCTCGATGACGATGGGCACCATGCCCAGGCCGACAGTCTCTTGAACGCTCATCGGAGCTTCCTTTCCAAGTGCAGGGCCGCGCTACTGCGCAGCCATCAGATCGTCGAACGGTAGCACCTTGTCGATCACCTTGGCGCAGCCCAGCACGTACTCGGTCACGTTGTTCTCGATGACCACGGCCTCGACCTCGCTCATGCGTTGCCGGTCGCTCAGGTACCAGCGCATGACCTCGGCCGGCTTCTCGTAGCTCTGGCTCAATTCCTCGATGTGGGCCTGGAGCTGCTCGGGCTTGGCCTGCAGGCCCTTGGTGCGCACGAGTTCGGCTACCACCAGGCCCAGGCGCACGCGGCGCTCGGCCTGCGGCTTGAAGATCTCGGGCGGGATGGGGGTGGTCTCGGCATCCTTGACACCGCGCTGCTTGAGGTCGGCGCGCGCGCCTTCGATCAGGCGCTCGGTTTCGCCGGCAACCAGGGCCTGAGGGACGTCGAGTTCGGCGGCCTTGGACAGGGCATCCATCACGGCGCCCTTGTTGCGGGCCTGCACGCGGAACTTGACCTCGCGCTCGAGGTTCTTTTTCACGTCGGCGCGCAGTCCTTCCACGGTGCCGTCCTTGATGCCCAGCGCCTTGGCCAGGGCGTCGTCCACGTCGGGCAGGTTCGGCGCCTCGATCTTCTTGACGGTGACCATGAAGTCGGCTTCCTTGCCGGCCACGTCCTTGCCGTGATAGTCGGCGGGGAACTGCAGCGGGAAGGTCTTGCTCTCGCCGACCTTCATGCCGCGCACGGCCTGGTCGAACTGCTCGAGCATCTGGCCTTCGCCGACGATGAACTGGAAGGCCTCGGCCTTGCCGCCGGAGAAGGGCTCGCCGTCGATCTTGCCTTCGAAGTCGATGGTGATGCGGTCCGTCTCGGCGGCGCCCTCGGCTTGCGGGCGCAGGCCGAAGGTGCGGCGCTGCTTGCGCAGGATCTCGATCGTGCGGTCGATGGCGGCCTCCGACACTTCGGTGGCGATGCGCTCGACTTCGGCGCCGCTCAGGTCGCCCAGCGTCACCTCGGGGTAGACCTCGAAGGTGGCGTCGAAGGCCAGCTGGCCTTCGGGCGCATCGTTCTTCTGCGTGATGCGGGGGGCCCCGGCCACGCGAAGCTGGGCTTCGTTGGTGGCTTCGTTGAAGGCCTGGCCGATGCGGTCGTTGACCACCTCGTACTGCACCGACTGGCCGTAGCGCTGCGCGACCACGGACATCGGCACCTTGCCCGGCCGGAAGCCGTCGGCCTTGACCGTGCGCGACAGGCGCTTCAGGCGCGACTCGATCTCGCCATTGATGAGGTCTGCCGCCACGGTCAGGATGATGCGGCGCTCGAGCTTTTCTAGGGTTTCAACGTTGACGGCCATGGTGTCTCGATGGGGGTATGCAGTGAAAGCCAACGGCTGGTGCGCGGGGCCGGACTCGAACCGGCACGCCCGTGAAGGCGTCAGGACCTAAACCTGGTGCGTCTACCAATTTCGCCACCCGCGCGGCAATGTGTGATGAAGAAGGGGCCGCTGGATGCAACCCCAGCGGCCCATGATGGGGGCGAACCGCGGATTTTAGCTTGACGAAGCCGCCGGTTCGCGCCTGACGCGAAACCAGGCTGCGTACATCGCCGGCAAGGACAGCAGCGTGAGCGCCGTGGCCACGATCAACCCACCCATGATGGCCACCGCCATCGGGCCCCAGAACACGCTGCGGGACAGGGGAATCATGGCCAGGACCGCCGCCGCCGCCGTCAGCACGATGGGGCGGAAACGCCGCACGGCCGACTCGACGATGGCGTCCCAGGTGGCCACGCCGTGCCGCCGGTCCTGCTCGATCTGGTCGATCAGGATCACGGAATTTCGCACGATCATGCCGAACAGGGCGATCACGCCCAGCAGCGCCACGAAGCCGAAGGGCCGGTTCAGCACCAGCAGCGCACCGGCCACGCCGGCGATGCCCAGGAACCCGGTGAGAAAGGCCAGGATCGAGCGGCTGAAGCTCTGCAACTGCAGCATCAGCAGCGTGAACATGATGAACAGCGCCACCGGCAGGCCGGCTGCGATGGAGCCCTGCCCCTTGCCACTTTCCTCCACGGCGCCGGCGATCTCGATGCGGTAGCCCGGAGGCATCTTCTCGGCCATCGCCTGCAGTTGTGGCCAGATCTGCGCCGTCACGGTGGGGCCCTGGATGCCTTCGACCACGTCGCCCTGCACCGTCACCGAGAAGTTGCGGCCGTCGCGCCACAGCACGCCCGGCTCCCAGCTGAAGCCGATCTTGGCGATCTGCGTCAGCGGCACCGAGTGCCCGCTGGCAGTGGGCATGTAGGCGTTGCCGATGTCCGTGATGGTGGCGCGCTCTTCGGCCGGCTGGCGCAGCACGATGTCCACCAGCTTGTCGCCCTCGCGGTACTGGCCGATGGTGGTGCCGGTGAAGATGGCCCGGGAGGCTTGCGCCAGCGTCTGGCTGGTGACCCCCAGGGCCCGCGCCTTGTCCTGGTCGATGTCCAGCTTGAGAACCTTGATGGATTCGTTCCAGTTGTCGTTGACGCCCCGCATGTTCGGGTTGGCGCGCAGCACCTCCTTGGCGCGGTCGGCCCACTGGCGCACCTGCAGCGCGTCGATGCCGACCACGCGGAACTGCACCGGGTACGACACAGGTGGCCCGTTGGGCAGCAGCTTGACGCGGGTGCGGACCTCGGGGAATTCGTTGGCCATGATCTGCGGCAGCCGCAGCCGCAGGGCTTCTCGTTCCTTCAGGTCCTTGGGCAGGACGATGACCTGGCTGACGTTGGACTGGGGAAAGATCTGGTCCAGCGGCAGGTAGAAACGCGGCACACCGCTGCCGATCCACGTGGTGACGTTGGCGACGCCGCCTTCGCGCATCATCCGCGCTTCGAAGCGCTTGGCGATCTGCTCGCTTTCCTGGATGGTGGCGCCTTCGGGCAACCAGAGGTCGACCAGGATCTCGGGCCGGCTGGAGTCCGGGAAGAACTGCTGCTGCACCTTGCCCATGCCCACGATGCCCAGGGCGAAGATCAGGACGGTCAGGCCGATGGTGGTCCAGCGGTGGCCCACGCACCAGTTCACGGCTGCGCGGAAGCGGGCATAGAACGGTGTGTCGAAGAGCTCGTGGGGGCCGCCGTCCGGGCCCTCGGCCACATGGCTGCGCGTGTGCAGCAGCCACGCGCCCAGGTAGGGCACGAAGTAGACCGACACCACCCAGGAAATGACGAGGGCGGCCGAGGTCACCGCGAAGATGGCGAAGGTGTACTCGCCAGTGACCGACTTGGCCAGCCCGATGGGCAGGAAGCCCGCGGCCGTGATCAGCGTGCCCGTGAGCATCGGCATGGCCGTCACATCGAAGGCGAAGGTGGCGGCGCGCTTCTTGTCGTAGCCCTCCTCGAGCTTGCGGACCATCATCTCCACCGCGATGATGGCGTCGTCCACCAGCAGGCCCAGGGCGATGATCAGGCTGCCGAGCGAGATCTTGTGCAGCCCCACGCCCCAATAGAACATGGTCACGAAGGTGATGGCCAGCACCAGCGGGATGGTGATGGCCACCACCAGGCCCGGCCAGATGTCCACGCGCAGCGGCCGGGTGTGCAGGCCCAGGCTGATGAAGCTCACCGCCAGCACGATGAGCACGGCCTCGGCCAGCACGTGCACGAACTCGCCCACGGACGTGCTGACCGCCGAGGGCTGGTCCTGCACCTGGATGAGGTTCAGCCCCATGGGCAGCTCCGACTGGATGGCCTTGACCGCCACCTTCAGGTTCTTGCCCAGGGCGATGATGTCGCCGCCCTTGGCCATCGAGATGCCCACCGCGATCACCTCCTGGCCCTGGAAGCGCACCTTGGTGGCGGGCGGGTCGACGTAGTCGCGCCGCACATCGGCCAGGTCCGACAGCCGCAAGGTGGTGGAAGCACCCGTGGCAGGGTTGGTGGCGCGGATGGGGAAGCGCTGCAGTTCCTCCACCGAATTGAACTGCCCGCCCACCCGGACCTGCAGGTTCTCGGAGCCGGCGTTGACCACGCCCGCGCCTTCCACCGCGTTCTGTGCGCCCAGCTGGCCGATGACCTGGTTCACATCCAGGCCGAGCTGGGCCAGCCGCTTCTGCGAGATCTCGATGAAGATCTTCTCGGCCTGGGCCCCGAAGACTTCGACCTTGGCCACGTCGGGCACCTTCAGCAACCGCTGGCGCACCTGCTCGGCCTGCACGCGCATCTCTTCGCGGCTGAAGCCATCGGCAGCCAGGGCGTAGATGGAGCCGTACACATCGCCGAAGTCGTCGTTGAAGACCGGGCCGACCACGCCCGTGGGTAGGGTCGAGCGCATGTCGCCCACCAGCTTGCGCGCCTGGTACCAGCTGTTGGGCACGTCCTTGGGCGGGGCGGAATCGGCCAGGTTCAGGATGGTCAGCGACTCGCCGGGCTTGGTGTAGCTGCGGATCTTGTCGGCATGCGGCACCTGCTGCAGGGCCTTCTCGATCTTGTCGGTGACCTGCTCGGCCATCTGCAAGGCGCTGGCGCCGGGCCAGTAGGCCTGGACGACCATGGCGCGGAAGGTGAACGGCGGGTCTTCGTCCTGCCCGAGCTGGAAGTAGGCGGCGCAGCCCAGCACCATCAGCACCACCATCAGGTAGCGCGTGAGTGCCGGGTGTTCCAGCGCCCAGCGCGAGATGTTGAACCGGGAGGTCGGCGTGTCGAGTACGGCGCTCATGCGGGTCTCCCGGCGATCAGCGCGTGGCGGCGGCGACTGGCGTGGCGCCCGTGACGGCCGGTGTGCTGGCGGACTCCAGGGTGGGGTCGTAGAGCTTGACCTTCTGCCCGGGCGTGAGCGTGTGCACGCCAGCCGTCACCACGGTCTGGCCGGCTGTCAGGCCGCTGCCGATCACGACCCAGTTGCCGTCGGCGCCGGCCACCGACACCGGCTGGACCTTCACGGTCATGGACGCGCGGTCCAGCAGCCACACGGCCGACTGGCCTTGCTGCTGCACCACGGCCGCCAGCGGCAGCTTGGCCACGCCCTGCCGGCGCGGCTGCTCGATCAGCACCGTGGCGGTCTGGCCCAATTGCAACGGCGCACGGCCGATATCGGCCTTGATCTGGAAGGTGCGGGTGGTGGGGTCGGCCGCAGCCGCCACCTCGCGCACGGTGGCCGGCATGGCTTCCCCGGCGCCCCAGGGCTTGATGCGGATCGCCCCGGCCCTGCCCAGCAGCATGCGCATGCCGGCCACGCCATCCTCCGGCACGGCAAAGACGGCATCGCGTGGCCCGTCGTGGGCGATGCGAAACACCGGGGTGCCGGCCGACAGCACCGCGCCGGCCTCGGCCTCCACCGCCGTGATCACGCCGGGTGCCGGGGCCGTGAGCGTGGCATACGCGGCCTGGTTGCTTTGCACGCTGACCTGGGCCGCCGCCTGGTCAAGCTGCGCCTTCTGGGCCTTGAGCGTCGTCTCGCGGCGCTCGAGGTCGAGCTGGCCGATGAAGCCCTGGTCACGCAGCTCCTTGTAGCGCTTGAACTCGGCGCCGGCCAGCTCGTAGTTGGTCTGTGCGGCGCGCAACGCGGCCTGGGCGGCGTCCTGCCCGAGCTTGAGGTCGCTGCCGTCCAGCCGGGCCAGGGCCTGGCCCGAGGCCACATGCTGGCCCACTTCGGCCATGCGGCTTACGAGCTTGCCCGAGACCCGAAAGCCCGGGCGCGATTCGATCCGCGCGCGGACTTCGGCGGCGAATTCACGCACGCCGCCGGCACTGTCCAGGCTCACGGTCTGGATCCTGACGGCGCGGATCGGCTCGGGGGCCGGCTCCGGCCGCGAGCAGGCAACGAGCCCCAGCGCGACGGCCAGTGACAGTGCCAGGGGGAGGTTGAAACGAGGGGCAGCGGCAGACTTCGACATGGCGCTTGGTCCACCCGTTCAGGAGCGGACAGGAGGGTGACGACAGGCCAGCACATCAGCTTAATGACTGACCGGTCAGTACTGTAAGGGGGGTGCTCGGTGCCTGTCAAACGTTGCCGGCACACCCCCCCTTTCGTGGGATGCGCGGCCGCGGCATCAAAGGTGGCGAGAATCGCGGGGTGAGCGTCGAACATTACGAAAACTTTCCAGTCGCCTCCGTGCTGTGCCCGCCGGCCCTCAGGCCTGCCGTGGTGGCCATCTACCACTACGCCCGCACGGCTGACGACATCGCCGACGAAGGCCATGCCCCCACCGAGGAACGCCTGGCCGACCTGGCGGCCTACCGCCATGCCCTCGTGGAGGTGCTGGCCGGACGACCGGCCGGCGCGCGTTGGGCAGCGGTCTTCGTCCCGCTGAGCCGGCAGATCCGCCAGTTCATGCTGCCGGGCGCGCTGCTGCACGACCTGCTGGATGCCTTCGAGCAGGATGTCCGCAACCCGCCCTACCCCGACCGTGGCGCGCTGCTGGACTATTGCAGGCGCTCGGCCAACCCGATCGGCCGGTTGCTGCTGCATCTGTACGGCGTGGGCGATGCGACTTCGCTGCGGCAGTCGGACGCCATCTGCAGCGCCTTGCAGCTCATCAACTTCTGGCAGGACCTGAGCGTGGATGGGCCGCGCGGCCGGCATTACGTGCCCGAGGCCGACGCGCAGGGCCACGGCGTCAGCCGGGCCGAACTGGCAACCTGCCAGGACAGCCCGCGAGCCCGGCTGCTGGTGCGAGCGCTGAGCGACTGGTCCAAAGGCCTGATGCGCGAGGGTGCGCCGCTGGTGCAGCGGCTGCCGGGCCGCGCGGGATGGGAATTGCGCCTGGTGGTGCACGGCGGCCTGCGTGTGCTGGAGAAGATCCGCCGCATGGACCACGCCACGCTCTCGGCCCGCCCGAAGCTGGGCGCGTCCGACGGGCCGGTGCTGCTGTGGCGCGCGCTGCGCAAGGGGGGCCTGCCATGACCCCGCAGCAATACGTGCAGGACAAGGCGGCCAGCAGCGGTTCCTCCTTCTATTACGCTTTCCTCTTTCTGCCGCCGCCCCGCCGGGCCGCCATCACGGCCTTCTATGCCTTCTGCCGCGAGGTCGACGACGTGGTCGACGAGGTCAGCGACCCGACCGTGGCCGCCAGCAAGCTGCAGTGGTGGCGCACCGAAGTCGCCCAGGCCTACGCGGGCCGCCCCAGCCACCCGGTGATGCAGGCGCTGATGCCGCTGGCCCCTGACTACGGCATCACCGCAGACCACCTGCTGGCCGTGATCGAAGGCTGCCAGACCGACCTGGAACAGACGCGCTTCCTGGACTATCCGGCGCTCAAACGCTACTGCCATCTGGTAGCCGGCATCGTCGGCGAGGTGGCAGCGAGCATCTTCGGCCGCACCGAAGATGCCACGGTGCACTACGCGCACAAGCTGGGCCTGGCCATGCAGCTGACGAACATCATCCGCGACGTGGGCGACGACGCGCGCCGCGGCCGCATCTACCTGCCGATCTCGGAGCTCCAGCAGTTCGACGTCAAGGCGCATGAACTGCTCAAGCGCGAGGCCCCCTGGGGCTACAGCGAGCGCTTCCAGGCGCTGATGCGCTTCCAGGCCGAGCGTGCACACGCCACCTACGAAGAGGCGATGGCGCTGTTGCCCGATGCCGACCGCGCGGCGCAGAAGCCGGGGTTGATGATGGCCAACATCTACCGCACGCTGTTGCGCGAGATCGAGCAACAGGGCTTCCAGGTGCTGCACCAGCGCACCTCGCTCACGCCGCTGCGCAAGCTGTGGATCGCCACCCGAACGCACGTCCGCGGGCATTGACGGGCCGGCGCGCCGCATGAAGCTGGCCGTCGTGGGCGCGGGGTGGGCGGGGCTGTCGGCCGCCGTGCACGCCGCGGCACAGGGCCATGCGGTCACGCTCATGGACATGGCCGCGCAACCGGGCGGTCGCGCCCGCGGCGTGGCCGTCGACGGGTTGGCCCTGGACAACGGGCAACACATCCTGATCGGGGCCTACACCGGCACGCTGGCCCTGATGCGGCAGATCGGCGTCGACCCGGCCGAGGTGCTGGACCGCCGCCCGTTGACCCTGCGCTACCCGGACGGCCGCGGCCTGCGAATGCCGCCCGGGCCCCCCTGGCTGGGCTTCGGCCGCGCGGTCTGGGGCTGCAAAGGCTGGACGGCGGGTGACCGTTGGGCGCTGATGGCGGCGGCGGCGCGCTGGGCGCTGGCGGGCTTTGCATGCCCACCGGACACGACAGTGGCCGCGCTGTGCGCGCGGCTGCCGCCCGCCGTGAGCGAACTGCTGATCGACCCGCTGTGCGTGGCCGCGCTCAACACGCCGGCCGCAGAGGCCAGCGGAGCGGTCTTCCTGCGCGTGCTGCGCGACGCGCTTTTCAGCGGGCCCGGGTCGGCCGACCTGCTCTTGCCCAAGGTGTCGCTGGCCGACCTGTTGCCACGGCCCGCGCTGGCCTGGCTTGAGCGCGCCGGCGCCGATGTGCGGCTGGGGCATCGCGCCCAGACCCTGCAACAGACCGCCCCAGGCTGGCAACTGGACGGCGAAGCCTTCGACGCCGTGGTGCTGGCCTGCACAGCGGCCGAGGCCGCCCGCCTCGCAGCGCCCTTCGCAGCCGGTTGGTCGAGGCGTGCGGCGGCCTTGCGCTACGAGCCCATCGTCACCGCCTACCTCCGCTGCCCAGGGGCCCGGCTGCCGCAGCCCATGACCGCCTTGATCGAGGGCCCCGACGCCCCGGCGCAGTTCGCCTTCGACCATGGCGCCCTGGGGGCCACGCCCGGCATTTTCGCTTTCGTGGTCAGCGGCGCGGCGACATGGGTCGAAGCGGGCCTGGAGGCCACTGGCCAAGCCGTGCTGCACCAGGCGCGATCGGCCTTTGGCCCGGGCACGTGGCCGGCGCCGCCGCAGATCGTCAAGGTGATGGCCGAGCGGCGTGCCACCTTCCGCTGCACGCCGGGCATCGACCGCCCTCCAGCCGCCATCGCAACAGGGCTTGCGGCCGCGGGCGACTACATCGAGGGCCCCTACCCCGCCACACTGGAAGGCGCCGTGCGCTCAGGCCGCTCGGCCGCAGACCGCGCGCTGGGCCGGGCCGCACAGTGGCCGCGCCGGCGGGTTTAGCGCCGGGCGAAGGGCGCGGCCAGCGGCTCGCCCACGAACAGGCTCTGCTGCGGCCACAGCACGCTTTTCCAGTAGGCCTCCAGCGCGGTGCTGCCCTGAAGGTATTGGCCCATGAGCACCTGGGGGTGCGGGAACTTCTGCAGATGGTTGCAAGGCTCACTGACCGTGCCGTGGCTGGCCGTCACGCCCGAGGCGATCCAGTCCAGCGCCGTGCTCTGGCCCTGGCCCGTGAGCAAGTCGCCGCCCGTGGAGGTGAGGTGGTCGGCCAGCGCACCCGGCACCCAGTCGGGCGCGGGGTCCAGGTCCACGCGGGCCGAGCCGGTGATCGCCAGCAGCACGCGCGGCGTGCGGTTGAGCTCCGCGGCGGGCTCGATCTTCACTTCCACGCCCACCCCCCGGATCAGGCCCGGCGGCGGGTACAACGGCGTGCGCACCCGCCGCGCCACGTCGTCGGTGGTCAGGAACAGGGCATTCACCGGCGGCCGGCCGCGCAGCAGCAGCGAACCATCGGCGGCCACGCCGCGGTCGATCAGGGCCTTGGCCTGTTCCACCGTGCGGGCGGTGAGCATCATTGCAGGCCGGAAGCCGTGGTCGTTGAGTGGGCGGAACGAGGACGAATTGAAGTAGGTCGAGGGGCGCGAGCGGTTGCAGCTCTGCTTGCACAACTCACTGTCCACGCCCAGGGCCAGCGCCCCGGTGATCGAGTTGCACTCCACCGCGTAGGGCATCGTCCAGGCCAGCGCCAGCGCCTGGATGCGGCGGGTGAAGTGCTCATCGATGGCCCGCTTCAGGCGGTTGAACTCTTCGCGATCCAGCGCCGGCTTGACCGGCAAGGAGACCCGCAGGACCTGTTCGGGCTTCAAGCCACGGGCGCCGATGTAGTACTCGCCCACGGCCACCGACGCAGGGTCCGCGGTGTTGATCACCAGGCCCAGGTCGGATGCGTGCAGCCGGCCGGCCAGCCTGGGAATGGGCATACAGGCCAGCGGCTTCTGGGCGCCCAGGGTGACGATTTCCACCGGAGCGGAGGCGGCTGCCGGGGTTTGCGCTGCCGCAGGCGCGGCGCAGGCAACGGCCACGGTCAAGGCCCAACCCACGGCGGCGCTTCGCCGCAGAAAATTCCGACATGCAATGAAGCGTTCCGCGATGCAAAATGGCGGCCACGCCCTGGAGGCTGATCCACCATGTCCAGCAAGGATTCCCGCACTCCCACGATCCAGGTTCTCGAGCGCGCCTTCGGCCTGCTCGAACTGCTGGCTTCGCAGCCCGACCCGGTCTCGCTGAAGGACATCAGCGAGCGCACGGGCCTGCACCCTTCCACCGCTCACCGCATCCTGAACGACCTGACCATCGGCCGGTTCGTGGACAGGCCGCAGGCCGGCACCTACCGTCTGGGCATGCGGCTGCTCGAACTGGGCAACCTGGTCAAGGCGCGGCTCGACGTGCGCGAGGCGGCCCTGGGCCCCATGCGCGAACTGCACAAGGTGACGCACCAACCGGTGAACCTGTCGATGCGCCAAGGCGACGAGATCGTCTACATCGAGCGCACGTACAGCGAACGCTCGGGCATGCAGGTGGTGCGGGCGGTGGGCGGCCGGGCGCCCCTGCACCTGACCTCGGTGGGCAAGCTTTTCCTGGCGCATGACGACCCGGCCCGCGTGCGGGCCTATGCGATGCGCACCGGCCTGACCGGCCACACCCGCAACAGCATCACCGACGCCGCGCGGCTCGACCGCGAATTGGCTTCGGTGCGGGCCAGCGGCGTGGCGCGGGACGACGAGGAGCTCGAACTCGGGGTGCGCTGCATGGCCGCGGGGATCTTCGACGACCAGGGACAGTTGCTGGCCGGCCTGTCGGTGTCGGCACCGGCCGACCGGCTGGAAGAGTCCTGGCTGGAGCGGGTCAAGGCGACCGCCGGACAGATCTCGGCGGCGCTGGGTTATCGGGGCTGAGCCTGGGCTGCCGGGATGATGGGCACCGACGCCAGCCACTTGCGGATGCGCTCGGCATCCCCGATCCGAGAGTACTTTCCGGCGGAATCCAGCAGCACCATGATCAGGCTGCGGCCGGCCAGCTGGGCCTGCATCACCAGGCAGCGGCCAGCCGCTGAGATGTAGCCGGTCTTCTGCAGGCCGATTTCCCATTGCGGGTTGCGCACCAGGCCGTTGGTGCTGTGGAACTGGACCTGCTGCCGGCCCACTTGCACCACCGCCTCGGGCGAGGTGGACAGGTCGCGGATGATCGGGTGCAGGAAGGCTGCGCGCACGAGCCGCGTCAGGTCCTGGGCGCTGGATTGGTTGCTGCTGGAAAGGCCGGTCGGCTCGACATAGTGCGTGTCGGCCATGCCCAAGGAGACGGCCTTGGCGTTCATGGCGGAAACGAAGGGCTGCACGCCACCGGGGTAGTTGCGGCCCAGCACGTGCGCAGCGCGGTTCTCGGATGCCATCAAGGCCAGGTGCAGCATGTCGCCGCGCTTGAGCTCGGTGCCCACCTTCAGGCGCGAGCGGCTGCCTGCGGTGGCGTCCACGTCTTCCTGGGTGACGGTCAGTGGCTCGTCCAGCGGCAGGCCGGCCTCGGTCACCACCAGCGCCGTCATCAGCTTGGTGATGGAGGCGATGGGCAGCACGGCCTCGGAGTTCTTGCTCAGCAGCACTTCGTTGGTGTCCTGGTCGACCACCAGGGCCACACTGGACTTAAGGTCGAGCGCGTCGTCGGTCTTCTGCAGGCCGTAGAGATGCCCGAACGATGGTGCTGCCGGTGCTTCCAGGCGGACCAGGGAGCGGTGGGCGGCGCGCGCCGCGAGCTTGCTGCCATGCTTGCCCGAGGCGATGGGCTTGGCCTTTCCGGTCTTGCTGCCCTTGGCACCGTGGGCGGTTTGCACCACCGCGCTGCCGTGGGCCTTGGTGTGCTTCGCGACTTTGGCGTCTTTGTCGTCCTTGGCGTGTGCGACCACGGCCGGCAGCAACACCACGGCAGCCGTCAGGCTGCCGACCAGCCACCGCTTGATACGAACACACTGTTCACTTGTCACCGCGCACCTCGGAATCCGACTAATTCCAAAGTGTAGGCCAGTGTAAAAATGCACGCAAGATCAACCGCTTGCAAGTTCTTCCTAAAGTGGCGGCTGCGGTGCCAACAAATGCTCGGATCGCGGGGCTGAAACCTCTGGTTTCAGCCCTGTGCGGCCACCCGGTCGGCCTTGCTGTGCAGCTTGTTCAAGGCCGCCAGATAGGCCTTAGCAGAGGCCACGACGATGTCGGGATCGGCCCCGACGCCATTGACCACCCGCCCGCCCAGCTGCAGCCGAACGGTCACTTCGCCCTGCGACTCGGTGCTGCCCGAGGTGATGGCGTTGACCGAGTACAGCATCATCTCGGCGCCGCTCTTCACCATCGATTCGATGGCCTTCAGGCTGGCATCCACCGGTCCGTTGCCGTCGCTCTCGGCGCGGTGCTCGACCGCACCCACCGTGAACGAGACCTTGGCGTGCGGCCGCTCGCCCATCTCGGAGTGCTGCGCCAGCGACAGCAGGCGAAAGTGCTCGGTTTCGGGCGTGACGCTCTCGTCGCTCACCAGCGCGATGATGTCCTCGTCGAAGATGTCGCTCTTGCGGTCGGCCAGGTCCTTGAAGCGCGCGAAGGCGGCGTTGATCTCGCTCTCGCTCTCCATCTGGATGCCGAGTTCCTGCAGGCGCTGCTTGAACGCATTGCGGCCCGACAGCTTGCCCAGCACGATGCGGTTGGTGGACCAGCCCACGTCTTCGGCGCGCATGATCTCGTAGGTGTCGCGGGCCTTGAGCACGCCGTCCTGGTGGATGCCGCTGGCGTGGGCGAACGCGTTCGCACCCACCACCGCCTTGTTCGGCTGCACGAGGAAGCCGGTGGTCTGGCTGACCATGCGCGAAGCCGGCACGATCTGCGAGATGTCCACGCCCATGTCGAGCTTGAAGTAGTCGCGCCGCGTGCGCACGGCCATCACCACTTCCTCGAGCGAGCAGTTGCCGGCACGCTCGCCCAGGCCGTTGATGGTGCACTCGACCTGCCGGGCCCCGCCGATCTTCACGCCGGCCAGCGAGTTGGCCACCGCCATGCCCAGGTCGTTGTGGCAGTGCACCGACCACACGGCCTTGTCGGCATTGGGAATGCGCTGGCGCAGATTGAGCAGGAACTCGCCGTACAGCTCGGGGATGGCGTAGCCCACGGTGTCGGGGATGTTGATCGTGGTGGCGCCCTCGGCGATCACGGCTTCGAGCACACGGCACAGGAAGTCGGGGTCCGAGCGGTAGCCGTCCTCGGGCGAGAATTCGATGTCGCCCATCAGGTTGCGCGCAAAGCGGGTGGCCAGCTTGGCCTGCTCGAAGACCTGCTCGCGCGTCATGCGCAGCTTCTTCTCCATGTGCAGGTCACTGGTGGCCAGGAACAGGTGGATCCGGCCCATGGCGGCGCCCTTGAGCGCATCGGCCGCGCGCGAGATGTCGCGGTCATTGGCCCGGGCCAGCGAGCAGATCGACGACTCGCGGATGGCGTCGGCAATGGCCTTGACGGCTTCGAAGTCGCCGTTGCTGGACGCGGCGAAGCCGGCTTCGATCACGTCCACGCGGAGCCGCTCGAGCTGGCGGGCGATGCGCATCTTTTCGTCGCGCGTCATCGAGGCGCCGGGCGATTGCTCGCCATCGCGCAAGGTGGTGTCGAAGATGATGAGCTTGTCGGACATGGTGGTTGCCTTTGCAGTGACTGGCGTTGAAGGTCGGTGCGCCAAGCAGCTCTGAAAGGTCAACGGCCCGCTGCTTGCGCTGGCGGGCCGTTGATCAAGGAAGGAATTGGACAGCGATCAGCGTACCCGCAGGGTTCCCAGCAGGCCTAGATCGGCACAGGCCGAAAGGGTCGCGGTGAAGGGGCTGAACGCATCCATCGACGCAATATAGCATGGGCCCTTGGTCATGGATGCAGCCCTTTCTCGTCGGGGTCGTCGGTGGAGGTCGCGATCATGCTCACGGGCTTGCCCTTGAGCTTCTTCCAGCCGTACACGCAATAGCCCGACACGCCGTAGGCGCAGAACAGCGCAAACAGCGCCAGCGGCGGGTTCTGGCTGATCAGCGCGATGCCCAGCGCCATGGCCACGATGACGATGAAGGGCACGGTCTGCTTGGCGCCGAAGACCTTGAAGCTGTAGAAGGGCGCGTTGGTCACCATCGAAAGCCCGGCGTACAACGTGACCCCGAAGGCCACCCACGCCAGCCATTCGATCTTCCACACCTGGCGGAAGCCTGCATCGTCCATGACCCAGATCAGGCCCATGACCAGGGCCGCCGCGGCAGGGCTGGGCAGCCCCTGGAAGAAGCGCTTGTCGACGATGCCGATGTTGGTGTTGAAGCGGGCCAGCCGCAGCGCCGCGCCCGAGATGTAGACGAAGGCCGGGATCCAGCCCATCTTGCCAAGGCCCT
Organism: uncultured beta proteobacterium; assembly: GCA_903822435.1. GTDB lineage: Bacteria > Pseudomonadota > Gammaproteobacteria > Burkholderiales > Burkholderiaceae_C > Rubrivivax. Next base: position 263 of record CAIJPE010000327.1, on the reverse strand, counting down.
GCAGCGCCCATTCGTACACGATCAGGGCCGGTGCGGCGCCGAAATTCACCATGTCGCACAGGCTGTCCATCTGCTCGCCGAAGGCACTCTGCGAGTTGGTCATGCGCGCCACGCGCCCATCGAGCGCGTCGAGCACGGCCGCACAGAAGATCCCGATGGCCGCCGCCTCGAAGCGGGCGTTCATGGCCATGACGATGGAGTAGAAGCCCGCGAACAGCGCGGCCAGCGTCACGGCGTTTGGGAGCACGTAGATGCCCCTGCGC
>CAIJPE010000326.1 GCA_903822435.1 uncultured beta proteobacterium | reverse complement strand
CGACGTAGACCGCGATGTACGGCGTGAAGCCGTTGTCGGTGCACCAGTCGTGCAACGCCCGCAACAGGTACGGGCGGGTCGACGTTCCCTGGTTGTCGCTGATCACGGGCATGTCCGGGGGCCTGAGGCGCGCACTACTTGCGCATCACCTTTTCGGACGGCGTGAGCGCTTCGATGTAGGCCGGGCGCGAGAAGATGCGCTCGGCGTACTTCAGCAGCGGTACGGCGTTCTTCGAGAGGTCGATGCCGTAGTAGTCCAGGCGCCACAAGAGCGGCGCGATGGCCACGTCGAGCATCGAGAAGTCGTCACCCAGCATGTACTTGTTCTTCAGGAAGATGGGCGCGAGCTGGGTCAGGCGGTCGCGGATCTGTTCGCGGGCCTTCTCCAGCTGGCGTTCGGTGGCCTTGACGCCACGGCCTTCCAGCAGGTTCACGTTGGAGAAGAGCTCCTTCTCGAAGTTGAACAGGAACAGGCGCACGCGGGCCCGTGCGACCGGATCGCCCGGCATCAGCTGCGGGTGCGGGAAGCGCTCGTCGATGTACTCGTTGATGATGTGCGACTCATACAGGATGAGGTCGCGTTCGACGAGGATAGGCACCTCGTTGTAGGGGTTCATCAACGCGATGTCTTCCGGCTTTGCGAAGATATCGACATCGCGGATCTCGAAGTCCATGCCCTTCTCGAACAGCACGAAGCGGCAGCGATGCGAATAGGGGCAGGTCGTTCCGGAATACAGCACCATCATGGTGTGGGCCTTTCTTCAGCTCTTCAGCTGTTGCGCTCTTCAGCAATTCGGCGAGGGAGGGGTCCGTCCCGAACAATGACGAAAACGCAGTGGGTGCCGGGGCCCCCACTGCGCCGCAAACCAGGCCCTCGGGCCCGGCCTTGCCCTTTGACTACTTGATGTCCTTCCAGAAGGCCGCGTTCAGGCGCCAGGCGATGACGGTGAAGACAGCCAGGAACAGCAGCACCCCGACACCCAGGCGCCCACGCTCGTTCTGCGCAGGCTCGCCCATCCACTGCAGATAGGCCACCAGGTCGGCCACGGAATTGTTGTATTCCGCGGGGGTCATGGTGCCGGGCGTGATGGCCTCGAAACCCTTGAACACGTGGGTCGTCCTGCCCTCTTCGTGGGGGTCCTTCTCTTCGGCGAACACCGCCTTCTGCTGGCCCTGAAGCTGCCACAGCACGTTGGGCATGGCCACGTTCGGGAAGGCCAGGTTGTTCCAGCCCGTGGCCTTGGTGTCGTCACGGTAGTAGGTGCGCAGGTAGGTGTAGATGTAGTCGGCGCCACTGCCCTTCTCGCCGGAGCGCGAGCGCGCGATCAAGGTCAGGTCGGGCGGGGTGTTGCCGAACCAGTCCTTGGCGTCCTTGGCGTCCAGCGCGACCTTCATCGTGTCACCGACCTTTACGCCGGTGAAGACCAGGTTGTCCTTGATCTGCTGCTCGGTCAGGCCGATGTCGCGCAGGCGGTTGTAGCGCATGTACGCCGCGTTGTGGCAGTTCAGGCAGTAGTTGGTGAACAGCTTGGCGCCATGCTGCAGCGCGGCCATGTCGGTGACACGCTCGGTCGGGAACTTGTCCCAGGGCACGCCTTCGCTCGAGGCGTGCACGGTGCCAGACAGCAGGCCGAGGCAGGCAGCGCCTGCGGCCAGCAGTGAACGGATCTTGGTATTCATGTTGGAGACCTCGGGCAGGCGCTGTCAGTGAGCGTGGAACGTCACGCGGTCAGGGACCGCCTTGAACTCGCCCAGCCGGCTCCACCAGGGCATGAGCAGGAAGAAGCCGAAGTAGAACAACGTGCCCGCCTGCGAGACGTAGGTGCCCACCACGGAAGGCGGCTTGATGCCCAGATAACCCAGCACCGCGAAGATGACCACGAAAACGCCGTACAGCACCTTGTTCCAGCCCGGCCGGTAGCGGATCGACTTGACCGGGCTGCGGTCCAGCCAGGGCAGCGCGAACAGGATGATCACGGCGCCGCCCATCACCACCACGCCCCAGAACTTGGCGTCGAAAGTCTTGAGCAGCACCGCGAAGACCACCGCCAGCACGAGCGGCACGAACTTCCAGAATCCGGTGAGGCCCGCCTTCAGGAAGGCCAGGATCCCGCCCAGTGCCACGATGACGGCCAGCACGTTGACCATTTCGTCGTTCACGGCGCGCAGCATCGAATAGAAGGGCGTGAAGTACCACACCGGCGCGATGTGCAGCGGCGTCTTCAACGGGTCGGCCGGGATGAAGTTGTTGGCTTCGAGGAAGTAGCCGCCCATCTCGGGGGCAAAGAAGATGATGGCGGTGAAGACCATCAGGAACACGCTGACACCCAGGACGTCGTGCACCGAGTAGTACGGATGGAACGGGATGCCGTCCAGCGGGATGCCCGTCTTGGGATCCTTCTTGGCCTTGATCTCGATACCGTCCGGGTTGTTGGAGCCGACATCGTGCAGGGCCAGCAGGTGCGCCACGACCAGGCCCAGCAGCACCAGCGGCACGGCGATGACGTGGAAGCTGAAGAAGCGGTTCAGCGTGGCGTCGCCCACCACGTAGTCGCCGCGGATCAGCAGCGACAGGTCGGGGCCCACGAAGGGAATGGCAGCGAAGAGGTTGATGATGACCTGGGCGCCCCAGTAGCTCATCTGGCCCCAGGGCAGCAGGTAGCCCATGAAGGCTTCGGCCATCAGGCACAGGAAGATGGCGCAGCCGAACAGCCACACCAGTTCACGCGGCTTGCGGTAGCTGCCGTAGATGAGCCCGCGGAACATGTGCAGGTACACCACGATGAAGAAGGCGCTGGCACCGGTGGAGTGCATGTAGCGCACGAGCCAGCCCCACGGCACGTCGCGCATGATGTACTCGACCGACTCGAAGGCCTTGGCCGCGTCGGGCTTGTAGTGCATGACCAGGAAGATCCCGGTCACGATCTGGATCACCAGCACCAGCAACGACAAGGCGCCGAAGAAGTACCAGAAGTTGAAATTCTTCGGTGCGTAGTACTCCGACATGTGCACCTTGTAGGCGTCGAACGCGGTGGGAAACCGGTTCTCCAGCCAGGTGGTCGTCTGCACCAGAACGGATGCGCCCGCGGGCGCTTGCTTCATTTCTGCCATGTTGACCTCAAAGAACGGACCTCAGACGGATACGGCTTGCTCAGGCCTTCTTGTCCTCACCGATCAGAAGCACGGTGTCGGATACGTACATGTGGGGAGGCACCTCGAGATTGTCGGGCGCGGGCTTGTTCTTGAAAACCCGGCCGGCCAGATCGAAGGTGGAACCGTGGCAGGGGCACAGGAAGCCGCCGGCCCAGTCGTCGGGCAGCGAGGGCTGGGCCCCGGTGGCAAAGCGGTCGCTCGGCGAACAGCCCAGGTGGGTGCAGATGCCCACGCCGACGAAGTACTCGGGCTTGATCGACCGGCCTTCGTTGCGCGCGTAGGCCGGCGTCAACTCGCCCGGCTTGCGCTCGGACTTCGGGTCGGCCAGCTCGCCGTCGTGCTTGGGCAGCGCCGCGACCTGCTCGGGCGTGCGGCGGACGATCCACACGGGCTTGCCGCGCCACTCGACCGTCAGCTTCTCGCCGGGCTTGATGGCGCTGATGTCGACCTGGACCGGCGCGCCAGCGGCGCGGGCGCGCTCGGACGGTGCGAAAGTGCTCACGAAGGGCACGGCCACCGCAACGCCCCCGATGGCGCCGGCGCCGCACGTGATGGCAACCCAGGTGCGGCGGCTCGGGTCGGTGGGGCCGGTTGGGAAGGACTCGACGGAAGCGTCGCTCATGGTGTTCCTCTGACTGCTGCGTTGATCCGGGACAACCCCGAATTCTAGCCGAGCACGACGTGCCAAGCTCGGCCCTGCCATCCCTTCGGCCATTGACCGGACGCGTCCACGTCCCTAGTCTCGGACCGCCGGGGCGCGATTCCTGCGTGCGCGGTGCTGTTTTCCATCCAACAACGAGGAGTGGGTTTCATGAGTTTCGGTTCAGAGTTCAAAGAGTTCGCGCTGAAGGGCAATGTGATGGATCTCGCGGTGGGCGTGATCATCGGGGGCGCTTTCGGCAAGATCGTCGACTCCCTGGTCGGCGACATCATCATGCCCGTCGTGGGGAAGATCTTCGGCGGCCTGGACTTCAGCAACTATTTCATCGCACTCTCGGGACAGACGGCGACCACCCTCGCAGAAGCCAAGAAGGCCGGCGCGGTCTTTGCCTACGGCAGCTTCATCACGATCTTGATCAACTTCGTGATCCTGGCCTTCATCATCTTCATGATGGTCAAGCAGATGAACCGGCTCAAGCGCGAAGCGCCCCCGGCCCCGCCGGCCCCGCCCGCGGCGACGCCCGAGGACATCGTGCTGCTGCGCCAGATCCGCGATTCGCTGCAGAAATAGGCCCGGAAAGCAGCGCTGCGGCGCTGCGTCAGAAATGGGCTGCTTTCTGGCCGTTTCAAAGCGGCTGGAACGGGGGCTTCAGACACGACCGCGGGGGGTCGATGCCGCATACTAGGCCGCCACCGCTGGTGGCCGACGCATGCCCATGAAGCCGAATCCCGTCCACCGTCTGCCCGCCCCCCTGGAGGCTGCCGTCCAGCGCCTGAAGCTTGCGGCGCGGGAGGCTGTCGAACGCACGATCGAGAGCCTGGGCCTGGCGGCGCTGGCCGCCCACAACGCCTATCAGCGTGACGGCCTGCTCGGGTCGCAGTTCGAACTCAATCGCAAGTCGGCGGTGTTCGTGCTCACCTTCAACGTCGCCTTCGACGAGCGCATGCTGCGCGAGCTCGGCCCGCGGGGCGACCCCGGCAGCACCGTCACGCCGCAGCCCACCGAGTGGGCTTCGCTGAGCCTGGTGGAAGACCGGGAGGTGGAAGCCCTGATCTCGGCCGAGCGATTCGGCCTGGAGATGCAGCACGCCTGCGAGTGGGAGCTGCGCGAACTGGATGGCTACGTCAGCGCCCTGCTCGGTGAAGCCGGCGGCGAGCGCGACCGAAACCCGCTGCGTCCCGAGATCGTCGGCCACGCCATGATCCGCGGGATCGAGTCGGTGTCCGAGCGGCCCGAAAACCGCAAGGTCCTCTCGGCCGAGCTCAGCCGGTCACTGGGCGGGCTCTTGCGCGGCACCTACGCCGACATCGTGGACGAGCTGCGCAATGCCGGCGTTCAGCCCATGGGCCTGTCGGTGCGCAACCGCGGGCCCCGCACCGGCGGCGGCGGCAGTGCCAGCCAGTTTGCCGGCCTGGGCGAAGACAGCCGGCACGCCTCGGGATACGACACCCATGGCCGCGGCTACCCCGACGACCGCGGCCCCAGCAGCCACCTGGGCGTGGGCCCGGGCGGCGGCCGCGACAGCCGATACAGCAGCCGACGGGCAACGCCGAGCGGCTTCGGGGGCTCCGTCCATTCCGGGTTTTCCAGCAGCTACGGCGGCCGCGGCGGCACGGCCATCGGGCAGGTCGATCCGGCGCTGATGTCGCTGATCCGCCGACTGGCCTACAGCGACCGCGGCGCCGATTCCGGCATGGCCGGCTTCGGCGGCGGGGGCGGCGGCGGGGGCGGCGGCGGTGGTGGCAGCAGCGGCTCGGGCCCGCTGCCGCCCAACCTCATTCGGGCGCACCGTGAAGAGCTGCGCCAGGCGTCCAACGGCGGCCTCGATCACATGGTGATCGACGTCATCGGATTCCTCTTCGACCAGATCATGGCCGACCCGAAGGTGCCGCCGCAGATGGCCCGCCAGATCGCGCGGCTGCAGCTGCCGGTGCTTCGGGCAGCCCTGGGCGACCCGACCTTCTTCTCGTCGCGGCGCCACCCGGTGCGCCGCTTCATCAACCGGATCGCTTCGCTGGGCGCGGCCTTCGAGGATTTCGACGACGACGGCGCCAAGGCCTTCCTGGCCAAGGTTCGAAGCCTCGTGCAGGAAGTGGTGGAAGGCGACTTCGACCAGATCGAGATCTACGAACAGAAGCTCGCGGCGCTGGAGGCCTTCACCTCCGAGCTTTCAGCCCGCGACTCGCAAGGCGGCGGCGACGCCGCGGCGCTGCTGTCGGAGAAGGAAGACCAGCAGCGGCTCAGCCAGCTGTATGCGCAGCGGCTGGCCGGCGAGCTCAAGGACCTGTCCGCACCGGTCTTCCTGCGCGAGTTCCTGACGAACGTGTGGAGCCAGGTTCTGCTGCGCGCCGCCGAGCAGGACGGGCCGGATGGCGCGTTGGCCCTGCGGCTGCGCCATGCCGGGCGCGAACTCTTCCTGAGCGTGCAGCCCAAGGCCACGCCGACCCTGCGCAAGGCCTTCCTGACCGAGCTGCCGCGGCTCATGCAGGACCTCAGCGACGGCATGAACCTGATCGGCTGGCCCGAGGTGCGCCGGCGCGCGTTCTTTGGCCAGCTCATGCCGGCCCATGCCGAAGCCCTGAAGGCGGCGGGGGCACGCCAGCTCGACATCAACCTGATGGCGCGGCAGGTCGAAGGCGCGCTGCAGCGGCCGCCGCCCTCGCGGGCCGAGCTCAAGTCGATGCCGGCCCTGCCGGTGCTGACCGATGAAATCAGCCTGCCGCAATTCAGCCCCGAGGAGGCCCGCCGGGTGGGCCTGCTGCAGGAGGCCGCCGTCGATTGGAACGGCAAGATCGACATCGACCTGAGCGCCGGCCCTGCCGAACGCCCCGGAGCGGATCTCGACCTCGGCCTGCCCGATCTGCCGGGCCTGCCCATGCTGGCAGAGCCGGCCGACCCCACCGAGGGGCGCGCGCTGGCCGAGCATGTGCAGATCGGCTTCGCGTACCACATGAACCTGGACGGCCACTGGCACAAGGTGCGGCTGTCGCACATCAGCACCGCGCGCAGCTTCTTCATCTTCACCCATGGCTCGCGGCACAAGAAGACCATTTCGCTGACCCTGCGCATGCTTCAGCGGCTGTGCGAGACCGGGCGGCTGAAGTCGTTCGAGAACGGCTACCTGCTGGAGCGCGCCACGGCCCGCGCACGGCGCCAGCTGGCGGGCCTGGGCGGCGCGCCCGCGGCGGTGCGGCCTACTGGCGGCATGCCGCCTCAGTCTGCCGCACGCCGGCCTTCCTGATCGGCGGCACCGGCCAACTGGCGCGCCATGCGCACAGCCGCCACGAGGCTGGCCGGATCGGCCAGGCCGCGGCCGGCGATGTCGAAGGCCGTGCCATGGTCCGGGCTGGTGCGCACGAAGGGCAGCCCCAGTGTCACGTTCACGCCCTGCTCCACACCCAGGTACTTGACGGGGATGAGGCCGTGGTCGTGGGTCATGGCCACCACGATGTCGAACTCGCCGCGCCGGGCCCGCATGAAGACGGTGTCGGGGGCGAAAGGGCCGCTGACATCCAGCGCCTCGGCCGCCGCAGCGCGCACGGCAGGGCCGATGAAGCGCAGTTCCTCGTCACCGAACAGGCCGCCCTCGCCGGCATGCGGGTTCAGGCCCGCCACGGCGATGCGCGGCCGCACCTGCCCCCATGCGGCAGCGGCCGCGTGGGCAATGCGCACCGTGTCTAGCACGGCATCGAAATCCAGGGCTTCGATGGCCTTGCGCAGCGACACGTGGATGGTCACCAGCACCACGCGCAACTCGTCGTTGGCCAGCATCATCCGCACGGGCGGGACGGGTTGCCCGGGGCGTGCGGCCAGCGCCTGCAGCATCTCGGTGTGGCCCGGATACGGCACGCCGGCCGCGGCCAGGGCTTCCTTGTGGATGGGGGCCGTGACGATGGCCCGGCCCCGCCCGGCCTGCACGGCCCGCACGGCGTATTCGATGCAGGCGGCCGCAGCGGCCCCGTTGCGGGCGTCGATGGACCCCTGCGGCAACGCGGCCAGGCCCGGCGCCAGCCCCTCGGGCACCACCAGCGGCAGGCAGCCTGGAGGCACCTGCAGCAGGTCCAGCGGGCTGTCGATCACGGCGGTCATGGGGCTGCCCGCACGGCGCATCACCGCCACGTCGCCCACCACCACGCAGCCGGCCAGATCGCCCTGCTCGAAGGCCCGCACGATGATCTCGGGCCCGATGCCGGCGGGGTCGCCCTGGGTGATCAGCAGCGGCATCATGCGGGGTTGTCGATCTCGATGAAGGTGTGTTGGATGCCCAGCAAGGCCGCCACGTGCGCGCCCACGGCCGGCGCGCCATAGCGCTCGGTGGCGTGGTGCCCGCACGCCAGGAAGGCCACGCCGGTTTCACGCGCCAGATGGGCCTGGGGCTCGGAGATCTCGCCGGTGATGTAGGCGTCGGCACCGGCGGCCACGGCGTCCTCGAAGTAACCCTGGGCGCCGCCCGTGCACCACGCCAGCCGCCGCAGCGGCCGGCCGTCGCCGGGCACCACCACCGGTGCACGGCCCAGCGCACCCTGGGCGGAGGCCACCAGGCCGTCCAGCGCACGGGCGCCACCCGCGGCCGGGCCGATGAACCCCAGCATCTGCTCGCCGAAGCGGGCATCGGCCTGCAGGCCCAGTCGCAGGCCGAGCTGCGCGTTGTTGCCCAGTTCGGGGTGGGCATCCAGGGGCAGGTGGTAGGCCAGCAGGCTGACGTCCGCGGCCATCAGGCGGCGCACACGTGCGGCCAGCCAGCCGGTCAGGCGCCCGTCCTGGCCGCGCCAGAACAGGCCGTGGTGCACCAGGAGCGCGTCGGCACCGGCGGCGATGGCGGCTTCGATGAAGGCCAGGCTCGCCGTGACGCCCGAGACGAGGTGCCGCACGGGCCGGCCGCCCTCGACCTGAAGGCCGTTCGGCCCATAATCCTTGAACGCTTCCGGCCGCAGCAGTTGCTGCAGGCGCTTTTCGATGTCGTTGATGTCGGCCACGCACCCATTCTTGCCGACTTTTGCCGGCACCCCTTGGCACCCTCGCTGACACACCATGTCGCGCCCATCCGCCCTCTTTCGAACCTGGCTCGTGTTTGCCCAGGCGGTCACCGTGGCCCTGGCCATGCTGTTCGTGGTGATGACGCTCAAGCCCGAATGGCTGCCGCGCGGCACGCCCAACGGGCTGCTGCCCGCACCCACCCTGCTGCAGGCGCCGCGCCTGGCCGGCCCGGCCGGCGGCGCCTCGGCCGGCTTGGGCTCGGGGGGTTACGCCCTGGCTGCACGGCGTGCGGCACCGGCCGTGGTCAGCGTCACGGCCACCAAGATGGCCCGGCGCAACCCCCATGTCGACGACCCGCGGTTCCGCTTCTTCTTCGGCGAAGGGGCGGCCACCCAGCAGCAGGTCGGCCTGGGCTCGGGCGTCATCGTGTCCCCCGAGGGGTACCTGCTGACCAACCACCACGTGGTGGAAGACGCCACCGAGATCGAGGTGCAACTGGTCGACGGCCGCCAGGCCCGCGCCCGCCTGGTGGGCAGCGACGTCGAGACCGACATCGCCGTGCTCAAGATCGACCTGGACAACCTGCCCGTGATCGTCCTGGGCGACGTGCGGGCCCTGCAGGTGGGCGATGCGGTGCTGGCCATCGGCAACCCCTTCAACGTGGGCCAGACGGTCACGGCGGGCATCGTCAGCGCGCTGGACCGCAAGCAGAGCGACACGCCTTTCCAGAACTTCATCCAGACCGACGCGGCGATCAACCCCGGCAACTCCGGCGGCGCGCTGGTGGACGACCAGGGCAGCCTGGTGGGCATCAACACCGCCATCTACTCGCGCAGCGGCGGCAGCATGGGCATCGGATTCGCCGTGCCCGTGGACACGGCGCGCACCGTGATGGAGGCACTGGTCAAGGGCGGCAGCGTGCGCCGGGGGTGGATCGGCGTGGAACAGCGCGACCTGTCGGCCGAACTGGCCGAAAGCCTGAACCTGCCCGTCCAGAGCGGCGTGCTGGTGACCGGCGTGCTGCAGGACGGCCCGGCGGCACGCGGCGGCGTGCAACCCGGCGACGTGGTGCTGAAGGTGGGCGACCGCGAGGTGCACAACAGCGGCGAATTGCTGGCGGCCGTGGCTTCGCTGCCCCCCGAGACCGCCACCACCCTGGCGCTGCAGCGGGGCGCCAAGCAGGTGGAAGTGCGCCTGAAGGTGGCCGAGCGGCCGAGCTTCAACCGCGAGAAGGAACGCTGAAGGCAGCCCCGGGCAAGAGGCCTAGAGGATCAGCGCCAGCCGCTCGAGGATCAGCACCGCGAAGAAGCCCAGCGCCGCCACCAGCGTCCACTTGACGATGAGCCAGCCGCGGCGGCGCCACACCACCTGGTTGGTGCCGATGTACATGGCAAAGCACAGCAGGCCCGAGACCAGCAGCAGCCCGAAGACCAGCCGGAAGAGGGCCATCACCAGGCCGGTGCGAGTTGGGCGAAGCCCTGCGGCGCATCGGCTTCGCGCTCGAAGGTGACGATCTCGAAGGCAGTCTGGTCGGCGAGCAGCTTGCGCAGGAGCTTGTTGTTCAGCGCGTGGCCACTGCGGAAGGCCACGTAGCGGGCCAGCAGCGGTTTGCCGGCGATGTGCAGATCGCCGATGGCGTCCAGGATCTTGTGCTTGACGAATTCGTCGCCGTAGCGAAGCCCGTCGCTGTTGAGCACGCGGTAGTCGTCCACCACGATCACGTTGTCCATGTTGCCGCCCAGGCCCAGGCCGCGGGCGCGCATCATCTCGACGTCCTTGGTGAAGCCGAAGGTGCGGGCCCGGGCGATGTCGCGGCGGTAGTTGCCCGAGCTGAAGTCGAACTCCACGCGCTGGCCCGTGGCGTCCACCGCGGGGTGGTTGAATTCGATCTCGAAGCTCAGCTGGTAGCCGTGGAACGGTTCCAGGCGCGCCCACTTCAGGCTGGCGCCCTCGCCTTCGCGGATCTCGACGGTCTTCTTCACGCGCAGGAAGCGCTTGGGGGCGTTCTGCAGTTCGATGCCCGCGCTTTGCAGCAGGAACACGAAGCTGGCCGCCGAGCCGTCCAGGATGGGCACTTCCTCGGCGGTGATGTCGATGGCCAGGTTGTCCAGCCCGAGGCCCGCGCAAGCCGACATCAGGTGCTCGATGGTCTGCACCTTGGGCGCGCCGGGGTCGCCGCCGGCGCTGATGGTGCTGGCCATGCGCGTGTCGCTGACGGCCGTGACCGAGACAGGAATCTCCACCGGGACCGGCAGGTCGATGCGGCGGAAGACGATGCCGCTGTCGGGTGCGGCAGGGCGCAGGGTCAACTCGACCTTCTGGCCGCTGTGCACCCCCACGCCCACGGCGCGGGTGAGGGACTTGATGGTGCGTTGACTGATCATGCCTCTATTGTCCCGCAAGGCCGGTCAAGGGCTCGTGTCCGGGCCGGGGCCCAGGCTTCAGCCGCGGTGCACTTCGGCTTCGCCGTGGGCGCTCAGCAGTTCCATCAGCAGCTTGCGGATCAGCATGCCGGGCTTGTCGCTGTCCATCGAGTACTCGATGCCGCGGCGGCGGGTATCGACCAGGGCGTCGGGGTCGGTGGACTCCAGGATGTCCTTGTCTTCGCGCGTGATCACGGCATCGAACTCCACCAGCATGGCCTCGGGGCAGTCTACTTCGCGGTCGTTGCGGAACAGCCACTGGCACAACTGGATGTGGCCATCGTCGATGGGCGTGAAGCAATTGATGATGACGTGGCGCACGCCCGAGGGGTATTCGATGTCCAGCCGGCGCGAGAACGGCAGGTAGTAGGCGTTGCGCATGTGCCGCTGCGTGATGGGCTCGGTGCTGCCGCTGACCCGGTGGTAGGCCGGGGGGTTGGTGGCGTCGATCACGGTCTCGGCGTAGAAACCACCGTCTTTGTGCACCAGTTCGTAGCGGCTGGGCTTGGGCTGGGCCGCCACGCCGAAGGTGGCGCGGTGCACGAAGCTGAAGTGCGAGTTGTCGAAGCTGTTTTCCAGGGCGCGCAGCGGCGCCGTGTCCCAGCGCTCGTAGAACTGGTAAATGGTGCGCCAACCGGGGGCATCGAACTCGGGTACCTCGGGGATGGGCGCGATGGGTTCTTCCAGCGCCACCCAGGCGTAGCCGTAGCGGGCCACGCAGCGGTAGGCCGGCGTGCAGTAGTCCGCCGGGATGGCACGGTCGGGTTCGTACTGGGGGATGCGGATGACGCGGCCGGCGGCGTTGTAGGTCCAGCCGTGGTAACCACATTCCAGGCCGCCATCCACGCAACGGCCCTTGCTGAGCTTGGCCGTGCGGTGGCAGCAGCGGTCCTTCAGGGCTGCAGGCTGGCCATCGGCGCCCAGGAACAGCACGATGTTCTCGTCCATCAGGGTGAAGGGCTGCGGCTTGCCGTCCTGCAGCATCGACAGCGGCATCACCGCGTGCCAGAACTTCCGGAAGACAGGTTGGCGGGTGGTCAGCATGGGGCAAGCCTAGCAGAGCCCATGCCAGCGCCGGCCACTGGCCCGCCTCAGAACCTGGGCAGCGTGGCCAGGGCCGGGGCCCCGGCTTCGCCCAGACGGTCGCGCTGGTCCCAGCCGCGCAGCTTGCCGGGATTGAGCAGCCCCTGGGGATCGAAGCGCCGCTTCACCGCCACCACGTCGGGGTTGATCTGGCCCTGCTTGCCGTCTTCCACGATGTAGACATGCGGGTTGGCGATGAACACGCCGTGGTCGCGATGCGCCTGCATGATGGCGTTCAGCCGCTCATCGGTGGTGTAGCGGATCAGTTGCAGGCCCGAACAGTTCATCGCACCTTCCTTGGTGCGGATGAACTCCAGGTGGACCAGGACCTCGTCGCCGAGCAGTGCGCGCATCGTCTTGGCCTGCTGCACGTGCTGGCCGGGCTGGAAACCGCTCTGGATGTAGGTGAGCCCCTTGTCGGCCTTCATGGCGTGCAGGGTGGTGTGGTTCCAGGTGTATTCGACGATGGTGCGGTTGCTGGCACGGACTTCGGCCGCGGTCTTGCGCAAGGTCACCGTACCGCCGAACTCGCGCACGAGCTGCAGCAGGCCGGGCTCGGCGAACTCGGCCACCAGGACGAACACCGCGTGGCCGCCCGGCGTCATGCTGCCGGCCAGCGGGGGCGCGGCCTGCAGCAGCAGGTCGGGAATGGGTGAGGCCAGCAGCGTGACGCTCTTCTTCACCAGACCCGGCGCGCCGGCCAGGGTGTTGGCGAATTCGATGGCGGCATCGAAGCCCTCGAAGCACACGATGGCTTCCAGCCAGGGGTGCGCAGGCGCCAGCCCCATCTCGATCTCCAGCACCAGGCCATTGGTGCCGTACACGTGGTGCAGGAGCAAGGCCTCGGGGGCGCGCAGCTCTTCGGTGCGCGGCTCGGGCTCGATGCTCATGGCCTTGATGCCCAGCACGTTGCCGGTGCTGGCCAGCGGGCCGAAGTTGATGGACCCGACGCCACCGAAACCGCCCCCATACAAGCCGCCGATGGTGGCGCTGCGGAACGTGCTGGGGACGCAACGCAGTTCCCAGCCGGCGGGCTGGGTCTGGCGGTCGAGCTCGATCATGCGCATGCCGGCCTGCGCCCGGGCCACGCCGGGGCGCGACCACAACAGCTGGTTGTAGGCCGACAGATCGAGGATGACGCCGCCGTGCAGCGGCATGCACTGGCCGTAATTGCCCGTGCCGCTGCCGCGCAGGGTGATGGGCAGGCCCTGCCGGGCGCAGCCGGCCACCACGGCGCGGATCTCGTCTTCGGTGCGCGGCCGGGCCACCGCATCGGCGCGCAGTTCACCGAGCTGGCGCTTGAGCACCGGGCTGAACCAGTAGAAGTCCTGGCTCAGGCGTTCGACCCGGCTGTCGGTGATCCACTCGATGGCGGGCAGGCTGGCGGCGAGTTCGGCGCTGCGCTGCAGCGTCCGGGTGCGGTCGAATTCGGCTTTCATGGTCGCATGCTACGGACCAGCGCCTGGGCATCGTGCCGCAGCTGCGCCATGTCCAGACCCGGGATGCGGTCGTTCTCGACCACCACGCGGCCTTGGACCAGCACCGCCCGCAGGGTGGGGCGGCCGCCACTGGCCACGGGGCCGATGGCCGGGTCGTGAAGGCCGAAGTACCGCGGTTGGTCCAGGTCGTAGATGGCCAGGTCGGCGGCCTGCCCTACGGCCAGGGTGCCCACGCCATCCAGCCCCAGCATCCGGGCACCGCCGGCCGTGCCGATGCGCACCACGTCTTCCACGGTCATGGCCGCGGCCATGCCGCCCGGCTGGGTGCTGCGGCTGCCGGCGCGCGGGTCGGCCCGGTGGACCAGCCACGCCATGTGGGCTTCGCTGGCCATGTCGGCGGCCTCGTTGCTGGCGGCCCCGTCCACGGCCAGCGACACCGGCACGCCCAGGGCCAGCGCCTCGGGGATGCGGGCGATGCCCGAACCCAGGCGCCCATTGCTCTGCGGGCAGTGCGCGATGCCGGTGCCGGTGGCCGCGCACAGGCGCAGCTCGCCCTCGTCCAGGTGCACCATGTGGGCGTACCACACATCGGGCCCCACCCATTCGTGCTCGGCCACGAACTGCATCGGCGTGCAGCCATGCACTTCGCGAGCCCAGCGCACGTAGTCGTAGGTCTCCGACAGGTGGCTGTGCAGCCGGATGCCCAGGCGACGGGCCTCGCGGGCCAGGGGCTTGAGCTCGTCCGCGCGGCAGCTCCAGTTGGGGGTCGTGATGGCGCTGACCATGCGTCGCATGGCCCTGGGGGAGGGATCGTGAAAGCGCTGCACGTCGCGCTCCACCGAGGCCATGAAGGCGTCCAGCGTCTCGGGCGCCACCTGGGGCGGCGCCTGCCCGTCGGTCATGGCCCGCGACTGCGTCTGGCCGCCGCGGCACAGCACCAGGCGCATGCCCAGCTTGGTGGCCTCGTCGAAGACGGCCGCGCTGGCATCGAAGGGCATGCCGGGGTAGTAGTGGTACTGGTGGTCGGCCACCGTGGTGCAGCCCGACAGCAGCAATTCCACCAGGCCCACGCGGGCGGCCACGCGAAGGGCGGCCTCTTGGTCGAAGTGTCGGCGATAGGCCACCGGCACGGCCGCCAGCCAGGGCACCAGGGCCAGGTCGATGCCGGCCGGGATGCCCTTGAGCAGGCTCTGGAACAGGTGGTGGTGGGTGTTGACCCAGCCCGGGTAGATGACGCAGCCGGCGGCATCCAGCACCCGCTCGCCCGGCTCGGGCGCCAGCGTGCCGATGGCGGTGACGAGGCCCCCTCGGATGCGCACGTCGGTGCCGCCAGTGGCGCGCATAGCCGGGCCGGACAGGCCCGTCCACAGGTGGGCGGCGCCCTGGATCAAGCCATCATTCACGTCCGGTCTCGCTTTCGTGCCAACTGCCCAAGGCCCAGGTCGACAGCAACGACATCAGGCCGAAGAGGCCCACGCCGGTGGCCGTGATCAGCACCAGTGCCGCGAACATGCGCGGGATGTTGAGCTGGTAGCCCGCCTGCAGGATCTGATAGGCCAGCCCGGTGCCCGTGCCGCCGGTGCCGGCGACGAATTCGGCCACCACCGCGCCGATCAGGGCCAGGCCCGAACTGATGCGCAACCCACCGAAGAAATAGGGCAGCGCCGAAGGGATGCGCAGGCGGGTCAGGGTCTGCCAGCGGGTGGCGCGGTTGAGCTTGAAGTAGCTCATCAGGCCCGGGTTGACGCTGCGCAGGCCCAGCGTCGTGTTGGCGATGATCGGGAACAGCGCCACCAGCGTGGCGCAGATCACCAGCGATGCCGTGGGGTCCTTGATCCAGATGATGATCAGCGGCGCGATGGCCACGATGGGCGTGACCTGCAGCAGCACCGCGTAGGGGAACAAGGCCGTCTCGATGACCGGGCTCTGCACGAAGGCAAAGGCGATCAGCACGCCCAGCAGCGTGGCGCACAGGAACGCAAACAGCGTGATCTTCAAGGTGACCAGCAACGCGCCGAAGAGCAGCGCGCCATCGCTGAACATCACCTGCACCACGCGGGTGGGGGCCGGCACCAGGAACACCGGCACGTCCAGCGCCACCACGAGGCCCTGCCACAGGGCCAGGAGCAGCACGGCCACCAGGCCGGGCCAGACGATCTTCTGGGCGTTGGGGGACAGGCTCATGGCCGCGGTTTCATCAGGCCAGGGCCCGGTCGGTGTCGGTGTCGCTGGCGCGCAGCAGGCTGTCCTGCAGGCGCTTGGCGTACTGGCTGAAGGCGGTGGACACGCGGAAGGCAGGGCCCCGGGGATACGGCTCGTCGATGATCACTTCTTCGACGATACGCCCGGGCCGCGCGGCCATGACCACCACGCGGGTGGACAGGTACACGGCCTCGTAGATCGAATGGGTGACGAAGACCACCGTGAGCTTCTGGGCCTGCCACAGGTCGAGCAGTTCGGTGTCCAGTCGATTGCGGGTGATCTCGTCCAGGGCGCCGAAAGGCTCGTCCATCAGCAGCAGCTGCGGTTCGGTCACCAGGCCGCGGGCGATGGACACGCGCATCTGCATGCCGCCGGACAGTTCTCGCGGAAGTTGGCCTTCGAACTTGTCCAGGCCCACCAGCTTCAAGGCCTTGCGCACGCGCATCTCGGACTCGGCCCTGGGCACGCCCGCCAGGTCCAGCGGCAGGCGCACGTTGGCCATCACACGGGCCCAGGGCATCAGCGTGGCTTCCTGGAACACGAAGCTCAGGCGGTGGCCGCCGGCCTCTACCTGGTCGACCGGCTTGCGCCACAGCAGCAGGCGGCCATCGCTGGGCGCCAACAGGCCGGCCACCATCTTCAGCAGGGTGCTTTTGCCGCATCCGCTGGGGCCCAGCAAGGTAATGAACTCGCCTTCACGCACCGTGAGGTTCACGGGCAGCAGCGCGCGGGTGCCATTGGGGTAGGTCTTCTCGGCCGAGAGCACCTCGACGGCGGGCACGTCCAGGCCAGGTTTGGCGCGGTCCATCATGCGGGCACCGTCGTGCGCCGGTACATCTCGGCCAGGTGCGCCCCGGCGGTGATCGGGCCGTAGCGCGCCGGACGCCCGGCACTCACGCAGGGGGCCAGGGGCTCGATGACGGCCTGGTCGTCGAGGTCGTAGAAATAGGCGATGGACCAGCGGTCGCGCGTACGCCCGCCGTGCAGGTGGCGGTTGATCACGCGGTGCAAGGTGGACGGCCAGCGGTCGTTCGTCCATCGCTGCATCATGTCGCCGGCATTCACCACGAAGGTGCCCTGCTGCGGCGTGACGTCGATCCACGTGCCATCGGGTGCGCGCACCTGCAGGCCGCCGGCGTCGTCCTGGGCCAGCAGCGTCAGGGCGCCCCAGTCGGTGTGCGCACCGCAGCCGATCTGGCCGGGTGCGGCCTGAGCGGGCTGCGGCGGGTAATGCAGCAAGCGCGTGGTGCAGGTGGGTTGCCGCATGAAGGCGTCGAAATGGCCGGCCGGCAGGCCCAGCGCGCGCTCGAACAGGGTCATCAGGCGCAGGGAGAGCTGCTGCATGGCGTCGGCATACGCGGTGCAGGCTGCATGGAAGCCCGGCACCAGCGACTCGTCGGGCCACTGGTTGGGGCCGATGTGCTCCACGCCCAGGTAGAAGCTTTCCTTGACGTCCGGCGGGTTGGCCGGATCCAGGGATTGCCAGCCGATGGGATCGAAGCCCCGCTTGAGCGGCCAGCCGTCGATGTGCCAGCGGGCCTTGCTGGCTTCGGGCAAGGCGAAGAACCGGTGCCCGGCGTCGAAGGCCGCGGCCACCACGGCGTCCGGCACGCCGTGCCCGGCGATGGCAAAGAAGCCCGCCTCGCACAAGGCGCGGTCGATGCGGTGCGCCAGTTCGGCGGGTGGCGCGGCGGAAAGGTCGATCAGCGGGATCTGCATGGGCGCAAGGAAAGGAGCGGCGCGGCGAGGTGCCGCGCGGCGCGGGTCAGGGCAGGATCTTCAGGTCCTTGACGAACTGCAGCGTGTAGGTCTTCTTCAGATCGACCTTCTTCGGGTCGAGCAGCTTCATATCGACCAGCATGTCGAAGGTCTTCTTCATGCGCTCGTCGGTCATGATTCCCGCCCCGAGCTTGGCCGCATCGCCGCCGAAGACCATGCCCGTCTCGTTCATGAGCTTGATGCCCACCGCGATGCGGTCGTCGGTCATGTTGGGGTTGTCCTTCTTGATGAGCGCGTTGCCTGGCGTGGGGTCACCCTTGAGGTAGCTCTTCCAGCCTTCCATGCTGGCCTTGACGAAGGCGGCCACGGCCTTGGGCCGTTCCTTGACCGTCTTTTCCATGCAGGCGATGGTGGTGGCGTAGGGCGGCCAGCCGTAGTCGGCCAGCAGGAAGACGGTGGGCTTGAACTTGGCTTCCTTCTCGATGGCGTAGGGCTCGCTGGAGAGGTAACCCTGCTGCACCACGTTCTTGTCGGCCACGAAGGGCTGGATGTTGAAGGTGTAGGGCCGGGCCTGCGACTCGTCGAGCTTGTAGGTGGAGCGCAGCCACGGCCAGTAGGTGGTGTTGGCGGCCGACGAGATCAGGATGGTCTTGCCCTTGAGGTCTTCCATCTTGTTGACCACGCCCGGGTGGCCGATGAGCACCTGCGGGTCCTTCTGGAAGGCGGCGGCCACCGTGACGGCGTTGATGCCTTGCTCCCAGCCGTTGAAGGTCTGCACGTCGTAGCCCATGATGCAATCGACCTGCCCGGCAGCCATCAGCTGCACGATGTTGACCTGCGGGCCACCCATCTTGATGGTCACGTCCAGGCCTTCCTTCTTGTACAACCCGGTGGCCAGTGCCTGGTAGAAGCCGCCGTGCTCGGCCTGTGCGTACCAGTTGGTGGCGTAGGTGAATTTCTCCTGGGCGGTGGCCGAAAAGGCGCTGGCCAGCAGGCCGGCGGCCAGCAGAGTGGTGCGAAAGAAGGGGGTTCGGGCGGCGCGCATCGGGTCTCCGGATGGTCGTGGTCGGGTTGCTTCAGGGACGGATTCGGGTTCAGGGCATCACGCGCAGGTCCTTGACGAACTGCGTCGTGTAGGTCTTGCGCCAGTCCACCTTGGCCGGGTCGAGCAGCTTGTGCTGCACGAGCATGTCGTAGGTAGCCCTGAAGCGCTCTTCGCGAATGGTACCGATACCGTTGATTCTGGCGTCGCCGCTGCCCAGGACCTCGAGTTCCTTCATGCGGCGGATCGCGTAGGCGATCATCTCGTCGGTCATGGTGGGGTTGTCTTTCTTGATCAGGGCGATGGCCGGCGTGGGGTCCAGCATGAAGCTCTTCCAGCCTTCCATGCTGGCGGCCACGAACTTGCGCAGCACCTCGGGCCGCTCGCGCACGGTCTTCTCCATGACCACGATGGTGGTGCCGTAGGGTGGATAGCCGGCGTCGGCGAAGAGGAAGAAGTTGGCCTTGGCGCCGGCTTTCATGGCGGCGAAAGGCTCGGACGAAGGGTAGCCCTGCTGCGCCAGGTTGGGGTCGGCCAGGAAAGGCTGCACGTTGAAGGTGTAGGGCCGGGTCTGCTCGTCGGTGTAGCCGTATTGCGATTTCAGCCAGGGCCACCAGGTGCTGCGGCCGGAGGTGGCCACCAGGATGGTCTTGCCCTTCAGGCCGCCCAGCGACGTGACGTCCTCGTGGGTCATCATGCCTTGCAGGTCCTTCTGGAAGCTGGCCGCGATGGTCACGGCGTCCACGCCTTGCTCGCGGCCTTTCATCACGGCGATGTCATAGCCCATGACTCCATCGGCCTGGCCCGCGGCCAGGAGCTGCATGCCGTTGATCTGCGGGCCGCCCATCTTGATGGTCACGTCCAGGCCGGCCTTCTTGTACAGCCCCGTGGCCAGTGCCTGGTAGAAACCGCCATGCTCGGCTTGCGCGGCCCAGCTGGTGAGGAAGGTGAAGGTCTCCTGCGCCCGGGCCGTGCCGGCCAGCATCAGGAAGCCGACGGCCCACAGCAGCGAGCGCCCACCCGGACCACGACTTTGCATCAACACCCCCTGGCTTGCCGACATCCCCAGGCTCTCGCAAGGGGTATGCCACCATGCGGCGGGGCGTGGCGGATCGGCCTCAGGATCCCATCACGTCCCCATGCTGATGCGCCCTGCCCCAGCTCTGGGCGCTGCGTTCGGGCCAGCTCATGGCATGCAGCTCGGCGATCCCTTGCGCCCAGCTGTCGGCCAGGGATTCGAGGATGGCGTGGCCCTGCTCGGGTGTGGCCGGGAAGGGGTCGCCGATGACGCCGCTCTCGCCGAAATCGCGGGCCGTCCAGGCGCAGGCCGGCCGGCCGTCGGGCGAGAGGATCTTGCTGGGGAATTCAGGCGGGTAGCTGGCCACGGCTTGCGCCATGTGCACGGTGTCGGGGGCCAGGGCCATGATCAGCGCGGTCTCGGCATGGCCGGCGTGCATGGCCAGGCGCTTTTCGCGGTCGCTCAGGTAGCGGCCGGCCACGTGCGGCACGCGCCACGTGAAGTGCGGCAGCACGATGTAGTCGCCATGACGCACGCGAAGCTCGCGCGCGGCCATCTCCATGATCTGGGGTTGCCCGCCATGGCCATTGACGATCAGCAGCTTGCGAAAGCCGGCGCGGTAGACCGATTCACCGATCTGGGTGATGGTGTCCAGCAGCGTCGGGCCCTCCAGCGTGACGGTGCCCGGAAAGTGCAGGTGCTCATCGCTCTTGCCGTAGGTGATGGGCGGCAGGCCGAAGGCCGGCACCGCCGCCGGCAGGCGCGCCAGGGCATGGCCCACCACGCCCGCCGCGATGATCGTGTCCACGGCGCAAGGCAGGTGCGGGCCGTGCTGTTCCGTGCTGCCGGCGGGCAGCACGATGACCGTGTCGGCCTTATGGGGCAGGGCGGCGATCTCGGTCCACGTGAGGTAGGGCAGGAAGCGTTCGGACGGGCAGTAGCCGTGCAGCATGGTGGGGGCTCCAGCGGGTTGGGCGGGGTCAGCCGCGGGGCGTCGCGGCCAGCGGCAAGGGCAGGTAGGCGGTGGCTTCGACCTCGATCAGGATGTCGGCGGTGGGCAGCATGGCGCTCACCTCCACCACCGTGCTGGCCGGCGGCTCGCCGGTGAAGAAGAGCTTGCGCACGCGGCTGTAGTGCGGGAAGTGGTCGAGGTTGCGGAAGTACTGCACCAGCTTGAAGACATCGGCCATCTGCCCGCCGGCGGCTTCCACCGTGGCGCGAATGCGGTCCAGCACGAACCAGCTCTGCGCCAGGATCGGTCCTTCCTTGATGTCCGTGGAGAACTCTCCGGTTTCGCCCAGCAGCGCGCGGGCGGCCGGCGGGATGTCGGCATAGCCCTTGACGATGGTGCTTCGGGAAGGGTCGACGGCAATCACGCCCGACAGGAAGATGAAATCGCCGGCTCGGCGCCAGGCGGCGTAGCGGGCCAGGGGCTGGGCGATGCCGGGCGAGGCCGGCTCGGGGGGTGCGGCAGTCAAGCGGGTGTCTCCTACAGGCGTGCCAGCTCGCGCCCGACGCGCGACAGGAAGGCCTCGCACTCGGGGGCGGTGACATGGTTCATGTTGTACAGCTGCAGCCACTTCATGCGGCAGCGCCGGGCATACAGCGGGCGCAAGCCGCGCATGAGCAGGCTGCGGCCGGGGTCGCCGATGACCTTCAGCCACCACCACGGTGCGCCCGAGGTGGTGATGCCCACGAAAAGGCGGATGTTGGACAGCTCGCCGCCGATGGTGCGTTGCCGTGCCTTGGCGATGCGAAAGGCCACGCCCGGCAGCCACACGCGGTCGAGCCAGCCCTTGAACAGGGCCGGCAGGCCATAGAACCAGGTCGGGTAGACGGCCACCCAGCCCTCGGCCCAGCGCAGGCTCTCCACGTGGGCGGCCACCCCGGCGATGTTGCTGGCGGTCTGCCCGAGATAGGTGGCTTTCTCGGCGGCACTGAGGACGGGGTCGAAGCCCTCGGCGTAGAGGTCGAGCTCACGCACCTCGTGGCCCGCCGTGCGCAGGGCCGTGGCCGCGGCCTGGCGCAGCGCCGCGCAGAAGCTGGCGGGGTCCGGGTGGCAGTAGACCAGAAGCAGCCGCATGGCCGCGCTCAATGCAGCTTGACGTGCGGCTCGGTGCGCCGCACGATCAACCGCGCTAACGTGTCCAGCGCCACCTTGGGCCAGCCGTGAAGCGCCAGTTCGTGCATCTTGTAGAGCGACTGGTACATCAGCTTGGCGAACAGCCCTTCGATCATCAGGCTGCCGCCGATCAGGCCGCCCATCATGCTGCCCACGGTGCTGAACTCACCCAGCGAGACCAGCGAGCCGAAGTCGCGGTAGTGATAGGGCCGAAGGGCCTGGCCGGACATTTGGCGGCGGATCTGCAGCAGCATGTGGCTGGCCTGCTGGTGCGCGGCCTGGGCCCGCGGCGGCACGAACCCGCCCTTGCCGTGGTTGGCCTCGGGCCAGGCGCAGGCGGCGCAGTCGCCGAAGGCGTAGATGCGGTCGTCGCGGGTGGTCTGCAGCGTGTCGCGCACCACCAGTTGGTTGATGCGGTTGGTCTCCAAACCTCCCAGGTCCTTCAGGAAATCCGGCGCCTTCACCCCGGCGGCCCAGACGATGAGCTCGGACGGCAGGCTGCGGCCGTCGGCCAGGCGCACCAGCCCGGGCTCCACGCCGGCCACCTTGGCGTTGGTCAGCACGTCCACGCCCAGTTCGCGCAACAGCGTCTCGGTGGCCTTGGACAAGCGCTCCGGCAGCGCGGGCAGCACGCGGGCTGCGGCCTCCACCACGGTCACCTTGACGTCCTTGTCGGGGTCCACGCGGTCGAGTCCGTAGGCCACCACCTCGCGCGTGGTGCGGTGCAGTTCGGCCGCCAGCTCCACGCCCGTCGCCCCGGCGCCGATGATGGCCACGTGCAGCTGCTCGGGCCGCAGGGGCGTGGACTGCGAATGCGCACGCATGCAGGCATTGACCATGCGCTGATGGAAGCGAAGGGCGTCCGCGGCCGATTCCAGCCGCATGGCGTGTTCGCGCACGCCCGGGGTGCCGAAATCGTTGCTCTGGCTGCCCACCGCGATGACCAGGGTGTCGTAGCCCACCGCCCGCGAAGGCGTCACCTCCTGCCCCTCGTCGTCCAGGTGCGGCGCCACCAGCACCTCGCGGCGCTCGCGGTCCAGGCCGATCATCTCGCCGACCCGGTAGCGGAAGTGGTGCCAGTGGCTCTGCGCCAGGTAGCCCACCTCGTGGTCGCTCATGTCCATGCTGCCGGCGGCGATCTCGTGCAGCTTGGGCTTCCAGACGTGGGTGCGGTTGCGCTCGATGAGCGTGATGTCGGCTTGCCCGCGGCGGCCCAGGGTGTCACCGAGCTTGGTGGCGAGCTCGAGGCCGCCCGCACCTCCGCCGACGATGACGACGCGGTGGCGGTTGCTGGCTTCGGCGGGCTTCGGGTCCATCGGTCGTCCGGGCGCAAGGCCCATGCCAGCCCGGTGCGCCGGGCTGGCGCGCCTGCTGACCGGCGGGGGCCGGCACCTCAAGACCCGATTGTGTGGCCAGCCGCCGGGCCGGCCGATGATGGCGCCGGCTTCTCGGTCCTCAGGGGCAGGCGATGGCGGGCGGCACCACGTTGGTCAGCGCGGCGGCGGCATCCACCTGGCGCAGCGACGTGCCGCAGAGCATGGCGCTGGCGCGCTTGATCCGCGTGACCACGTCCACGGGCGTGAGGCTCGGATCGGCCGCACGCAGCAGCGCTGCCGTGCCGGCAGCCAGCGGTGCCGCCATCGAGGTGCCGCTCCAGGTGCCCCAGCCGCCGGGCACCGAACTGGTCAGGCCTTCCCCCGGTGCGGTCATGTCCACCCAGCTGCCGAAATTGCTGAACGAAGCCAGTCGTGCCTTGGATGTGCTGGCCCCCACGGCCAGCAGGCCGTGCGCACCCTCGGCCGCCGGGTACTCCTTCACGCCGGAGCTGGCGTCGTTGCCAGCCGCGGCCACCACCACGGCGCCCCGGCTCTTGCTGCAGCGCACGGCGTCGGCGGTGTAGCCGGGGTCGGATCGGTCGGCCACCGGGTCATCGGACACCGCTGCCTCGCACGCAGCGATCTGGCCGATGGCATCGAGCAGGCGGGTGCGGGTGAAGCTGCCCAGGCTCAGGTTGATGACGTGCGCGCCGTCGTCGGTGTCGGGGTTGCCATCGGGGTCCACCGCATACAGCAGCGCCTCGGCCAGCACCCAGGCATTGCCCATTCCGTTGGCGTCCAGCACCCGCAGCGGCAGGATCTGGGCATCTGGCGCCACCAGGGCCACCAGGCCTGCGACGTGCGTGCCGTGGCCGTAGCCGACATTGGCCACCGTGCCGGCTTCGCCCGGGTCGTTGTCGTAGTCCACGAAATCGAAACCGGGCAACAGGCGCCCGGCCAGGGCGGGGTGGGTGGCGTCCACGCCGGTGTCCAGCACCGCCACGCGGATGCCGGACCCTGTGCTGATGCGCTGCGCCTCGGACAGGCGCAACGCGCCTGGCGCCCACTGCGCCATGAAGGCCGACGGGGTGCCCACGGCCCAGGGCAGGTTGCGGCGCGCTTCGGGGCTGCTGTTGGTGATGTTGACCTCGGCGATCATCACATCGGGCTCCAGCGACAGGCTGGGCAGGATGTCCTTCACGCGGACGGTGCCGACGGTCTTCAGGCGGTAGATCGGCCGGGCACCGAAGCGACCCGTCAAAGTAAGCGGATACTTCTGCAGCAAAGGTTGCAGGGCCGTCGTGGTGCGCAGCTTGACGAGGATCTCACCCGCCACCTCGGCGTCGCTGCCACCGCTGCTGCCACCCCCGCCGCCACTGGCGCCCGCCATGGGCGCGACCACGGCGCAGGCCGCCGCGAGCATGGCCGCCAGCGCACCGCGACGCAGCACGGCGGCACGACCAGGGGCTGCGGCGAGGCGGGTGGGGTCGGCATTCTCGAGGGTGGCGGCATTCATGACGGGGCTTTCTGGGGATCTCTCGGGACCGCGGCCACGAGAGGCAACGACCGTGCGGGGAGGCAAACAAGGCGGCTCGAGCGGCCTACAGAGCAAGGCCATGGGGGCTTGATACACGGCAGAGCCACCGAAAGCCCCGAATGCTCAGCACTGAGTGCCCAAGCGAGCGCACAGGGTTGCCGAAACACCGATCTATCTGTGCATATTGCACATGAGCCAGGCAGCTACCAACCTCCATACAGGGTGAATG
>CAIJPE010000325.1 GCA_903822435.1 uncultured beta proteobacterium | reverse complement strand
AGCTCGGCCGGGTCGGCGGCCATCGGCCCGGCCGCCTTCGCCACCAGCACACGGCTGGCATGCGGTTGGAAGTCGGCCCGGAAGTGGTTGGAACTCTTGACCACCACGATGCGCAGGGTCTCGGTGTGGATGCCCACCATGCGCAACAGCTCGCGGTCGAGCAGTTGTTTCTTGCCGCTGACCACGGCCACACGGACGCCGTCGATCTCCAGGCAGGCGCTGGGACCCAGGTGGACCGTCAGGCCGCGCATCATCGGGCCTTTGAGGGTGCAGCGTCCGTCGCCCAGGGCCGCCACCTTGAAGCGGCCTCGCACGGGCGGGTCGCTGGGCTGGCCGGTGAAGGTGGGCACCGCGGTGCCCAGCGCGATGTCGATCTCGGCGCCCACGCCGGCCTCGTGCGCGGCGCGCGCGGCGGCAGCGTCGTACATCAGGCCCAGCGCCACCTGTCCCGGAAAGCGCCGCCCCGCGGCCTGCGCCAGCAGGGCGTGCAGCATGCCCGTGGTGTTGCTGTCGCCGCCGGCGCCCGGGTTGTCCTGCGTGTCGGCGATCACCACCGGCAGGCTGGCATCTGCCGCGGCGCTCAGGGCCAGGGCCACGGCGTCGCGCGGGCTGTGGATCTCCTGCCGCCAGGGGCCGGGTTCGCTCACCGCGGCGTACAGGGCTTCCACCGCCGCTTCGGCGCCTTGGCCGTGGCCCCAGACCACAGGGCCGCAGCCCTCGAAGTCCGAAGCCGGGAAGCCCATGCAGAAGCTCAGGCAGCAGCGGTGGGCCTTGTCCAACGCTTCCAGGGTTTCGTAGAAGCCCTGCGCAGGGGGCATCCACGTGCTTTGCGCATTCAGTGGAATCAGGAAAGGCAGGCGCCGCGCGTGCTGCGGCAGCTTGCGGCCGGCGGCCAGCCGCTGGGCCAGCAGCGCGCCGGCGCGCTCGCCAGTGGCGGCCATGTCCACGTGCGGGTAGGTGCGATAGGCCACCAGGGCATCGGCCTCGCGCAGCATCCGTGGCGTGACGTTGGCATGCAGGTCGAGACTGGCCACGATGGGCACGTCGGGCCCCACCAGCCGGCGCAGGCGGCTCAGCAGTTCGCCCTCGCTGTCGTCCGCGTGCTCGGCCACGGCTGCGCCGTGCAGGTCGAGGTAGATGGCGTCCAGGCCGCCCGAGGCCCGCGCGGCCTGGGCGTCTTCGATGATCGCGGCGGCGATGCGCTCGAAGGCATCCTGCGTGACGTAGGACGACGGGATGGCTCCAGCCCAGCAGGACGGCAGCAGGGTCCAGCCGGCTTGGCTGCGTGCGAACTCGATGAAGCCGGCAATCGGGATGTTGATGCCCGTCAGCGATGCCTGCATGGCCGCGCCACGGATGAACGCCGGGAACGAGTCACCCCGCGTGAAAGCGGCCCAGTCGGCCAGGCTGGGCGCGAAGGTGTTGGTCTCGTGCTGGTAGCCAGCGATCAGGATGCGGGTCATGCCAATTCCTGGGGCAGGGGGCCGCCGTAGCGGTATTGCGCGGCGATCTCGGGGGTGTAGGCCACCAGAGGGCCGCAGTGCACGGGCTCGGTCTTCAGCTTCGGGGCGTGCGCCAGGTAGACCTGGCAGGCCACCGGCTTGGCGTGGGCATCGCCCACCGGGTGCACCCACAGGTCGACCCGCTGGTACCAGCCGGGCTCGGAGACGCGCTCCAGCACGTCCATGCGGGCCAGCGCGGCGTCGTCTACCTCGTACAGCTCGCCCTGAACGTGCTCGCCTGGTTCCCCCGGCTGCTCCAGCGCCACCATCCAGGGCAGGAAGCGCGCGCCGATGAGGTACAGGCCGAAGCGCTCCACCGTGGCGAAGGTGCCGGGAACGCGGCGCCCTTCGTTGATGGGGTGGTTGAAGAAGCCCTGCTTGAGGGTGCCGTAGACGAACAGGAGATGGGGCATGCGGGCTCCAAGGACCTGCCCCGGAGCCGGGGCCGCGCGTGGTGGATGGGGGTCGATGCTAACCAGTGGTTGCAGCCGGCATCACGCGCCAGCTCGGTGCGCGCGAGCGCCGGGGCAACGGGGGGATCTCGAACTGCGGCAGTTCCTGCAGGCAGAAGCTCAGGGCGATGAGCACCGTGGGCACGTGGTACAGCAGCATCCAGAGGCCCGATCCGAAGCTCGTGTCGAGCTTGGGCATCAGCAACACCACCGCCAGCAGCACCAGCAGGTTCAGGGTGGGAATGCCCCTGCGCAGCACCACGCCCCAGCGCGCGGCCCGCAGCCGGTCGTGGAAACGTGCCGGCGGTTCGGCGAGCGTGCGGGCCAGGTGAGTCGCGGCGCGATCCAGGGCGGCCTCGGCACGGGCGGTGCGGCTGCGGGCCGGGCCTTTCATGCGCAGTTTGCTTTTCCAGCCGCCGGGCGTGCGGATCAGCCGTGCCCAATTCCAGCCGATGACGGCCAGCAGGTCTTGTGGCAGGTCCAGCAGCACGCCTGGCGCCGGCGTGAGGGCCAGTTCGCCCGCCACGCCACGCACCATCGAAACCGTGAGCCGCAGGGTCAGCGCGTCCAGGCGGATCTCGCCCAGGGCCAGCGCGGCGGCACCGGCCTGGCTGCCCACCTGGTAGCTGCGTGCCATCGTCCAGCCAGGGCCCAAAAGGAACTGCTGCGAGGGCGACACGGTGCGGATCTGCGCGATCAAGGCCGCAAGGTCGGAGCCCATGCCCACGACCGTGGCCTGCAAGCCGCACGGCGCGGTGCGGGTGAGGGTGAGCCGGCAGGTGCCGGTGCCCAGGCTTTCGAGCTGCAGGGCTTCGGTGCAGGCGGGCTCGGTGGCGGGCGCCTCGGCCGGTGCCACGGGCTTGAACACCAGCCGCCGCTGGGCCCGCTCGCTGGCCGACAGGTCCACCCGCAACCCAGCCTGCGAAAAGGGCTCGACGAGGCCAAGGATTTCGTGGTGGGTCAGCGGCGGGGCGGGCATGGGCACGGCCTCAGGATGCTCGGGCTTGGGTGGATGCGCAGGTGCGGGAGGATACGTCGGCAGGAAGATTCGCGGAGTCTTCGGACTCGCCCGGCCCGACCCGGGCGGTCGAGGCGGCGAGCACGTGGCTTCGGATCATCCCGCGCTGGCCGGCGCCAGTGCAAGCACGCGCCGGCTCTCGAAGCGGCGGGCTTGCCCTGTCACGGGATCGGTGAAGGCCAGCGAGCGGGCCAGCAACTGCAACGGCTGGCTGTAGTCGGGGGGCTGGCCCAGGGCCGGCTGCGGCCACAAGCGCGGATAGATGCGGTCGCCGTCGATCGGCAGGCCCAGGGCACACAGGTGCACCCGGAGCTGGTGCTTGCGGCCGGTCAGCGGCAAGAGCCGGTAGTGCGCCAGGGCGCCATCCACGCCCAGCCGCGCGATGAGTTCGATCCGGGTCAGCGCGTTGGGCTCGCCCGGCACCGTCTGCATCTGCATGAAGCCCTCGCCCGGCGGCTCGACCAGGCGGCTCTCGCAGGTCAGCGGCAGAATCAAGTCTTCCCGCCAGGGGGCCACCGCCTCGTAGACCTTGTGGACCTGCCGGTCGCGCAGCATCGCGTGATACGCGTGCCGGTCCTGCGGCCTGAGGCTGAAGACCACCAGGCCGGCGGTCTCCAGGTCCAGCCGGTGCATCGGCACCAGCGTTTCCAGGCCCAGTTGGTGTCGCAGCCGCACCAGCACGGTCTCATGCAGGTGGCGCCCCCCCGGCGTGACGGGCAGGAAGTGCGGCTTGTCCACCACCACCAGGTGCTCGTCGTGGTGCAGCACCTCGATCTCGAAGGGCACGCGCGGCTCCGGGGGCGGGCTGCGCCAGTACCAGAGCACGGCACCGGGCGTGCAGGGGGCGTCCGCGGCCAGGGGCACCCCCGTGGCGCCGAGTACCTCGCCCCGGGCCAGCCGCGCCGGCCAGTCCTCGCCTGCGGGCAGCCGCGCGGCCAGGAAGTCGGCCAGCCGCGTCGCGGGGCCGGCCGTGACGGCCACTCGGCTCGCGCTCACGCCCTGGCGCATCGGGGGCGTCCAGGCCGCGCGGGGCCGTGTCATGGGCCGCGTCGGGCCGTGGCCGCATCCAGTTGCGCGGCGCGCGCCAGGCGCCAGGCTTCGTCGGCACGGGACGGGTCGTAGACCTTCGCGGCCGTGGTCGGGGTCTCTTGCAGCGCGCAGTCCAGCGCGATGCGGTTGTCGAAGACGAAGCACTCGCCGACCCAGTCTTGCGCGGCATCGGGCACTTGCTGGAAGTAGTTCAGTACGCCGCCGTCCAGCTGCCACACGGCCAGGCCCAGGCTGCGCAGCCAGGGTGCGGTCTTCTCGCAGCGGATGCCGCCCGTGCAGTACATCGCCACCGGCCGGCCGTCTGCACGCCACGCGGCGGCATGCTGCTGCACGTGCTCGACGAGGTCGAGGAAGTTGTGCCCCCCGGGGTCCACGGCGCCGCGAAAGTGCCCGAGCCGGAATTCGAAGTGGTTGCGGTTGTCCAGCACCACGGCCGAACCGCTGGCCAGCAGGCTGCGCCACTGCGCCGGCGCGAGGCGGCCTTCGTCGGCGGCACGGGCCGCTGCGCCATCCATGGCGTGGCGTGGCAGGCCCAGCGCCACGATCTCGGGCTTCACCCTCACCTTCAGCCGCCCGAAAGGCGGGGTGATGCAGTGGCTGCGCTTGAAGTCGCCGGGCCGCAGGGCGCCCGGGGGTGCGCAGCCCCGAGCGCCTTCGGCCAGGGCCTGTTCGAAGGCTTGAACGGCGGCCTGCGTCCCGGCCACCGCGCCGCTCAGGCCTTCGGCGGCCACCACGATGCTGCCCGTGAGCCCGCAGCCCAACTGCCGCAAGGCCGCCGCGGCCGACGGCGGATCGGCCATGGGCACGAAGCGGTAGAACGCGCTGTGCCGCAGCGCGGCCGGAGCCTGGTGGGGGGGAAGGGCGGGCGGCTGCATGCGAAGGCGCATTTTCGCAGCGGGCCGCACCCCCGCCACGTTCAGGGCACGTCGGGCGGTGGCGGGCGTCCTTGCATCCAGCCCACGATGGCTGTCACGGCCTCTTCTTCCACGCCCAGGTAGCCGTGCGCACTGAAGGCCTCGCAAGGCTCGGACTGAGCGGGCAGGCCGCCGTGCACGGTGACCAGCCTGTAGCGCAGAGCGAGCCGCTCGGCCTCGTGGTGGGGCGTCACCGGGCAGGCGTCGTCGGCGTGGTGCATCAGCAGCAAAGGCGCCTGCAGGCTTGCATAGTCGAAGCCCGACAGGCCCGGGCCGCCCGGCCCCGCATTGAACACCGAAGAGGTGAGCACCACGCCATCCACCGCCTTGCCCAGCGCCGCCGCGGCATACGCCGCCGAGACAGTGCCTCTGCTGGTGCCGACGAGGTAGACCCGCAGGCCCGGCAGGCGCCGGCGCAGGTCGGCCACCACGGTGCCCACGTCGTGTGCATGCCCGGCGCTCATGCGGAAGCGATCGTTCATGCCCCGCAGGTCGGACGGGGCGTCCAGCACGGCCGTGGCCACGCCCTGGTTGACGAAGAGGCTGCGCGAGCGCACCAGGAAGTTGGCCCCCGGCTGCGGAATGCCCTTGTCCAGCAGCCCCACGCGACCCTGGCCGCCCGTGAACAGCACCGCCACGGCGTCGGCGGGCTGTGCCGCGTCGGTGCTGAGCAGGTAGGGCAGCACGGCGCCGCTGTCGCTCTTGAGCGAAACCATCTGCTCGGTGACTTCGGCGCGGGCCGGCAGCGCCTGCACCGCGACACAGGCGGCCAGCAGGCCGCGAGCCAGGGCCTTGGAAATCGACGGGAAGCTGGTGTCGTGCATGGGCAATCTTCGGCTGAGCGGGGGGTGTCTGTAGGCGGGCCGGCGGCCGCGGCGTCCGTGCGTGAAGTCTGCACTCAAGCCGGGCGGCCCGACGGACGATGACATCCATGAGCGCCGGTGCCTCGGCCCGGGCGACCCGCGTCTTCCATCCCATGCCGAGGTCACCCCCATGGCTCCCACCCGATTGTGTGCACGGTCCGTCGGCCTGTGTCTTTCCGGGGCCCTCCTGGCCCTGGCCGGCTGCGGAGGGGGCGGTGGATCGGGCGCCCAGCCCACCGCCGACACCGGCCCGGTGCTGGCCAGCCTGTCGGGCACGGTTCGCGACCTGTCGGGCCAGCCGGTGTCCGGTGTGACGGTCAACCTGTTCCACCACAACACGAACACCACGCTGGCCGTCACCACCGACAGCAGCGGCCGCTACGTGGCGCCGGGCCTGGGCACGGGCAACTATTCCGAATACGCGGTCTACGCCAGCCGGCCGGGCGTCAGCCTCTACCCGGCTGCCACCGACGCCGCCGGGACGCTGGGCAAGTTCGACTTCAATGGCCTGTACCGCTCGGTGGTGCACTTCGACGCGCTGCCTGCGCGCGACCTGGGCGGCGTCGACTTCGTCGCGGCGCGCCCCGGCGACCACATGGCCGCCCTGCCGCGCACCGGGCAGACCCAGAGCTACGCCACAGGCGACGATGCCGCGGCTGCTCAGGGCCTGGCCTGGCCCACGGTGCGCTTCACCGACAACGGCGACGGCAGCATCACCGACCACCTGACCGGGCTCGTCTGGCTGAAGAACGCCGGCTGCTTCGCGCCGGCGCACTGGGCGCAGGCGCTGGCCGCTGCCAACCAGCTGGCCAGCGGCGCCTGCGGGCTGACCGACGGGTCCAGGGCCGGCCAGTGGCGCATGCCCAATGCCAACGAACTTGAAAGCCTGGTGGACGTGTCGCAGGCCCAGCCCGCTGTGCCCGCCGCCAGCCCGTTCACGAACATCGACCAGGGCGCGGCCTACTGGACGTCGACCACCTACATGGCCTTGACGGCCAACGCGATGGCCATCCGCTTTACCGACGGCCGGTGGATCAACGGCGCCGACGCCGGCGACGGCAGTTTTTCCAATGCCAAGGCCGTCTCGTCCAATGCCCTGTGGGCCGTGCGATCGGGCACCCCGGGCCTGGTGCGGCCGCTGGCCACGGGCGTGTACGCCGGCATCGGCGGCGGGTCTTTCGGACCGGCCGACGATGCCAGCCTCCAACTCGGCGTGCCGCTCAATGCTCAACGCTTCATCGACCGCGGCGACGGCACGCTGGCCGACACCATCACCGGCCTGACCTGGCTCAAGCAGGCCGATTGCATCCGCCAGCCCTGGCAGGGGGCGCTGGATGCGGTGGCGGCCCTCGGCAACGGCCAGTGCGGCCTGAGCGATGGTTCCACGGCCGGCCAGTGGCGGCTGCCGAACCGGTCCGAGATGCTGAGCCTCTCGGACCGCGCGCCCACCTTCCCGCAGGCCGCATACCTGGACGGCCAGTACCAGGGCACGGCCGCGGTCAGCGGCCCGGTGGTCTTCGACCGCTTCATCGTGGGCGACTACTACTGGACATCCACCACCCTGGCCGGCGCGCCGGCCCAGGCGTGGACGGTCTACAGCTGTGACTTCGGCGTCTACAACATCGACAAGGCCGACCTGCGCTACGCGCTGGCCGTGCGCTGACGGCGCAGCGGGCTTCAGGCCAGTGCGGGTTCGCGCGCGGCGGCCACGGGCTCGTCCCGCAAAAGGCCGTACAGGTTCTTCGGATCCGCCGCCTGCGGCACGAGCTCGATCATCTCGCCGATGCCCAGCTCGGCGGCGGTGTCGCGCATGAAGGTCAGTGCCGCGTAGTCTTCCAGCGCAAAGCCCACCGAGTCGAACACCGTGACCTGCCCGGCACCCGAGCGCCCGGCGGCGCTGCCGTCCAGCACACGCCAGAACTCGGTGACCGGGAAGTCGGCCGGCATCTGCTGGATGTCGCCTTCGATGCGCGTCTGCGGCTCGTATTCCACGAAGACCGCGGCCGCCTGCAGCACGCCGGGGTGGAGCTCGGTCTTGCCGGGGCAGTCGCCGCCTACGGCGTTGATGTGCATGCCCGGCTCGATGAGCTCGGGCGTGAGGATGGTGGCGTTGGTCTTGTCGGCCGTCACGGTGGTGACGATGTCCGCGCCGCGCACGGCCTCGGCCGTGCTGCGGCAGATGCGCACGTGCAGGCCCTGGCCTGCGAGGTTGGCGGCCAGCTTGGCGCTGGCCGCGGGGTCGGTGTCGAACAGCCGCAGCTCGCGGATGCCCACGATCTCGCAGAACGCCAGCGCCTGGAATTCGCTTTGCGCGCCATTGCCGATCAGCGCCATGCTGCGGCTGCCCGGCCGGGCCAGCACCCGGGCGGCCAGCGCCGACATGGCCGCGGTGCGGATGGCGGTGGTCAGCGTCAGCTCCGACAGCAGCCGCGGGGTGCCCGTGTCCACATCGGCCAGCACGCCGAAGGCCATGACCGTGGGCAGCCCGCGAGCCGGGTTGCCTGGGTGGCCGTTGACGTACTTGAAGGCGAACTGGCTGGCATCGGCAATGGGCATCAGCTCGATCACGCCCACTCCGGAGTGGCAGGCCACGCGGGCGCTCTTGTCGAACTCATGCCAGCGCCGATAGCCCGCTTCGATGCGGTCTGCCACGCCGGACAGGCAGGCCGACAGGCCCTTGCGCTGCACCAGGCGGACGAGGTGGCGGGTGCTGAGAAACAGGGTGCGGGTGGGGCGGTGGGTGCTCATGGCGGGCTTCCTGGCTGCGTTGACAGGAGTCTCGCGGACGGCGCCGACAATGTGAATCGGTAAAAATGTATCGTTTAGGTTGGCAAATTGCCAAAATGGCAAGAGAAAATGACAATATGTCAAGTCCGCTGGACCGGGCCTGGCCGCTAAGGGGCCAGCGGCAGGTCGATCCCGCTCGCCGCCCCGGCCACGCGGTACACCCGCTGCGTGGCCTGCACGTAGTCCTGCGGCTGCGCAAAGAAGATGTTGGGCACGAAGGTCTGCGGGTTGCGGTCGTACAGCGGAAACCAGCTGGACTGAACCTGCACCATGATGCGGTGCCCCGGCAGGAAGGCGTGGCACACATGGGGCAGGGCGATGCGGTAGCGCACCACGGTGTCCGCCGGCACGGCTGTGGGGCGGGCCGGGTCGTCGCGGTAGCGTGCGCGCAGCACTTCCATGGCCACGGGCAACTGGTAGCCGCCCATGGGCGCGTCGCCGGGTACCTCATCGGGGTAGACGTCGATCAGCTTGACGATCCAGTCGGAGTCGCTACCGCTGGTGGACGCGTACAGAAGGGCCACGGGCTGGCCAGCCACGTGCACGGCCTCGGTCAGCACCGGAGTGCAGTACACCAGCACGTCGGGCCGGTCGGCCGCGAAGCGCTGGTCTTCCACCAGCCAGGCGTCCCAGTTGGACGCGGTGCCGCCCTTGGGCCGGATCGGGCGCGGCGTGTGCGTGACCGGCTTGGCGGGGTCGGATAGATAGCCGTCGAAGGCCGGTTCGGCCGTGGCCGGCGGGCTTTCGGGGCCAAGGCCGCCCTGCGCCGCCATGAAGAGCCGGTGCGGCGGCCTGGCAGGCGCCGGTGGCCAGGTGTCGAACTCGCGCCAGACGTTGCTGCCCGTCTCGAAGGCCGTCACGGGGGCCATGGCCGGCAAGGTGCCATCGCCGCGCAGGTGCGCATCGAGAAAGCGCCGCAAGAGCTCGCGCCGGAACCACTTGGCCGTGTCGCTGCCGAACTTGATGGGCCCCAGGCTCGCGCCGTCGGTGAAGCCCACGCCGCCGTGGCTCCACGGCCCGATCACCAGGCGGTTGCGCTGGCCCGCCGGATCCTGCCGCGCCAGCGCCGCGTGGACGGACATCGCGCCCACGATGTCCTCGCTGTCCCACTGGCTGTGCACGTGCAGCGTGGGCACCGTGTGGGGCCGCGCGGCGAGCACGCGATCCATGGCCTGCTCGCTCCAGAAGCGGTCGTAGTCAGGGTGCTCGGTCAGGCGGCGCCAAAAGGGCAGCTGCTCCATGCCCAGGGCCTGGCCCATGGCGCCGGCCGAGCCGGCTTCCATCCACGATTCGTACTCGTCGTAGCGCGAGACGGGCCAGGGCAGGTCGGCACCCTTGCTGGCTGTCTGCACCCAGATGTAGGGCAGCGTGAGCCACTGGCGGAAAGCACCGTTGTGGAACCAGTCGTCGCCCATCCAGCCATCCACCATCGGGTTGATCGGCACCGCTGCCTTCAGGGCGGGATGGGGGTCGACGAGGCTCATCAACGCCGTGAACCCGTCGTAGCTGATGCCGATGGTGGCCACGCGGCCGTTGCACTCGGGCACGTTGTTCACCAGCCACTCGATGGTGTCCCAGGTGTCGGTGGCGTGGTCGGTGGAGGTGGGGTTGAACTCGCCGCGCAGGGGCCGGTTCATCACGTAGACGCCTTCGGACTTGTGCTTGCCGCGCACGTCCTGCAGCACCGTGATGTAGCCGGCCTGGCTCAGCTCGCCGTGGAACAGCAACAGCAGCATGGCCGCGTGCGTGCTGCCGTTCAGCCGCGTGGCCTTGGCTGCGGCATAGGGCGTGCGGTCCAGCAGGATCGGTGCGCGGTGCGCACCGCGCGGCACCACGATGGCGGTGAACAGCTTCACGCCGTCCCGCATGGGGATCATCACCTCGCGTCGCTCGTGGTCGCCGGTGATCGACGGCTTGAAATCGGCCGGGATGTCGTTGGTTTCCTGGGGGTCGCTCATGGGTGGGTTGTCCTGGTGTCTTGGACGTTCAGAAGAAGGTCCGGATGCCGCCGGTGACGGCATAGTCGTCGTCCACCGTGTGCAGCAGCGGCCACTTGTCGAAGGTGGTGCAGGGATGGCCGATGCCGAACCCCACGAGGTCGCCCACCTGCCACGGAATCGGGCCGTCCGCGGCGTCGACGTAGGCATGCTGGTCGAACAGGGCCGGCACGCGCAGGTTCGGTGGCGCTGGCTCGGGCCGGCCGTGCAGGCCCGGGCGGAACCACCACAGCGGCTGCGGCAGCACCACGTCGTAAGACGCGTCGCGGCGGCCCAGGCTGCAGATGGCGCGCTGCGGCTCGGGCACCGACTGCACGCAGGCCCACACCTCCAGCGCATTGCGCAGGCCCGGCCCGCTGCCCCACAGCGCACCGGCCCGCTGGCGCAGCCGCGCCTGCATGCGTTCGTAGTGCAGGCTGTCGTGCGAGAGATAGCAGCCGCTGCGCATGACCACGCGCGTGGCCCGGTGCGTGGGCAACGCCGCCAGCACGGCCGCAGCCATGTCGAAGAAGGCCGAGCCCCCGGCCGTGAGGATCAGCTCGCCCGGGGCGAACCAGCCTTCGGCTTCGCCGATGCGGGCCGCTTCGGCCAGCGTGTCCAGCAGGCCGTGCACCGCCAGCTCGACCTTGCCGTGGTCATCGCCGCCCGCCACGCCTTCGTAGCCCTCGATGCCGCGCAGCGCCACGGCGGGCGCCGCGTCGCGCAGGGCCCGGCCCAACACCAGTGCGTCGTCCAGGCTGCGCACACCCGTGCGGCCGCCCGGCATGCCCATCTCCAGCAGCACCTGCAAGGGTGCCTGCCGGGGCCTTCGCGCCAGCGCGTCCTGCAACTGCGACAGGCCGGCCTGCGAATCGACCAGGCAGTAGAAGTCGAAGCCGGGGTCCGCCGCCAGTTCGTCCAGCACCATCTCGATGTTGGCCCGGCCGACCAGCTGGTTGGCCATCAGCACGCGCTGCACGCCGAAGCGCCGGTAGGTGCGCACGTGGCTGGCCGTGGCGGCGGTGATCCCCCAGCTGCCGGCATCGAGCTGCCGCTGAAACAACTGCGGCGCCATCGTCGTCTTGCCGTGCGGGCACAGGCTGACGCCGGCCCGCTCGGTGAAGCCGCGCATCCACGCACTGTTGTGCGCCAGGGCCGATTCCTTGAGCACCGCGGCCGGCAACGGCAGGTCGCCGGCCAGCACCGACAGGCCCAGGCTGCCCAGAGCGGCCAGAGGCTGGCCCACGGCCCGCGGGCTCAGGCCCTTGAGGGTGTCGGGCAACGGGGTGGCCAGCAGGCCGTCCAGATCGAGCTTCATCGCGGGAACTCCGGCGTCATGGGGCATGGCCTTGCCAGGGGTCTTCCACCCGCGGCCAGACCTCCAGGTCACGGTGACGGTAAGGGATGTGCGCGAAGTCGCTGCGCAGCAGGCCCGGCGTCTCGACGTAAAGCACCTGGCTGGCCAGCGGCGCGAAGGCTGCATGGAAGTGCTGCGACGACTTCACCACGACGGCCCGCTTGCGGCCCAGCTCGATGCCCAGGCCGGTGTACAGGTCGGTGCCGAAGACCTGCGTGCGCTCGCTGATCAGGACGATATCCAAGCCCTCGTCGGTGCTCACCCACACGCCCCAGCCGCAGGCGCGCGGGCCCAGGCCGAGCACGCTCTGCGCATGGTCCGCACGGATGGCGCGCACCGTCACGGCCAGGTCCACCGGGTGCCCCGAGGCAGGCCCGAGCTTGCCGCCCACGCGCAGGTTCAGCCGCGCGCCCACGCCGGCGTCGCGGCAGACCTGGATGGCGCCCAAGTCGTAAAAGCCACCCAGGGCGACGTTGCCGATGCCGCGCTCCAGCAACCCGGCCAGGATGAAGGTCGAATCGCTGCTGGCCCCGCCGCCGGCGTTGTCGGCGATGTCGGCCACCACGATGGGCGGGCCGGCGTGCCAGGCCTGCAACTGGTCCAGGGCCGCTGGCAGCGACGATTGCCGTGCGCCGGTCTGGTGGCGCAGCGACCAGATCTCCCGGCCCAGCGTGAGCGCCCAACGCGCGGCCAGGTCGGGGTCGCCATCGGTCACCACCCACACCTTGGCGCCCGCTTCGGGCACGTCGCCCCACGGAAAGCCGTGGCCGAAGCTCACGCTGAGCACGCCCGGCTCGCGCTCCACCGCCTGCATCCGCTGCACGAAGGACTTCATGGGCTCGCGCGTGGTGTGCCAGAAGCCCAGCATGCGGGCATCGTGCACGGCGGTTACCGGGCGGACGCGACCTTCCGCCGCGGCCACGGTGATCCGCCACAACTCCTCGAAGCGGGCCGCCATGTCGGTGTGCGGATACTCCTTGTAGGCGATGACGATGTCGGCGCTTTGCAGCATCTTGTGCGTGAGATGGCAATGCAGATCCAGTTCCACGCCGATCGGCACCGCCGGGCCCACCACGGCCCGCACCCGCGCGATGAGGTCACCCTCGCAGTCCGGGTAGCCGTCGGCCACCATGGCGCCGTGCAGCGGCAGCAGCACGGCGTGGACGGGCATGGCGGCCTGCAGGCCGGCCAGGAGTTCGTCGCGCAAATGCTCGTACACCGCCCGCACCGTCGGGCCGTCCGGGTGGGCCTCGGCCAGCAGGCCGAGCACCACCTCATGGCCGCCGTGCAGCGCCAGGCGCTCGACGATCGGCTGCCAGGCGCTGCCGCCAGCCGGGCCGCGGTACACGGTCCAGGCGCCCGCTCCGGTCGGGG
Organism: uncultured beta proteobacterium; assembly: GCA_903822435.1. Lineage (GTDB taxonomy): Bacteria > Pseudomonadota > Gammaproteobacteria > Burkholderiales > Burkholderiaceae_C > Rubrivivax. Next base: position 15,184 of record CAIJPE010000325.1, on the reverse strand, counting down.
CCATGGCGAAAGTGTTGGTCTCGGTGGCGATGCCGGCGATGAAGATCTTCATGCGGTCCTCTTGCAGTTGTTCCCGACGGGTTTCAATCATCACCGATGGAGAGGCATCGCGAGGGCCGTGAGGCCGGGCTTGCGTGCCACACTGGCGGCCGGGATCGCGGGAGTGTCCAGCCCATGAACATCCAGGATCAGCCCCTGCTGATCGCCCTCGTGGCGGTGCAGTTCTTGGTCCATGCGCTGGGCTGGGCCATGGCCGCCCGGTTGTCGCGCGGCTGGTCTTCGGCCGAGGGCCAGTTTGCGGTGTTCTGGCTGGCGCTTTCGGTGGGGTTGATGCTCTACGTGCCACCCTGGGTATCGGGTCACCCCCTGAGGAACCTGGGCAATGTGCTGATCGTCGGCGCCGTGGCGCTCCAGCACCGCGGCCTGGCCTTGCATTGGGGGCAGCCGCCGCGCGACCGCGGCTACCTCGTCCTGGTGGGAACCCTCGCGCTGCTGGCGTGGGCCACCCTGGGGCAACCGGGTGGCCACGCCTGGCGCGTGGCCGGGGTCTGCGTCGGGGCGGCGCTGGCGCTGCTGGCCACGGTGGACCTGGTCTGGCGACGCGGACAAGCGGCCACACCGACCTTGGCGCGGCTGCTCAGCGCCACCTACGGCCTGACGGCAGTGGCCCTGCTGGCGCGGGCAGCGCATGCCCTGGGCAGCGAGAGCACCCGCAAGGTGTCCATCGATGCCCCGGGGCAAGGCAGCCTGGCGCTGGTCATCGGCGTCCTGTTTGCGGGCGGCTGCATGAACCTCGCCCAGATTCGCCTGGTGTTGGGCCGCGTGATGGAGCGTCTGCACGCGCAGGCCCATTCCGACGCGCTCACCGGCGTGACGAACCGCCGCGGCCTGCTCAAGGCCATCGAGGCCCTTCACGCCCGCGCGGGTCGCTCGGCGCACGGTTACGTGGTCTTGATGGTGGACATCGACCACTTCAAGGCCGTCAACGACCGCCATGGCCACGAAGGCGGCGACCGCGTGCTCCAGCGCGTGGCCAGTTCGCTGCGCGACGGACTGCGCACGGGCGACACGGTTGCACGCTGGGGCGGTGAGGAGTTCTGCGTCCTCCTCCCGCGCATGGGGCTGGGCGACGCGCAAGCGCTGGCCGAACGGCTGACCGTGCAAGTGGCCCTGGACGGCGAGCCGAGCGTGACCATCAGCGTGGGCGTGGCCGAGGCACGCGCCGACCGCGAATCGGCCGAGGCCGTCATCCGCCGCGCCGACCGGGCCCTGTACCAAGCCAAGGAGAGCGGCCGCAACCGGGTGGTGGCGGATCTGGCCTCCGGGGGTTTCGGGCAGGTCGCCGCGGGCATCGGACCGGCGTCCCCGGGCTGAGCGGCGGCCCGGCCGGCCGGCTGGAAGGGATGACCCTGTCGACGGCGCGGGGCCTGGCGTGCCGTCCTGGCGGCGAAGGGCCCTGGCTCTTGAAGCCCCGTCAGGCCGGCTCCACGGCCCAAGGTGGCGCACCCGGCGCGGCCACGACGCTGGGCACGGCCGCGGGTGCTGCCGTGGCCGGTGTGCCGGCTTCCTGCACCAATGGGCCGCCGAGGGCCTCGATCAGCTCCGGCAGCAACAGAGCGAGCTCGCCCGTGGTCAGCGCCACGTCGGCGTCGAAGCCGCCATCGGCGCGGTCGGCCGGGCTGCTGCTGCCTTCCAGCACCACGTCCAGCAGCTTGATCTTCTTCAGCGTCAGCGCCTCGGTCAGCACGAAGGAAACGCGGCTGGCCCAGGTCATGGCCACCTGCGTGGGCAGCTTGCCCTGCTGGATGTGCACGCCGACTTCGTCGATCTCCAGCGTGTGGCGCGCGTAGCGCACCGCCGCCTTTTCGGCATCGGGCTGCTTGAGTTCGCATTCACGGTCCAGGCTGAATCCCGGCGGGCCCTGCTTTTCGCTCAGCCAGGCCGACATCGCCGTGGTCGGCGACAGGGCCGTCTGCAGCGGCGACAGGCGCAGGCCCGGGAACAGGTCGACCAGGCGGGTGGCCACGGCGTCGGCCTTCTTGGCGCTGCCCGCGCCGATCAGCACGCGGCCGGCCTTCGGGTCGATCCACACCACGGTGGTGGAGCGCTTGGGAAAGGCCCGCGGCAGCAGCTCGTGGACGATTTCTTCCTTGATCTCGCGGCTGGCCTTGCCCTTGGGGCGGCGGCCGGTGTCGGCCTCGATCTTGGCCAACCGCTCTTCGAGCTGCTCCTTGATCACGCCGCCTGGCACCGCCTTGGTCTCGGTGCACAGCGTCAGGATCAACTGGCCGCCCACGCTTTCCAGCAGCACGCCGTGCTTCTCACCGCGCGGCTCCACCCAGCCGATGGACTCGGCCTGCGAGGGCGTGCAGGGGATGAACCGCGCACCGGCCAGGCGGCCTTCCACGTCGGAACCAGTGGGCGGCTCCCAGGTGTCGATGCGGTAGATGAGCGCGTTCTTGAACATGGGGCACGGGGCAAGGCAAAGGCGGCAGCGAAGGCAACCGGGGGGCGGATTCTAGGCGGCGGCAGAATGCCCCGATGAGCACCCCCGCCCAACCCGCCCAACCGCGCAACCCCTTGCACGGCGTCACGCTCGAAGCCATGCTCAACACGTTGGTGGCCGCCTACGGCTGGGACGGCCTGGGCGAGCGCGTCGCGCTGCGGTGTTTCACCGTCGAGCCGAGCATCGCCTCCAGCTTGAAGGTGCTGCGAAAGACGCCCTGGGCGCGCGAAAAGGTCGAAAGCCTGTACCTGTATCGGCTGCGCGAAGAGCGCCGTTCTGGCCGCCCCGGCCCGGCCGGGAAACCCTAGCCCTCGTCTGCGCCCTAGTAGTGCGGCGGCAGTTCGTCGCGCAGGCTCCGAAACGGGGCAGGCTCGGCGCCGCGGCCCTGTTCGCGCAGCAGCGCCACCTCGCGCAGCAGGTGGTCGATCTGCGACTGTTGCCTCACGATGATTTCATTGAGCCGGTCCAGCAGGTCTTCGGTGAAGCTGGCCTTGATTTCCAGGTTGGTGAGCCGGCTGTCGATGGGGTCGGTCATGGGGTGGCGGTGCGCGGGGTCTGCACCCAGCCGCGAAGGCGCCGCCGAGCCGTGGCGCTGAGCGTGCCCGCCAGGCCTGCCGCCATCAAGGCCCAGGTTGCGGGCTCGGGCACCGCGGCAGGGCCGCCGGCCTGCATCGTGAGGAAGGCGGCTCCCTGCAGTTGCACGGCCACGTTGCCGTCGATGCCCAGCTCGGCGGCGGCCTGGTCGGCGAAGCCGAGCGAACGCGGGTCCACGCCGGTGATCTGTGCGAACAGCATCAATGCATTGAGGTAAGAACCGTACACGCTGGGGTGGTAGCCGATGGGCGTGGTGCAACAGGCATCCAGGGCATTGCTGTCCCACAGGTCGACCTGCGATCCCGACAGGGCCCCGGCCAGGTAAGGGTTGGTCACGGCAATGCCGGCGTTCATCGCGGTGATCCAGGCATCGCCGGCCAGGCTCACGTCCACGCTGCTGTGGCCCAGCGCCCGGGCGTTGGCGGCCGCGGTGAGGTAGGCGCTGTGCAGGTCTTGCGCCATCCGCGACACGGGGTTCGGGTCGCCTACGTAGGGTTGGTTGTTGTTGCCGCCGGTGATGCCCGCGCTGCTGCCGTAGATGGGCATCAGCGGGTTGGTGCTGAGGTACGAGTAGCTGGCCAGCGGCTGCGTCTCGTAGAGAGTGACGGCGGCATCCGGGCGGCCTGCCGCCGCCGCGTTGGTGTGCAGCGAGTTGACGATGGCCTGCACGCCCGTGTTGAAGTTGGCCGGGTTGCCCCGCGTGGTGACGGTGCTGCCGTTGACCGTGATGGTGGTGGGCAGCGGTGTGAAGCTCTGCTCCTGCAGCACCACGTGGTCCCATTTCGACGCGCTGATCACCGGCAGGTTGGTGCTGTTCTTCCAGGTCCCGTTGAGCGTGGCGCTGGAGATGGTGTCGATGGACACGTTGTAGTTCAGCCCGGATTCCTGCGTGAACTTCAGGAAGATGCCCGGGATGCCGCCATAGGGACCGGGCTCGCTGAACTTGGACGCACTGCCGGCACCCGCCAGGTAGTCCAGCTGCGATTGCAGCGTGGGGTACAGCGGGTTGTTGACGATGGCCGGGTTGGTGCTGGGTACCGACAGCGCCACGCTCTCGGCGGCCGAGCAGGCGGCCACGGAAGGGCATTGCAGGTCGTGCACGTGGGCAGCGGCCACGGCCCCGGGGCCGCTGTCGTAGCCGCCCATGTAGTTGCGCACCGGGGCGTACTTGCCGAAGGTGAAGCTGTTGCCCACGAAGAGGATCTCGATCGGCGGGCTGTCCGCGAACGCGGGCAGCGTGGCGGCTACGCCCAGGGCTAGGGCGGCCGACAGTCGGCACAGGGGGGTGCTGGGATTCAAGGTGCGTCTCCGGTGGTTGTCAAGGATCGGGCAGGCTGGCAGGGACCTTCAGCCGGGCTCGCCACGCCCGAACACCTGACGCGCAAAGGCCGGATACACGTCGGCGATCTGGCTGGCCACCGGCCCGCGGAGCAGCGCCAGCCGCTCGGCCGCCGGCACGGGGGTGGTGGGCGGCGCGTCGGGTGCGTCGAAATCGAAGGCGGTCTGGTCCCGCACCTCTTCCAGCGTGTGCCCGGGGTGGATCGAACGCAGGCAGAACCGGCCGGCTTCGCGCCGGTAGTCGAACAGGCACAGGGTGGTCAGCAGCGCCACCGGCCCGCCTGGGCGGTGAACGCCCGGCTCCGACCGGCCCGGGGCGCTGATGAAGTCGACTTGCTCGACCAATGTGCGGCGGCTGTGCTCCCACCGGAAGAGGATCACCCTCGGCACCACGAAGTACAGGTAGGCCGACCCGAACGAACCCGACCAGCGCACGCCGCTTTGGGGGTACTTGCCCGTGCCGACCAGGTTGATGTTGGCTTGCCCGTCGATCTGCCCGCCGCTCAGGAAGAAGGCATCGATGCCGCCCCGCCCGGCCAGGTCGAACAACTCGGCGCCACCATTGGTCCAGCGGTTGTGCTCGCGCCCGCCGAGGATGGACACGCGCATGCGTCCGGCGCTCAGTTCACGCGCCAGCAGGGCCCCAGTGCCCGGCACGGGCGACAGCATGCCGACCGCCACGTGGCGCACGCCGGCCAGCAGGTCGGCGACGACGCTGGCATGCATCTCTTCGGGCCGGACAGCCGTCGCGATGTCCTTCATGCGACGCTCGGCCACTGGGTGCTAGCGACGTCCAGCAGGTAGCGGTCGAAGCCCTCGTCGCTTTGCGCGGCCTGCAGGTAGCGCCGCACGGCGGGCAGGTCGACGCGGCCGTCCAGCCCCATCGGCCAGCAACCGCCGGGCACCAGCGACATCGCATCGATGTACAGGGCCGGTATGACGCCGGCCGCCATGCCTGGATCGTCGAAGTAGCTGCCCGGCACCTGGGCGTCGGCCGTGATGAGCACGGTCTGCGCGGCATGGGCGGCCAGCAGGCGGTCGCGGTCGCGGCCGATCCATGCGTTGCCCTCGGCATCCACCTGGGCCACGTGGAACATCGCCACATCGGCGTTGATGGCTGGCACCACCACCACAGGGTCCCCGGTTGCAAAAGGGTTGTCGATGACGCGGTAGTCGCGGCGGTGGCGCAGCAGGTCCGAGCCGATCAGGCCGCGCAACGGGGCGAAGGGCTGGCCCTTGGCGCCGGCCTGCAAGCCCGCATAGACCGCCGGGCAGGTGGCGTCCATCACCTGCACCCGCCCGCTGGTGACGGCCCGCGTGAAGCGCGGTGCGGCGCCCAGTTCGTGGAGCGAGATGCCCGAGGTCTCCACCGAACGCACGCAGCCCGCGCCGATCAGCAGGTCCACCATCATGCCGCTGGCCGGGTAGGCGGCGGTGGGCAGCGTGATCAGGTGCAACCTGCGTGCGCCGCGCCGGATGAGCGCCAGGGCCAGGGCCATCGGCACGTCGGCTTCGTCGCCCTTGTTCACGGTGACGGTGGCGCCGTCGGGCACCATCGCCGCCAGGGCCTCCAGGGGGATGAACGGGACTGGCGCCATGGGGCCCTCCGGGAAGAGTTCGGTCGGGCCCAGAGGGACCCGCCTTCAGACCATTGTGCTGTTCGCCTGCCCTGGGCCCTAGCGGGTTTCGTCGGATGGCGGGCAAGTCTGGGCAGGGCAGGCCGCACAATGCGGGCACCTTGCCGCTGCCGTTGCCGCACCTGCCCATGGACACCCCCGTACCGCCGCCGCCGCCGCGCCCCGTGGACGGCGCCGAGCGGCGGCGGTTGATCGGGCTCTTCGCCTCGTCCCTGGCCCTGGCATCTTGCGGAGGCGGTGGCAGCAGCAACGCCCCCGCGCCAGAAGCCGCGCCGGCGCCCGCGCCGCCCGCACCGTCGCCTGCCGTGGACGGGCCGGCCTGGTGGGGCCTGGGGCGCGATGCGCAGCACTCGGCCCAGGGTGCCGTGGCCACGCAACCCCTGAACCGCATCGCCTGGCGCATCATGGTCGATGAGGCCCCGCCCGTCAGGGTAGGTGGCCAGTTGCTGGTGCATTACGGCTCACCCGTGATCACCTCGCACAACACGGTGCTGGTGCCGGTCAAGACCAACGGCGCCAGTGGCTTTCGCATCGAGGCGCGCGCCGGTGCCGACGGCGCCTTGCTGTGGCAGCAGGACAGCGACTACCAGCTGCCCCCGCGCTATGACTGGATGCCGAGCTGGAACTTGGCGCTGGACCCGGACAACCGCCTCTTCGCACCGGCGGCGGGCGGGCTCCTCATGGTGATCGACAACCCCGATGCCCCCACCGTGGCGCCCCGCACCCTTGCGTTCTACGGGGACGCGGCCTACGCCGCCGCACCGGCAGACTACGCGGCCGCCGTCACCATCCACACGCCGCCCACCGTCGACCGCCAGGGCACGGTCTATTTCGGATTCATGGTGACGGGCAGCACGCCGATCGGGCTGGTCAGCGGCATTGCGCGCATCGCCGCCGACGGCAGCGGCAGCTGGGTGGGCGCCGCGGCGGCCGCAGGCGATGCCGGCATCACCAAGGTGGCCATGAACAGCGCCCCGGCCCTGTCGAACGACGGGCAGACGCTGTACGTGGCCGTGAACAGCGCGCCCGATGCCGCGGGCGTGCGGCGCGGCTTGCTGCTGGCGCTGGACAGCCGGACCCTGGCCACCCAAGCCCGCGCCCCGCTGCTCTACCCCAGCAACGGCGCCCCGGCAGACGTCAACGACGACGGCACGGCATCCCCCACGATCGGCCCGGATGGGGACGTGTACTTTGGCGTGCTGGAATCGCGCTTCGGCAGCCACAACGGTCGCGGCTGGCTGTTGCACTTCGACGCCACGCTGGCGCGCACCCTGCCGCCCGGCAGCTTCGGCTGGGACGACACGGCCTCCATCGTGCCGGCCAGTGCCGTGCCGTCCTACACCGGCGTCAGCGGCTACCTGCTGATGACCAAGTACAACAACTATGCGGGCGTGGGCACTGGCGACGGCCTGAACCGCATCGTCCTGCTCGACCCGGGTGCGACACAGGCCGATGCGCTGTCGGGCCTGCCGGTCCTGCGCGAGGTGCTGTCCATCCTCGGGCCCACGCCCGACGGCGCGGGCGGCGCGGTGAAGGAGTGGTGCATCAACACCGCCGCGGTCGACCCCCTGACGCGGTCCGTGCTGGCCAACAGCGAGGACGGCTGGCTCTACCGGTGGGACCTGGCCAGCAACAGCTTCACCCAGCGCATCCAGCTCACCAGCGGCATCGCGGAGTCCTACACGCCCACGGCCATCGGGGCCGATGGCACGGTGTACGCCATCAACAACGCGGTGTTGTTCGCCGTCGCGGGCTGAGCACGGGCCGAAGCCGCCTACGCCTGCCAGACCCCATAGCCGGCCTCGCGCAGGCCGATGGCCAGCTCGACCTCCATCTCGCGGGCCGCCTCGTAGGGCATCGGGTTGTAGACCTCGTACAACTGCGGTAGCAGCTTGAGCCCGTAGTCGCGAACGAAGCGGTTGGACTGGACGCCGGCCTTGTGGCGGTCGAAGCGCAGGTCGGGGTCCAGGCCCGTCATGCCGACGTAGACCAGCGGCTTGTCCAGTTGATAGTCCGGGTTGGCCCTTCGGAACGACGGTTCGTTCCACACCCGGTCCGACAACGCCACGACGTAGACATGGTGGTGGTGCCTGCGCGGCCGGCTCATCCGGGCGCCCGCACCATCACCGCGGTGCCCACCATGATTCCAGCGGTGCCTGCACTACTGCCCGAACACCTGCACCTCGGCCAGGCTCAGGAAGTTCGTCCCGGCCAACTGCACCCTCACGAAGCGGCCCTGCACGACCAGCGGCAAGGCCAGGCTGGCTGCGCTGCCCAGCGTGTCGACGTGCAGCCTGGCCACGGTCGGATCTGCAGTCAGTTGCGCCAGCGTACTGCCGCTCATGTCGGTGGCTGAGACGAAGACATAGAAGTCCGACAGCCGGTCGGTGCAGCAGTCGGTCCGGTTGAAGATCTGCACGGCCTGGATGGCGCTGAGCTGCCCCAGGTCGACCTGCCACCAAGGCTGCGTGCTGCCAGCCGTGTGCGTTACCGAGTTCGAGGTCCAGGCGCCGTCGGTGTTGCCGTCCACCGCCCGGGCGGGGTCGCCGCCCCAGTCGACGGACGATTGCGTGGCCACCTTGCCCTGCGCCAGGTTGGGCAGCCCCAGCACCTTGACCTCGGCCAGGCTCAGGTAGTTCCAGCCGTTGAGCTGCACCCTCACGAAGCGGCCTTGCACCAGCAGCGGCAGCGTGATGCTGGTGTTGATGCCCAGCGTGTCGGCGTGCACCCGCGCAACCGTGGGGTCTGCCGTCAGCTGTGCCAGTGTCTTGCCGCTCATGTCGGTGGCAGAGACGAAGACATAGAAGTCCGACAGGCGCTCGGCGCAGCAGTCCGTCCGGTTGAACAACTGAACGGCCTGGATGGCGCTGAGCTGCCCCAGATCGACTTGCCACCAGGGCTGCGCGCTGCCCGCGGTGTGTGTGACCGAGTTGCCGGCCCAGTTGCCATCGGTGTTGCCGTCCACGGCGCGAGCGGGGTTGCCGCCCCAATCGACGGAAGACTGCGTGGCCGGCTTGCCTTGCGCCAGGTTGACGCAGGCGGAGTTGCAGCCCACCGGCGCCGTGGCGGTGACGAAGAAGCCGCTGCTGACGCTCGAGTGGTTGCCCGCCGCATCGAAGGCGTCGACCGACGCCATGTACTGCGTGTTGGGCTGCAGCCCGCTCACCAGCACGCAGCAACTCGCGTTGGTGTAAGTGGTGCCGGCAACCGACAGGTCGTAGCCGGCCACGCCCACGTTGTCGGTGGACGAAGCCCAGCTCAACACGGCGCTGCTGGGCGTGATGCTGCTCGCCGTGGGCGTTCCGGGCGGGGTGGGCGGCTGGTTGTCGCGCCCGCCAGGCGGGTCGGGCGCGTCGCCGGTGCGCTTGGTGCTCATCGAGTTGGCGGGCACGTTGATGGCCATGCCATCGGAGAACTTCACGTACCGCGTCGTGCTGCCCAGGTTGTAGACGACGTAGGTGAGGATGCCGTTGTTGCTGAACGCGACGGCCGAGGGGTAGTCGGCCGTGATCGTGCCCTTGCCGGACTCGACATGGCCCAGCGCCTTGAAGGCATTGATCCACTGGTAGGTGTGGGCGGTCGTTTCTCCTTCTTCGACCGCGTAATTCAAGTTGACCGCATTGAAGTCGTCGATGGCTCGCTGGGGGTCGGCCATGGCCATGATGTTCCACCAGATGTCCGGCCACTGGCCCGCGGCCAGGCCCGAAGGCTGGCCGTTGGAGGACTGCGAAAGGCCCAGCGTCAGGTAGCCGGCCAGGTAGTCGGCGTGCTGCCCGATGTGCAGCACCAGCGGATTCAGGGGCAGCCCCTGGATGCCCAGGATGTGGGCGTAGGCGCCGCTGAACCACGTCGAAAAGTCGGCGCCGGCACCCCAGATGATCGACGTGGCCAGCTTGCTGTAACCACTGGGGAAGTTGTTGAAGTCGCCGGTCTTGCCGGCAAAGGCGTCGAAGTTGTTCCAGTATTCCCAGTACGCCGCGCTGGTCGAAGCATGCAGGTAGATGCCCCGGTCGACCAGGCTCTGATTGTTGGTGATCAGGCCGTAAAGCACGATGGCGCCGTAGGCATTCGCCGCTTCCGAGGTGCTTTCATTGTTGTTGCCCAGCGCAAAATTGGCATGGCCCGACGCCCAGGAGAAATCGTTGGCCGGATCGAAGTTGCGCAGGTACGGAAACATCGGGTCGTTGCGTCCGGCTGCGAAGTCCCGGATCAGCAGCTCGACCATCGGACCATAGGCCGCGGTGCCGCACCAGCTGGCGTCCACGCGGCAGATCTCGGCCGCGGCGCGAATGAAGTAGCCGTAATGAAAGTGGTGATCGTTCAGTTGCTGCTGCGTGCCGAAGGACTCGTCGAATCCGAGCAACGTGGCCCAGTCGCGGTCATAGGCGAAGTACTTGGTCTTGTCCAGGGGCCCGGAGTTGTTCGCGCGGAACCAGTCGCTCAACTCGCTCTTGAGCCAATTGACCATCACATCCGCTTCACTGACCATGCCGATGCTGCGTGCGATGGCTGCCAGTTCGGCCACCTTGCCGTAGGCCTTGCCCGACCAGTACGTATCGGTCTTGCTGTTCCAGCTGGCCGGGCCGCTGGCCACGAACTGCGTGATCATCGCGCGCAGCCGGCCTTCCTCGGTCTGCCCCAGTTGAGTGGGCAGCAGCGGCAACACGCCCACGAAGGGAAACTGGTACTGGACGCGGCTGGTCGGCATGAACCGGATGACACCGCGCGCACTGCGCGTCGTGTAGGGCCCCAGGACCTGGCTCGTGTTCTTCCACTGCAGCGGCATCAGGCCCGCTTGGGTGTTCACCGCCACGCCATCGCTGCCCACGTAGTCGCGGGTGACGGTGACGGCCTGCGTGTTGGGGTCCACCGCGTAGTTGATGTTCACCCTCGCGACGCGGTTCAGCGCGTACTGGCTGAAGTCGCTGATCATCGCGCTGCTGGGTGCGCTGGGGCCGGTCACCGGCAACCAGACCAGGGTGAAGCGCCCGCCGGGCGGCGCAAAGCCGGTCTCCGCGGCCGTTGGATTGGTGAATTGCGCGGCCCCTTCGGCCACGATCAGGAAGTTGTTGCGCACGCTGGCCACGTCGGTCCACACGCCCAGGCTGGTGCTCGACTGGTAGAAGACACCCTTCTCGGGCCCCAGCGACGCCTTGGTGCGGATGACCGGCGTGCCCGCGTACACCTGGAAGAACATATAGGGCGAACCATGCACCAGGGTCGCTTCCATCACGGGCGTGCCGCCCGAGCGCCATTCCACGGTGACCGTGCCGTCGCTGTGGTCCTTCATGAACGCGTTGAGGTTGGCGTACTGCGAGTTGCCGATGGCAATGCCGTCGAAGACCTCGTTCGAAGGGGCGGGGATGGGAAACACGAACTTGTTGGGGTCGACACGCAAGCCGTTGGGAATGCTCGACACGCGGACGCCGAGATTGCTCACCCGGGCGATCATCGGGTCCGGGGTCAGATAGCCGGCACCGCTGCCGTTGACCTGCCCTTCGCCATAGAACGGGACCGAGCCCCACCAGCGGTGGGTGGCGGTGGGCTCCAGGGCGGCCTGGCCCACGAGGTGCGGGTAGATCTTCTGCGGCGTGCCGACCGGGATGCCGTTGTAGTCGCCCAGCGGGTCGCAGCCGGCGATGCCGGGCTGGACGACCCCGGCATTGTTGATCCAGTTGCCGTGGTCGACCACGCAACCGTAGCTGTCCGGGTTGATGGTGTCCGAGTAGGAGCCTGTGCCGGCGGGAATGACCGCTGCGAGTGCGTGCGCCGCCGATAACCAGGCCGCGAGCAAGAGGGCTGTTCTTCTCATGATTCTTCGACTTGCCGCACAAGCCCGGGCGATAGGCGGGCGGTGCGAGTGAGGGAGGCCGTTCAAGCGGGCCACCGGCGGTCGCACTCAGGCAAGCGAAGGTGAAAGCGCTTTCAGCAGATTGTATGAAGGGGTCGGTGCCGGTGCAACCTCTGCCAGGGCCTCAACCCGGGGGTGGCGGGACGGACAGTTGCAAGTGCTTGTGCGCGTGGCGATGCCTGGACGGCAGGCTGCGCCATCGAAGCCCGGGCCGCGTGTCGGCGGGCCGGACGATCTCAAGCCATCAGAAGCAGGCCGCAGTCCAGGCCGGCGCGTAGGTCGCGGTGCCGTCGGCGTTGAGCGGGGTGGCCTCGTCCACGGCAGTGATCGAGTGGTAGTCGGTGCTCCAGCCCACCGGCAGGTTGCTCGTCAACTCGTGGCTGCCGCCGTAGGGCGGCGTGGCGCCGTCGACCGAGACTGGCGCGCCGGTCAGCCCCAGGGCAGCCCAGGCGGCCTGAAGGGCCGAGAAGCTGGTGAGCGTGTCCTGCAGGTGGGTGAACGCCGAGAACTGGCTGCCGGGGGTTGCGCTGCTGCTCATGGCTGCACCGATCCAGGGTGCGGGTGCGCTGCCCACCGAATCACCCGGGGCCGAGAGCAGGCAGGCCTGGGCCACCGGGACCTGGGTGGCCATGTAGGCCGCCTGCGCGCCGCCCTCCCCGTGGCCACCCAATCGGACCCGGCTCCACAGCACATTGCCGCTGGCGTCGAGAAACTGGCCCCAGCCCGCCGTGGGGTAGGTGGTGTCGAGGTAGGCCAGGGTCTTGGCCAGCCGGTGTTGGATGGAGTCGCTCGTGCTGATGCTGACGGCTGGGCTGGCCAGGGTCACGTCGCCACCGGCCAGCAGGGCCTGGCGCACATCGCCGTGGCAATGTGCATCCGCCGAACCGGTACAGACCGTGTTGACGGCTTGCCCGTTCGGATAGGGCAGGCCGATGCTGTACAGGCCAGCGACGGCTGCGTATTCACCGACCAGCCGGTAGGAGCTGGGTGTCAACGGCGAGGCGGGCAGGAACACGAAGAGCTGCGCGCGGGTGGCCCCGGCGACCGGCACGTACGCCCGGACCCCGCCGTAGCTGGCGTTGATGGTGGAGTCCACCGCGCTGACGGGGGCGTAGTACTCGTTCACGGTGCCCTGGGTCACGGGTGAAACGATGGCGGGGCCGAAAAAATAGTCGTCGTGGCCTCCACCGCCGCAACTGGCGAGGACGAGGGGCAGCAGCCCAAGGCCGCAACGGGTCCATCGGGGGAAAAGTCGAGAGGCAGGCGCGTCCATGCTGAACTCCAAGATCGCTGAAACGCGATCTTGTCGCCACTGGGTTTTCGGGGGTGTTGCGGTTGTGCTTCTTTTCGTTTCGCGGCGGAGGGCCGCCTGAGCCGTGAAGTTGAGGATGGTGCCGGGCCTGGGTTCACGCACTCAGTCCATTGCTTAGGAATTCTTTGCAGAGTAAAGGGGATGGATCAGATTCGATGCCTGCCGGGAGTTGCCGAAAAAACATCACGGCAGCAGTGACCGCTTCCAATCCGGTAGTGGCGGCCGCCGAGGAGCAAATCATGGGTATGCGCATTCCTTCCGGTACTTCCTCGACACAGGGCGCTGGCTCGGCCGGAGCCGCGGCTTGGCAACAGCGGCAGCAAAGCATGCAGACGCTGTCGAAGGCACTTCAGAGCAACGACCTGGATGCCGCCAAGGCGGCCTACACGAACTTGACCGGAGCCAACGGCAGCAAGATCGCAGCAGATCCGAACAGCCCGCTGGCGCAATTGGGCAAGGCTCTCCAGAGTGGAGACCTGAGCGGCGCCCAGCAGGCCTTTGCTTCCATGCGCTCGCACCACCGGGAGCCTGCCGGTGGCGGAACTGCAGTCCCGAGCGCCACGGCTGCCGTCCCGAACGCGGCCACATCTTCCGGCGCGAGTTCGATCAGCGTGTATGCCTGAGATGACTTGACACGGGCTCTCCGGCCTGGGGGGCCGCCGGTACGGGCTGCAGTCGGGCGTCACGCAGCGGCAAGAACAACGGCCGCCCTCACGCAGGCGGCGCCACGAGCATGGGTTCGAAGTTCTTTACAGAGTTGCTTGGCGAGGTAAAGCCCATGCCGCACCACCGCGGCTAAGGGAAAGCCTTGAGTGCGCTGCGACGTCAAAGGCAGCCAAATTCCAGCCTCGCTTGAAAGCGATTTCACCGAAGTCGCCTGCGGATATTCGAACACTCCTCATCCCTCAGAGCAACTCATGAGACAAGCCTGGCCTTCCTTCAAGCTCCCATCGGTGGTGCTGGTCATCAGCATGGTGTTGGCCGCCTGCGGCGGCGGTGACGCCGGCGCGCCGCCGGTGCAACTCACCGCGCAGACCATCACCTTCACGAGCCCGGGCAGCCAGACGCTGGGCACGGCCCCGCCCGCACTCTCGGCCACGGCCAGCTCGGGCCTGGCGGTCACGATCACCACGCAGACGGCACTGGTGTGCACCGTCAGAGGTACCGCGCTGACGCTGGTTTCCGCCGGCACCTGCACGCTGGACGCCAGCCAATCCGGGGACGCCACCTACTCCGCCGCCTCCGATGTCGTCGTCAGCTTCGCGGTCGCCGCGGCGCTGCAATCGCAGACGATCGCCTTCACCTCGCCCGGCAATCAGACGCTGGGGAGCACACCCCCCGCGCTCGTGGCCACGGCCAGTTCGGGCCTGGCGGTGACGATCACCTCGCAGACCGCCGCCGTATGCACGGTCAGCGGAACGACCTTGACCCTGGTCTCCGCGGGCACCTGCACGCTGGCGGCCAACCAGGCTGGCAGCGCCATCTACGCCGCGGCTACCGCGCAGACGGTCAGCTTCACCGTGTCCAGTGCCACGGTCACCGCACTCACCTTCTCCTCGGGCTTTGCCGCGAACAACCTCACCATCGAAGGCGGCGCCTACTTCGGCTATGGCGGCAGCAACCTGGACAACTTCTCCTGCTCGAACGCCGCCTGGTGCGGCAGCGGCAGCGGCGGCACGGGTGCGACGAGCTACATCTACGCCTACTACCAGACGCCTTCGCCGGCCACAGGTCTTTACTCGGGCGCCAGCGTCCTGGCCCCGGGCGTGACGGCGATCAACGCCACCGGCGACACGGTCGGTGGCCTGCAGATCGCCGGCCAGACGACGCTGAACTTCACGTTCAACGAAAACCCGGAGTGGGCCAGCAGCGGCACGAGCAACTTCGGCGTCCTGCTCACGCTGGGCAAGTACTACAACGTCGGCACCACCGCCGCGCCAGCCGCT
>CAIJPE010000324.1 GCA_903822435.1 uncultured beta proteobacterium | reverse complement strand
GCCGGTGCCGACGCACATAGGCTTCGATGTCCTCGCGAGGCCGGTCGAGCCAGGGGCGCCCCCAGTGCAGGCCGGCCCGCACTGCACAGGCGGGCATCGCCGCCAGCCCCGCCGGCCCGCCCCCGCGCAGGGCCTGCAGAAGCCACGTCTCGGCCTGGTCACGGCGGTGGTGGGCCAGAAGGACCAGACCACAGCGGGCTGCCTCGGCCATCTCGGCCAGCGCCTGGTAGCGGCCGTGGCGGGCCCAGGCTTCGACGCTTTGCGCCGGCCCCGGTGCACCTTGCAACCGGCGGCTGTCGAAAGCCACGCCCCAGCGGCGCGACTGGCTGCGCACCCGGTCGAGCCAGGCGTCGGCCTGCGGCGTCAGGCCGTGGTGGACATGCAGGGCGAAGACCTCCAGCCCCAGAGCCCTGGCCTGGCGTGCGGTGCAGTGCAGGAGTGCGCTGGAATCGCGGCCGCCACTGACGGCCACCGCGACCCGGCGGGGCATTACCGTTCCTTGGTGTCGGTGAAGCGACCGTAGGAGCGCAGGCGCTCGTAGCGGCGCTGCAGCAGTTCCTTGGGCTTGAGGTCGGCGCTCTGGCGCAGCGCCTCGCCCAGCGCGCGCTTGAGTTGCGCGGCCATCCAGGGCATGTCGCGGTGCGCGCCGCCCACCGGTTCGTTCACGATCTTGTCCACGACGCCCAGCGCCTTCAGCCGGTGCGCCGTGATGCCCAGTGCCTCGGCCGCATCCGATGCGCGTTCGGCAGTCTTCCAGAGGATGGACGCACAGCCCTCAGGCGAGATCACCGAGTACACCGAATACTGCAGCATCAGCACCTGGTCGGCCACGCTGATGGCCAGGGCGCCGCCGGAGCCGCCTTCGCCGATGATGGTGCTCACGATGGGCACTTCGAGTTGCGCCATCTCGTAGATGTTGCGCCCGATGGCCTCGGACTGCCCGCGCTCTTCGGCGCCGATGCCGGGGTAGGCGCCCGGCGTGTCCACGAAGGTGAAGACCGGCAGGCCGAACTTCTCGGCCAGTTTCATCAGGCGCAGGGCCTTGCGATAACCCTCGGGGCGCGACATGCCGAAGTTGCGCAGCGTGCGCTCCTTGGTGTCCCGACCCTTCTGGTGGCCCAGCACCATGCACGACTGCCCGTTGAAGCGGGCCAGCCCGCCCACGATGGACAGGTCGTCGGCGTAGTGGCGGTCGCCGTGGAGCTCCTGGAAGTCGGTGAAGATCTCGTTGATGTAGTCCAGCGTGTAGGGCCGCTGGGCGTGCCGCGCGATCTGCGTGACCTGCCAGGGCGTGAGGTTCGAGTAGATGTCCCGCGTGAGCTGCTGGCTCTTCTGGCTCAGGCGATCGATCTCGTCGCTGATGTCCACGGCCGATTCGTTCTGCACGTAGCGCAGTTCGTCGATCTTGGACTCCAGGTCGGCGATGGGGTGTTCGAACTCCAGGAAATGGCGTTTGCTCATGGGCTTTCCGCAGTGTCGGAAGTGGACCTGGGGCTACCCCTGTTCAAGGGGGATCGGCTCCAGGCTGCGCCAAATATACCAAGTGGCCACCGAACGAAAAGGGGCCCACGCCTCGCCCACCTCGCGCGCCTCGGCGCGTGAAACGGGCTCGCCGCTGAAGTAGTTGACGCTGATGCCCTTGATCAGGCCCAGGTCGTCCATGGGCATGATGTTCGGGCGCATCAGATGGAAGATCAGGAACATCTCGGCCGTCCATCGGCCGATGCCGCGGATGGCGACCAGTTCGGCCACGATGGCCTCGTCGTCCATCTGCTGCCACTGGTCCACGTGCACCTGGCGGTCGTGGAAGTGGCGGGCCAGGTCGAGCAGGTACTCGGACTTGCGCGCGGACAGCCCGGCCTCCCGCAGGCCGGGGACCGTCATGGCCTGCACGTCGGCCGGCCGCAGTTGCTCGTGGCTGCCCCCCACGGCCTGGATGAAGCGGCCCCACACCGACTGCGCGGCCTTCACCGAGATCTGCTGGCCCACGATGGAACGTGCCAGGGTGGTGAAGGCATCGCCCTGGCTCTTCAGGCGGGCCTCGCCGAAGCGCGGGATGAGCTTCTTCATGACGCGGTCGCGCCGCGACAGGTGACGGCAGGCGTCATCCCAATAATCGGGCGTGGCCACCAGCAAGCAGGCAGGGGGCACTGCGCCCGCGATCGGGGTCAGGGGCATCGGGTCAGGCCTTGACCCAGGTGGTGCCCTGCGGCCCGTCCTTCAGCTCGATGCCCAGCGCCGCCAGCTCCTTCCGGATGGCGTCGGCCCTGGCGAAGTCGCGCGCCTGCTTGGCCCCGGCACGCTCGGCGATGCGCAGGCCGATGGTGGCCTCGTCCAGCCCCGTGCCGCCTTGCAGGTAGGCCTGCGGCGCCTGCTGCAGCAGCCCCAGCACGCCGCCCAGCGACTGGAGCAACGCGGCATCGGCGGCGTGGCCCCGGTGCACCTGGGCAGCCAGTTCGAAAAGCACCGCCACCGCCCCCGGGGTGTTGAAGTCGTCGTCCATGGCGGCCTTGAAGGCGGCCGCTCGCGGCTCGGCCCAGTCGATGGTCGCAGGGGTCTGGGGCAGATCAACCGCGGCCACGGCGTTGTACAGCCGCTTGAGCGCGGTGCGGGTCTCTTCCAGCAGCGTGTCGCTGAAGTTGAAGGGGCTGCGGTAGTGTGTGCGCAGCATGAAGAAGCGCACCGTCTCGCCATCGAACTTCTTCAGCACATCGGCGATGGTGAAGAAGTTGCCCAGGCTCTTGGACATCTTCGTGTCGTCGACGTTCAGGAAGCCGTTGTGCATCCACGTGCGCACGAACTCGCCGCCGCTGGCCCCTTCGCTCTGGGCGATCTCGTTTTCGTGGTGCGGGAAGGTGAGATCGGCCCCGCCGCCGTGGATGTCGAAGGGCTCGCCGAGCAGCGCGCCGCTCATGGCCGAGCATTCGATGTGCCAGCCTGGCCTGCCGGGGCCGTAGCGGCTGGGCCATCGGGCATCGTCCGGCTCGTCGGGCTTGGCCGCCTTCCACAGCACGAAGTCCAGCGGATCCTGCTTGTCGTTGCCCACGGCCACGCGCTCGCCGGCGCGCAACTCGTCCAGCGACTTGCCCGAAAGCTTGCCGTAGCCCGCGAACTTGCGCACGGCGTAGTTCACGTCGCCGCCTTCGGACTGGTAGGCCAGACCCTTGCCCTGCAGCACGTCGATCAGGCCGAGCATCTGCCCGACATAGTCGGTGGCGCGCGGCTCGTGCGTGGGTGTCAGGGCGCCGAGCGCCGCGAAGTCCCGGTGCATGGCCGCGATCATCTCGTCGGTCAGCGCCCGGATGGTGATGTTGCGCTCCAGCGCGCGCCGGATGATCTTGTCTTCGATGTCGGTGATGTTGCGCACATAGGTCACCCGCCATCCGCTGGCCAGCAGCCATCGGTAGACCGTGTCGAAAGCCAGGACCATCCGGGCATGGCCGAGGTGGCACAGGTCGTACGTGGTGATGCCGCATACATACATCCGCACCTGACCTGGGTCGATGGGGGCAAACACCTCGAGCTGTCGCGTCAAGGTGTTGTGGATGCGTAGGCTCATGCGGATGAAGGGCGGTTGCGGTGCTGGGAATCACACCGGTAGCGGAACGGCGCCGGGCAGCGCCGCGCCGGGGGTCACATCGGCGTCAGGGACAGCTTGGCGGCGTGCGGTCCATGCGCCGATAGAATCCAGGGTCAGTATAGCGGTGGCATCTCACCCGACCGAGCGGCCTCGCGCCGATCCACCCATGTCCTCGACTGCCTTGATGACGCCGCTCCGCGGCCAGCCCCCCGCCCGTCGAGGGGCGCCCTGCGGCAGACGCCCGGGCGCATGGCGCCGCGGTGCCGGCGCGCTGTTCTTTGCGATGGCCGGCGTGCTGCTCGCCCCGCAGGCCCGTGCCGACGAGGCCAGCGAGATCCGCGCCCTCATGGCGCAGGGCGACCTGGCCGCGGCGCTCGCGCGTTCCGAGAAGGCCGTTGACGCCAACCCGCGCGACGCCCAGGCGCGCTTTCTCAACGGCGTGGTGCTGATGGACCTGCGCCGCGACGACGAAGCCCTGGCGGTCTTCCAGCGGCTGGCCGAGGAATACCCGGAACTGCCGGATCCGTACAACAACATGGCCCTGCTGCACGCCCGCGCAGGGCGGCTCGAACTGGCCCGCCAGGCGCTGGAAACCGCGCTGCGCAACGACCCCGGGCACGCCACGGCAAGGGCCAACCTCGGGCAGGTCTACCTGATGCTGGCCGTGCGGGCCTGGGAAGGCGCCGTGGCCGCAGCCCCGATGGACCAGCCGCTGCAACACAAGCTCGCCGCGGCGCGGGCCTTGTTGGCAGCACCTGCCCAGCCGGGCCGCTAGACTCCAGCGCTTTCATCACCTGCTGGTTTTCCGGGAGCCCCGCTTGTCCAAGTTCTTGCTGCATGCATTCATCGCCGTCCTGTGCCTGGCCGGCGGCTCGGCCCATGCCCAGAAGGTGCGGCTGGCCACGAGCATGGGCGACATCGTCGTCGAGCTCGACGCCGAGAAGGCGCCCAAGACCGTCGACAACTTCCTGAAGTATGTCAAGGCGGGCCACTACAACGGCACGATCTTCCACCGTGTGATCTCGAACTTCGTGATCCAGGCCGGCGGCTACGACGACAAGAACCAGGCCAAGGCCGCCGCGACGACGGTCGCCAACGAATCGGGCAACGGGCTGTCGAACAAGAGCGGCACCGTCGGCCTCGCACGCGGCGATTCGCCGCACTCGGGCAACGCGCAGTTCTACGTCAACCTGACCGACAACGACGACCTCGACCCGACGCCGCTGCGCTGGGGCTACGCGGTGTTCGGCAGGATCGTCGAGGGCATGGACGTGGTCGAGAAGATCGGCCACACGCCGACCGGGGCGGTCGGTCCGTTCGG
>CAIJPE010000323.1 GCA_903822435.1 uncultured beta proteobacterium | reverse complement strand
CTCGTTCAACACGAATCGCGGGTCGGCCGCGCGCGCTCTTGCCTCGAACAGGGCAACGGCGCCGGCCTGCTGCGCATGGGCTACCGCCATGTCATCTGGCAACGACAGCGGTCCCAGGCGATAGAGCTGTTCTTGGGGGATCTTCAGCGGTTCCTGGCTGGTGGCCAGAAGCCTCAGGTTGGGCGCTGCGCGCAACAAGGCCGCGGCAACCTCGGCTGTGTCCTGCAACACGTGTTCGCAGTTGTCGAGCACGATGAGCATGCGGCTGTCGCCCAAGGTCTTCGCAAAGGCATCGATCGACCCATCGGCACCGAGCGCTCCGCGCAACACACCCGCGACCGTGCTGGCCACCAGTGCCCCATCGGACAGCGGCGCGAGTTCGACCCACCATGCATCGTCGTCCAGCGTGCCTCGCGCTGCGTGGGCCAGAGACTGAGCCAAGGCAGTCTTGCCGATGCCACCGGGTCCCACGATGGTGACGATCCGGTGCGACTCCAACAGGGTGCGCAGTGTCGGCAAATCCTCGGCGCGGCCGTACAGGTGTGATGGCGCAACAGGCAGGTTGACCGTCCGGGCTGACGCAGCATCGGGAACCCGGGGCGATCCCGGCGCGGTTGCCGGGCCAGCCTGATCAAGCGCAACGCGCAGCGCACCCGTGAAGCGGTAGCCGCGGCCGGGGATGGTCGCGATCAAGGCTGGTCCAAGTGCCTTGCGCAACACGCCCACCTGCACCGCGACGTTATTCTCCTCGACGACGACGCCGGCCCAGACGCGCATCAACAATTCGTCCTTGCTGACCAACTTGCCTGCGTGCTCCACCAATACACGAAGTACCGCGAAGGCGCGCGCGGTGAGAGGAACCTCTTCGCTGCCGCGCAAAAGCTGCTGGTCGGCCACAAGAAGCCTGTACTCGCCGAACTGGAACTCGCCTTCCATCTTCAAACGGGGGACCTGCTGAAGGATTTCAACTTTGAGCCCGCGCACGGGCCGCGCCCTGAACTGGAGCCAACGCCTATCACCAAGGATGCCCCGCCCCTGTTGTGCTCAGCGCAAGGTGGAACCCGTCTTGCTCGCATGACTTGACCCAACACGCAGCGACCGCACCGCGCCTGGGCCATTCTGGAGGCCCTGGCTTCGCCAACCGCGGCACTCGCCTGGGGAGGCTGATCTCGCACATTCGGTACCACGAATTCATCCTAACCCACCCGGAAGCCCAGTTCAGTCGCTGGGACGCCAGGGACCTGTCGGTGGCGATCGACAGCTCCTGGCCGACGGCGTGAAGGGGCGAAGCACGGGTCCGGCGACTCACGGCTCGGAAGCAGGGATGTCTGGAGAGCTCCCCTGCACGGTAGAGTCCAGCGAGCAGGTGCAGAACATCGAGCAGGCCCGCGGGGGCACCGCCCGCCCGGGCCCACCCCGGGCATCAGTCTGCGCTACGCTTGCGGGCCGTTCGATACACACACCGGAGTAGCCACCATGGGCCAGACCATCACCTTCCAACGCCCCGATGGGCAGACCGTTTCGGGCTACCTTGCCGAACCCGCCCACCCGACCGGTGCACCCGGCGTGGTGGTGATCCAGGAGTGGTGGGGCCTGAACGACCAGATCCGGGGCGTAGCCGACCGCCTGGCGCTGGCCGGCTACCGCGCGCTGGTACCCGACCTGTACCGCGGCAAGTCCACCGTCGAAGCCGAAGAAGCGCACCACCTGATGACGGGCCTGAACTTCGCCGACGCGGCTTCGCAGGACATCGCCGGCGCCGTGCGCTGGCTGAAGAGCGGCGGCGCCAAGGTGGGCGTCACGGGCTTTTGCATGGGCGGCGCGTTGACCTTGCTGGCCGCGTGCTTCGTGCCGGAGGTCGATGCCGCAACCACGTGGTACGGCTTCCCGCCGCTGGAATACATCGACGCCACCCAGATCAAGGCGCCGCTGATGGGCCACTGGGCCACGCAGGACCAGGCCTTCGCGATCGCCAGCGTCGACGCGCTGGAGTCCAAGCTGCGCGAAGCCGGCGTGCAGTTCGAGTTCCATCGGTACCTGGCGCAGCACGGCTTTGCCAACGAGACAGCCGTGGGACCCGGCCGGATTCCCATGACACAGTACGACCCGGTCTGGGCGCAGCAAGCCTGGGACCGTACCCTGCGCTTCTTCGGGCGCGTGCTGGGCTGAGGACACAGCCACAGGCGCGCGCGAAAGGCCGCCGCACCGATCGGTGGGGCTGATCCTCGCGCCCGCTTCTTCCACCATGGCTTCGGCCTGCATCAAGGTGATTTACACCCACAAATATGCGCTCGAAGCCCCAGCAACTATCTGTCTTGGCGAAGGGCTGCGTCACCGCAAGTCGTCCTCGCAGTACTGGCCGGGAGCGGGCATGCGGATGGGCTCGCTGCCGCGTGCGCGCACGTGAGCGAGGACTGCAGGCCAGCTCAACGCCATGCCCAGGACCGCAATGGGTCGGGCTGGACCGTTCGACAGGGGTGCCAACAGCCGTCGCAGGGGAGCGACAACGCCCGGATTTCAACTTGCCCTACAAATACAGGACAGCTCGGCGCACCACACCAGGTGCCATCCCTGAACCAGAAACCAGGAGCCTTGATGGATCTCGATAAAGACGGCCTTGCCACCCGCCGCGCCGTGCTCGGCGACGCCTACGTCGACGGCGCCCTGGCCAGGGTCACGCCGTTCACCGAACCGTTGCAGGAGCTGGTCACGCGCCATGCCTGGGGCAACACCTGGCAGCGCAAGAACATCGACCTGCGAACACGCAGCATCGTCACCGTGTCGATGCTCGTAGCGCTGGGCCGCATGCACGAGCTCAAGGTCCACGTGCGAGGCGCGTTGAACAACGGCGTCACGAAGGAAGAACTGCAGGAGATCTTCCTGCATGCCAGCGTGTATTGCGGCTTCCCGGCGGCGGTGGATGCCTTCCGCACGGCCGCCGAGGTGATCGACGCCGCCTGATCACCCGGCGCATCTGCGCCGGCGGCGCCGATCACCAGGACGGGGTCGAGAAGCGGTAATCCAGGCCCAGGCCCACGCTGTGGGCGCTGAAGCGGTGGCCGGCTGCACTGCGAGCCTCGACGTGCCCCGCCGTCGCGTGCAGCGCCAGGCGGTCACCGAGGCCGTAGCGCACGCCCCCGCTGGCCTTCACGGCCAGGCCGTGCACGTTGGTTCCGGCCATCAGCTGCCCGAAGACCTGCCAATCATTGCCCGGCACGGTCCGGCTTTGCACCCCGATGCCCGCCAGCAACTCACCATAACCGGGGTGATCGAGATAGGTGCTGTAGGCGATGGAACCCTGCACAGCGATGTACACGTGGTCGCTGACGATGGCGTCGGCCTGGATCCCGAGCATCTGCAATGCGCCCCGGTCGATGCCGGTGTAGCGCACGCCCGGGTCGACCTGCTGGAAGATGCCGATCCGATAGCCCTGGTAGGTCGGCAGGCCGGCGGCACCCGTGGGCGCGGGGCCTTCGCCGGCACGGATGTGATACGTCAAGCCCAGGCCGAAGGCGCGATTCCTCGACGTCCCCTTGGGGGCCACCAGATAGCCAGCCGATGCAGACAACCCGAGGTCCCTGGTCAGCGCGGTTTCGGCCGCGAGCTTCGGGTACACCAGCAGGCCGGAAGCCGTGTCGATGACTTCGGGGGCGTAGATGCCCGAGCCGATGCCCAACTGCCCATACAGGCTGATGCCGGGCGACAGGCGCACGCGCTGGCCGATGCCACCCAGCACCTGGTTGGACAGCGGCAGGCCCTTGTAGCCCACGCCCAGGTCCGCGAACCAGTAGGTGTCGGCAGCCAGGAAGTGCGCGTACTGCAGGTCCACGATGTTGAAGTGGCCCTTGTAGGTGCCCTCCGGGTTTCGCTGCCAGTAGTTGTCCAGGATCACCATCAACATCGTTTCACCCGAGGCCTCGGAAGCCTGCCGGGCCTCGGCAGGCGAGAGCCGCTGGCCGTGGCTGGCAAAGGGGCCCGTGAGGTAGGCGTACGGGATTTCCACGAACACGTCGGCCTGCGTGCCGCCGAGCGGGGATTCGCTGAACTTCAGCCTGGAGACGTTGACGCCCAGCGAGAAGCTTCCGAAGTCGTAGCCCAGGCCGACATAGCCCTTGTAGAAGCCGCCCGTGCCCGACAGCGACTTGGCCTTTTCCACGCTGCGGCCGCCGGCGCCGCCACCGGCCGACACGCCCGCCGTGGCAAACAGCTTGCCGGCAAGGGGCCGCTGGGCGTGAACGCCGATGTCGAAGGCCGTGAAGCCGCCATACGCGCCCTTGAGCAGCGGCGCATACAGGCCCGCCCCGAGGTCAAGACCCTCGGCCACCCGGCTGTGGACGTGGAACCCAAGGAGGTCGATGGCCTGGTCGCCCTCCACGTGGACGGTCTGGTAGTCCAGCTGAATCATGGCCTGGCTGGGCCGCAGGCCGGGGCCCTCGGTCGGCCGAGAAGGCGGCGACTGGGCATCCGCCGTGGCTGTGGCCAGGGCCAGCAAGGCCGACACGAAAGGACCAGCAGAGATGTTCATGCGCAAGGCCCATCGGTGAATCCGCACTGGAATGATGAGCCATCCCGTACCAGCCCGTGGACGGCCCGATGCCGTCGGCCAGGCCGCGATGTGCTCCAGCGCACTGACCGCGCAGCCCGCCTCGCCTAACTTGAAGGGAGCGATTCAGCCCACTACCCACCAGGCAGCCCAGACCATGACTCCCACACGCAAGGCCTACTTCGTCGGCGGGGGCATCGGCTCGCTGGCCGGCGCCGCTTTCCTGATCCGCGATGGCGCCATGCCCGGCAACCAGATCTCGATCCTGGAGACCGGCCCCGTGATGGGCGGGAGCCTCGATGGTGCGGGCGACGCGGAGCGGGGCTATTCGATGCGCGGCGGGCGGATGCTGACCACCGACAACTACGAATGCACCTGGGCTCTGTTCAAGTCGATTCCGTCGATCACCCAACCCGGCCGCAGCGTGTTCGAGGAGACGTTGGACTTCAACGAGAAGCACCGCTCCAACGCGATGGCGCGCCTGGTCGACAGCCGCCGCGCCAAGGTGCCGGTGGCGTCGATGGGCTTCTCGATGCACGACCGGGTTGAACTTCTCAAGCTCGTCAATGCGGACGAGTCCACCCTCGGCACCAGTTGCATCACCGACCACCTGTCGCCGGCCTTCTTTCTCACCGGGTTCTGGTTCATGTGGGTCACCACCTTCGCCTTCCAGCCCTGGCACAGTGCCGTGGAGTTCAGGCGTTACCTGCACCGGTTCATGCTCGAGTTCTCGCGCATCGAGACGCTGGCCGGCGTCAAGCGTACGGTGCTGAACCAGTACGACTCGCTGGTCGTGCCCTTGCAACGCTGGCTCGAGGGACAGGGCGTGCATCTGGTGACGGACTTCACGGTGACCGATCTGGACCACCGCACGGAAGCCGGGCAGTTCAAGGTCATCGCCCTGCACGGGACGGCCAGCGGCCAATCCGAGATCCTGCAACTCGAGGAAGACGATCTCGTCTTCGTGCAGAACGGCTCGATGACGGATGCCTCCAGCCTGGGCTCGATGACCGCAGCGCCGGCCAAGCTGAAGAAGGCTCCGAACGGCAGCTGGACCTTGTGGGAGAAGCTGGCGGAGGGGCGACCGGCATTCGGCAACCCAGGCGCGTTCAACCGTTGCATTGCGCAGTCTGATTGGGCTTCGTTCACGGTGACCCTGAAGGACCCGGCATTCTTCGACCAGATGCAGCGCTTCAGCGGCAACGAAGCCGGCACGGGTGGGCTGGTGACCTTCAAGGACTCCAACTGGCTGATGTCCATCGTGTTGGCGCACCAGCCGCACTTTGCCAACCAGCCCGCCGACGTGCAGGTGTTCTGGGGCTACGGCCTGTTCCCGGACCGCATCGGCAACTTCGTGGCCAAGGCGATGGCCGACTGCACAGGGGCGGAACTGCTGGAGGAGCTCTGCGGGCACCTGCGCTTCGACCTTGAGACCGTGGCCTCGGCCAACTGCATCCCCTGCCGCATGCCCTACATCACCAGCATGTTCATGCCCCGCGCAGCGGGCGACCGCCCCTTGCCTGTACCCCCGGACACGAAGAACTTCGCGTTCATCAGCCAGTTCGTCGAGATCCCGCAGGACACGGTCTTCACGGTGGAGTTCTCGGTGCGGGCGGCGCAGATCGCGGTTTACCAGTTGTTGGGCCTGAGCCAGCCGGTGCCAGCCGTCACGCCGCACGACCAATCGCTGCACGCGCGCTTCGATGCGCTGGTCAAGGCGTTGAAGTAGCGCCCGCGAGGGCTCAGTTGGCGCGCAAGTTCAGCTTCTGGATGCGCCAGTTCAACAGTTCGGCCACGAACAGCGTGTTCTCCGACGGACACGCGATCTCGTGCACCCAGCCGAACTCCCCGAGCTTGCGGCCCGCGCTGCCCAGCACGCCCAGGATCTTGCCGTCCAGGCTGAGCTTGTAGATCCGGCCCGGATAGGCGTCGGCGCTGTACAGCACCTGGTTCGGGCCGGGCGTGATGCAGATGGCCCACGGCGCACCAGGCGAGAAGGTGCCGGCCTTGGCCTCCGGGTCGGGCGGGTTGCCGATCACCGGCTTGGTGTTGTGGTCGAAGGGCACGTCGATGGTGAGCGCACGCAGGAATTTGCCGTCGCCATCGAAGACCTGGATGCGCCGGTTGAAGCGGTCGGCCACGTAGATGTTGCCCTGGGCATCGGCGGCAATGCTGTGCGGCGTGTTGAACTCACCCGGCTTGTCGCCCCGCGTGCCCCAGGACTTGACCCAGTTGCCGTCCTTGTCCACCTTGGCCACGCGAGAGTTGATGTAGCCGTCGCTGATATAGGCGTTGCCCTGGGGGTCCCAGGTCACGTCGGTCACCTGGCGGAAGCGGCCATCCTCGGGCGGGAGCGGCGGCTTGGGGTGCTTCAGCGGGCCGGTGTCTTCGTCCGACGCTTCCTGCTTGCGGCCCAGCACCATCAGCACCCGGTCATCCGGGCTGAACTTGATGACCAGGTCGGATCCCTTGTCGGTGACCCAGATGTTGTCGTCCTTGTCGACCCGCACGGCGTGCGCATACGACCAGCCATACAGGTTCTTGCCCAGTTCGCGGACAAAGTTGCCGCCGGGGTCGAACTCGAGCAACTGGGATGCCGCGGCCGCATACGCCGGGCCGGTGGTGTTGCCGCGTGAGAACACGTAGACATGGCCCTTGGAGTTGACCGCCACGCCCGAGGCTTCACCCAGATGGAGATCCTTGGGCAGCTTCAGGAAGCCGGGCACCGAGTCGAACGCGATCTGCGGGACTGCAGGCTGGGCGCCCGCCGCCGAGCACAGCGCCAGGGCCAAAGGTAACAACCAGCGGTTCATGGGCCTTCTCCGGTGTGGTTGACGATGGACCGTAGCACCGTGTTCCGGTGTCCGGTCCTATCGATAACCAGGGCCCGCCCGGGAGCAGCCCTTGTTCAGGCCGTGAGGTTCACATGCAGGCCCGTACCTGCCGCCGGTTTGGACGGCGGAGGGGTTGGTGCGCTCTCCACGGCCTTGATCTGCGCCTGCTGCGTGCGCTGCTGCCACTGGGCCACCGTGCTCTGGCTGGTGGCCGCCGCGGCGGTGTTCGAAGGAATACGCATCCCCATTCCGGTCTCCTTGCGGGGCAGGCTCGACCCGGACTGGGTCGAAGGCCCTGCGCCTGACAACCGTGTTTTCGGCACGGCAGGCCTCGAACGCGAGGCCCGGTGGAAGCCTTTACACGGCATGCCCAGGTGAAGTTGTGTTGCGGCCCTGGTGCTGGC
Organism: uncultured beta proteobacterium; assembly: GCA_903822435.1. GTDB lineage: Bacteria > Pseudomonadota > Gammaproteobacteria > Burkholderiales > Burkholderiaceae_C > Rubrivivax. The sequence goes on along the minus strand of CAIJPE010000323.1, from coordinate 41,072 downwards.
GGGTGAACAGGACTGCCAAGCACCTGCCATTTCCGCGCTCGGTGCAGCACCCGTGCGCCCAAGATGCTGTCTTCGGCCGCACGACGCGTTGTCAGCGGCCATTCAAGGCGAACTGGAGAGCGCGATGGGCATGCGGATCGGTGGTCAGAGCAACGTGAGCGGCACCCAAGGTGCAGGGGCCACGCAGTGGCAGCAACGTCAGCAAGGGGTGAAGGACCTGATGTCCGCCCTGAGTTCGGGGGACCTCAACGCGGCGCAGAAGGCCTTCGGCTCGCTGCCGGGCGCGGCCAACCTCACGGCCAGCAACAGCCACGCCGACAGCCCGCTGGCGCAGATCGGCAAGGCCCTGCAATCGGGTGACCTGGCCGCCGCGCAGCAGGCGGCGCAGGCTTGGCAGGCCCAACGGGGCGGCCACCACCACCACGGGGGCGGCCAGGCTGGCGCGCCCACGGGCGGCACCCCCCAGGCCGGCACGACCCAGGCAGGCACGAGCGGCACCGGCACGGTGGTCAACCTGACGGCCTGAGCCTTGGCCCACTTGCTGATCGTCGAGTTGCCCGGCGGCAACGACACCGACATCCTGGCGGCGGCGCACGCCACCGGCCACGTCTGCACCTTCCTGACCGCCGACCTGGGCCTGTACCGGCGCCAGGCCACCGTGTGGGAATGGGTGCGGGCCGTGCACCAGTGCATCGAAGTGCCGGGCTTTGCGCAAGAGGCGGTCGAGCAGCAGGTGCTGGCCGCCCACGCGCGGCTGCCCATCGACGCCGTGCTCTGCCTGATCGACATCCGCCTGGTGGAGGCCGCGCGGTTGGCGCAGCGGCTGGGCTCCCGGCACTTGAGCGTGGAAGCCGCCACGCTGCTGCGCGACAAGGTCAGCGTTCGCGAGCGGCTGGCGGCGTGCGGCATCGCGCAGGCCGAATTTGCGCTGGCCGACACCAACGCGGCCGTTCGCCAGGCGGTCGAGCTCATCGGGCTGCCGGTGGTGATCAAGCCGGCCGATGGCTATGGCTCGCAGAACATCGTCGTGCTGCGCGAGCCGGCCGACCTCGACCCCCTGCTCTCGCCCGTGGACAGCCTGCTGCCCAGCCGTGCCGACTACGGACTGGGCGTGCGTGCCAACGACAGGCTGCTGGTCGAGCGCTGCCTGAGCGGCACGTTCATCGGCGTCGACACCTTCAGCTCGAACGGTCGTCACACGGTGACCGGCGTACACGACAAGCGCCTGTTCGCGCCGCCTTCCTTCGCCATGCGGGGCAGCACCTACATCCCCGACAGCCGGGCCCACCCGATCCTGCCGGCGATCCAGGAGCACGCCCGCGAGTGTCTGGATGCCGTGGGCTTCGACTGGGGCGCCGCCCACATCGAGATGATGCTGACGGCCGAAGGGCCCCGCCTGGTGGAGATCAACCCCCGGCTGGTGGGCGCCAAGATCGCGCGGCTGGCAAGCCTGACGCAGGGGCGCTCGTTGCACGCCAGCCTGCTCGACGTGCACCTGGGCCGGGCCGCGCCCCCGACACCGGAAACGGCGCCGCAGGTGGGCGTGATCCGCTGGATCGTCGCGCCGCGCCCCGGCAGGCTGGCCGCCGTGCGGCCGCCTCCCTGGACGGACACACGGCTGCGTTGCACCGAGATCCTCAAGCAGCCCGGCGATGCCGTGGGCCCGCCGTTCGAGAACGCCGACCGGATCGGCTACGTGATGGTCTGCGACGCCGATCGGCAAGCGGCCGAGGACCTGGCCGACCACTACGTCGCGGCCTGCGAGGTGCAATTGCAGGGTGAGCCCGTCGCGGCGCCCCGCCCCTCGGCGGCCGCGTGCTGACCGGCGCAACGCGCGGCCGCCACGCCCTGGTCGGCGCCCTTGGACTGGGTCTGGCCCTGCTGACGACGACGTGGCCCGTGCGGGCCGCACAGCCCTTCGTCATCGTGACCAACTGGACGGCGCAGGCCGAGCAGGGCGGCTACTACGCCGCCGAGGCCGAGGGTCTCTACGCCCAGGCCGGGCTGGACGTGACGCTGCGCATGGGCGGCCCGCAACTCAACGGGCTGCAACTGCTGCTGGCCGGCCAGGCCGACTGCGTCCTGGTGGGCAGCGACCTGCAGATGCTGCAGGCCCGGGCAGCCGGTGCGCCCGTGGTGGCTGTGGCTGCCATGTTCCAGAAGGACCCCGAGGCGCTGATCACGCATGCCGACGTGCAGCGCCTGGAAGAGCTGGGCCGCCGCACGGTCCTGGTGAGCTCGGCGGCGCGTACCGGCTCATGGGCCTGGCTGAAGTCACGCTTCGCCTGGGACGACAGCCAGGCCCGGCCGTACACCTACAACCTGCAGCCCTTCATGGCCGACCCCGCGCTGGCCCAACAGGGATACGTCACGGCAGAGCCTTATGCCCTGCAGCGTGCAGGGGTGGCCATCCACGTCTTCCTCTACGCGGATCTGGGCTACCCCGGGTATGCGAGCACGGTGGTCTGCAGCGAGCACACCCTGTCCGAGCGGCGCGGCGCGGTGGCGGCCTTCGTGCGGGCCAGCGCCGCGGGCTGGAAGCGCTACCTGCAGGACCCATCGGCGGCCAACGCCCGCATCCTGCAGGCCAACCCGACGATGACGGCCGAACAGCTCACCTACAGCCAGGGCCGGCTGCGCGACCTGCACCTGGTCACTGGCGGCGATGCGGCAACGGGCGGCATCGGCGTGCTGACGCCAGCGCGGGCGCAGGCCACGCTGGACTTCATGGCGTCGGCGCATCTGCTGGATGCCGGGCAGGTAGATCTGGTCCGGGCTTACGATTTCGGCTTGTCGCGGGCTGCGGGCGTGATGCCATAGGCCCGCGAGCCGGCAGAATGCGGGTACCCCACGACCTGGACCCGCCCATGAACGCTGCGCTGCTGCCGCCCGCCCTCGACGAAATCCGCGCCCACGAGGCCGAAATGGTGGCCATCCGCCACCAGATCCATGCCAACCCGGAACTTGCGTACGAAGAGCACGCCACCAGCGACCTGGTCGCCGAGCGGCTGGAGCGCTGGGGGTGCGAGGTGCACCGCGGCCTGGGCGGCACCGGCGTGGTGGGCACCATCCGCGCCGGCGCCAGCACTCGGCGCATCGGATTGCGCGCCGACATGGATGCCCTGCCCATCGCCGAAACCTCGGGCAAGCCGTGGGCCAGCAAGGTCTTCGGCAAGATGCACGCCTGCGGTCACGACGGGCACACCGCCATGCTGCTGGCCGCCGCGCGCCACCTCGCGGCCACGCGCAACTTCGACGGCATCGTGCACCTGGTCTTCCAACCCGCCGAAGAAGGCCTGGCCGGCGCGCGCAGGATGCTGGAAGACGGCTTCCTGGACCTCTTCCCCTGCGAGGCGATGTTCGGCATGCACAACGCCCCGGGCGTGCCCGAGGGCCAGTTCATGGCCGTGCCGGGTTTTGCGATGTCCAGCGGCGACACCTGCATCATCACCGTCAAGGGCACGGGCGGGCACGGAGCGATCCCGCAATCGGCGGTGGACCCCATCGTGGCCGGGGCCAGCATCGTGATGGCGCTGCAGACCATCGTCTCGCGCAATGTGCCGCCGCTGCACACGGGCATCGTCACCGTCGGGGCCTTCCTGTCGGGCGACGCGCCCAACGTCATCCCCGGCACCGCCGAATTGCGCTTGACCGTGCGCGCCATGCAGCCCGCCGTGCGCGACCTGCTTGAAAAGCGCATTGCCGAGATCGCCCAGGCCCAGGCCGCGAGCTTCGGCGCCACGGCCGATGTGAAATACATCCGCCGTTACCCCGTGCTGAACAACACCCCCGAGCACACCGAGTTCTGCAAGCAACTGGTGCGCGACTGGCTGGGCGACGAAGGCCTGGTGGCCAACCCCGAGCCGGTGACCGCCAGCGAAGACTTCGCCTTCTTCCTGGAAAAGGTGCCCGGCTGCTTCATGAACATCGGCAACGGCACGGGCAGCCAGGGCGGGTGCATGGTGCACAACGCCGGATACGACTTCAACGACCGGGTCCTGTCCACCGGCGCCACCTACTGGGTGCGCCTGGCCGAGCGCTGGCTGGCGAAGGCCGCAGCCTGATCCAGCCCCCCGAGCGTTCGGGATTGACCGGACCGGCGGCGCATCCCGGGCTGCCGTGTGGGCGGGTCGCCCAGGGGAAGGCCATGCAGACGATGTTTCGGACAGCGCTCGCGGTGTGCGCCCTCGCAGCCCTGGCTGACAAAGGCGTCCGCTGGGCCTGGTATGCGGGGCACTGGTCGGCAGCGCTGGCCGATGGCCGACGCCCGCCCGACCAGAAACGCAGCATGATCTACGCCACCGGTACCGACCGCCCGATCTTCCGGCCGCACCACCAGCCCTTCAACGACGACAGCCGCTTCGCGCCCGGCACGGCAGACCGTGCCGAGCACATCCGCGACGGCGACCAACTGCTGCGCAATGCGGCAGCGGGCCAGTTGCCGGCGGTGTCCTTCTACAAGCCGCCGGGCCGCTACACCCGGCATCCGTCGCATACCGACCTGAAGAGCGGCGACGAGCCCGTGGCCGCACTGCTGGGAAGCCTGCGTGCCACCCCGCAGTGAGCCGACATGCGGGTGGTCGTGACCAATGACGGGAACAGCGGGTACTGGGACCACGTCGCCCCGCCCACCGGCCCCGGCTGGGGCGATTGGCGCGGGCCGGCCCGCGCGTACCCACGTTGCTGATCGGGCCGGGCGTCCAGCGAGGCCACGTCGACCCCACAGCCTACGACACCGGCTCGATCCTCAAGTTCATCACCGAGCGATGGGGCCTGGAGGCCCTGCCGGGCGTGCGCGCCAAGGCGGGCAACTTGAGCGCGGCGCTGCGCTAGCACGGGCCGCCAGGCCCGGCCCTGGCGGGCGCTTCACTTCTTCATCATGGGCGCGCTGGCGGCACCGTCCTTCATCATCATGCCGTCCTTCTTCATCATGGCAGCGCACTCGGCATCCTTCTTCATCATCGCGTCGTCCTTCTTCATGCCGTCGGCCTTCATGCCGTCCTTCTTCTCCATGGCCATGTGATCCTTGCAGTCCTGGGCCGACATCTCCTTCTTCATCATGCCGTCCTTGGCCATGGCGTCGCCCTTCTTCATGGCGTCCTGGGCAAAGGCGCCAGTGGCAGCCAGTGCCAGGCAGGCGGCAGCGACGGCGGTGTTGAATGCATTCATGGTGCGAATCCTTGATGGGGTTGGGTGGGGGATCGGGTAGCGTGCCGGCGGCGAAGGTCGCCCCGGCATCCCCAGGGGGTCGGACACCGCGCCGGGATCTTTCAAGACCCTGTCGGGAACGCGCCTTCAGCGGCCTGCAGCGGGCCACGCCGGTCTAGGCAGCGCCGGGGTCCAGCGCCAACGCCACGGCTGCCGGCAGTTGCATCGCGGCCCCCTGCACGCGCAATGCCTCGGCGCGCGGCCCGCCCAAGGCCAGGCGCAGCAGGCGGCGGGTCCGCTTGGCCTCGGCGGACTCGATGCGGTTGATCGTCCCGTAGAGCTTGGCCCAGTGGGCCAACGCGAAGCCTTGCAGGCGGGCCGCCGCTTGCGGGTTCCCGTCCATCAACAGGGCTTCGGGCATGTTCAGCAGGGCATTGGCAAGGCCGCGCGCGTGGCGCCGCTGCCAGCCGATGTGGACGCTGCGGCGCAGGGTCACGGCGGCCTCCGGCCAGCGCCGCAGTCGGATCAGCACCCGCCCCGCCTGCCGCGCGGCGCCCAGCGCACCGACCCAATCGCAATCCTCGATGGCGGTCTGCTCGCATTGCGCCAGGACGGGCAGTGCTTCCTCGTTGCGCCCCATCCAGGCCCACATCGTCACCCGGTTCATCAGGCTGATGCGCGCCATCGCACGGTCGCCGACCTGCTCCCAGAGCAACTGCATCTGCTCGGTCAGCGCCTCGGCCGCCGCGAAGTCGAGCTTGATGTTGGAGACCATCAAGCCGCGCACCCTCAGGACCGTGGCCAGCGCGGTGGGGTCGCCACTGCGCCGCGCCCGCACCTCGGCTTCGTCCAGGGTCGTGATCGCGGCATCGAAATCGAAATGGCCGGCGTAATACACCACGTTGACTCGGCGAGCCAGCGCCAGGGCCAGGCGGCGATCGTCGGCCAGCAACCGGGCGCCCGCCACCGCCGCCTCGGCGTGGGTCAACGCAGACCCCATCTGGGCGGCGTTGGCCAGGCCGTTGGCGAGGAGTTCGTGGGCGTCGGCGCGCAGCTGTGGGTCGGCCACTTCGGCCAGCCCTTGTTCCAGGGCCAGCAGGCTGCTGGCCGGAATGTCATCGGAAACCCAATGCGAGCGCAGCGCGACGGCCAGCGCGACGGCCTGGGCGCCTGCGCCATCGGCCGCGGCTCCGACGATGGCTGCATGCACATGCGGCACCTCGGCGTGGACTTCGGCCGGGGACAACTGCGCCGAGCGGTTGGCGAATTCGATCAGCCACTGGCGCAGACGCTGCCGCGCCCGGTGTGTGAGCTCGGGCGGGCTGCGCTCGGCGGCAAATTCACGCACCGGCTGCTGCAAGGCGTAGCGGGTGGTGCCGTGGGGGCCGGGGTGCGCGCGCACCAGGCAGCAGTCGACCAGTTCACCGAGCAGGGCCTGCGCGGGCCGCAGTTCGCTCCCGGCCACTGCCGCCACCATCGCCGCCTGGGCCGAAGCCGCGAACACCGACATCGCGCCCAACAGCCCGGCCTGGGCAACGCTCAGCTGCCGCCAGCTCCAATCGACGACGTGGCGCATCGAAGCGTGGCGGCTGCCGGGCGTGGTGCGCTGGCTGCTGCGCGCCAGCAGGTCGAGCATGGGCGTGCCGGCGTCTTCGCTCAAATGCTGCAGCAACACGGCCGGGGCCATCATCCGGACCCGCGATGAGGCCAGCTCGATGGCCAGCGGCATGCCGCCCAGCAGGCGCACCAGGTCGACGACCGGGCGCAGGTTGCCAGCGCCCAGGTGAAAGTCGGCGCGGGCAGCCCGCGCACGATCGACGAAAAGCATCACGGCCGGGTTGGTCGCGGCTTCGGACAGGGCGGCATCGGCAGCCGGCAGCGCCAGGCCGTCGAGTTCGAAGGTGTGCTCGCCGTCCAGATCGAGCAGGCGCCGTGACGTGGCCAGGACGTGCAGCCCCGGCAGGGTCGCCAGCAGGTGGGCGATTTCCAGTCCGGCGGCGGCATCGAGCTGTTCGAGGTTGTCCAGCACCAGCAGCGCCTTGCTGCCGGCCAGCGCGGCGTGGATGCGGCGGCGCGGGTCTCCGGCGCCTGCGGCATGCAGTGCGGTGCCGATGGCGTCCAATGTCTGCGCGGCATCGACGCAATCGGCCAGGGGTACGAAGGCGATGCGGTCGAAGCGCGGCACCGTGGCCACGTCCTGCAGGGCCAGCGGAGCGCCATCGCGCAGCGCCGTGGCGACCTCGACCGCCAGCCGGGTCTTGCCGCTGCCGCCCGGCCCGACCACGGTGGCCAGGCGTTGCGCCTGCACCAGCACGCTCAGCCGGGACGCCGTGAGTTCGGCGCCGATGCTGCGGGTCCAGTAGCTGGGCAGGCCCGTGGGCACGGGCGGCGCCACGGCCGATGGCGACAGCACTGGAAAGGCCGGCGCCGCGGCGGCAGGCGGAGCCGGTGCCGGCGCAAGCCCGCCCAGGCTGGTTTGCAAGGCTTCCAGGCGCTGGCGCTCCAGCAGCACCCACTCGTCGTAGTGCCCGGGCATCAGGTCACCCCGATACCAGGCCAGCGCCGACGCCTGATCGCCCCGCCGCAGGGCCCATTCGTACTGCAGGACGTCGCAATGCAGCGTTCCCGGCCGAACGCGCAGGGACATCCGGTCGGCTTCGATCACGGCTTGCGTGCCGTCTGTCTCGAGCAGGCTCTTGAGTGTCGAGAGCGCCTGGCGCAAGCGGTTGCGGCCCACCTCCAGCTCCACGCCGGGCCACAACATCTCGACGAGCTCTTCGCGCGCATGCGCCCGCTCGGGCTGCAAGGCCAGGCGGGCGAGCAGGACCGCCACGGCGCGCGAAGGGAATCGGGTCAGCCGCTGGCTGCCGCGGGCGGCTTCGATGGCACCCAGCAGGCGCACTTGCCACACCCCTGCTCCCACCGACTGCGCAAGGTCGGCGGAAGCGGCGGGGGGTCGGCTGTCCATGGCCACAAAGTCTAAGGCGCAAGCGGTCAGCCGCGTCTTGCTGCTTTGTTTCGGCACCCCCGATCCGGGGCCAACCTCAAGGATGGGTTCACCGAATCGAGCGCGGACGACCCGGATCCTTCGCCCACGCCCGGGAGCACCTGCGGCAATGGCATCCCGGGCGCAGATGGCGCGGCCAGGATCGGCCGCCGGCCCACCCCGCACGGCGGGTGGCCGCCTTCAGGTCACCGGCGCCGGGTTGAACAGCACGAGCGCGTTGTGCAGCTTCCAGTGCTCGGCCCAGGTCTTCCTGCGGCCACTGGCCACCTCCAGCATCAGGTGGAAGAGGTCCCAGCCCACCTCCTCGATGCTGGCCGTGCCGTCGGCGATGCGGCCGGCGTTGACGTCCATCAGGTCATGCCAGCGGCGGGCCAGATCGGTGCGGGTGGCCACCTTGATCACCGGCACGGCCGCCAGGCCGTAAGGGCTGCCGCGGCCGGTGGTGAAGACGTGCAGGTTCATGCCCGCGGCCAGTTGCAGCGTGCCGCAGATGAAGTCGCTGGCGGGCGTGGCGGCGTAGCAAAGGCCCTTGGCCTTGAGCTTCTCGCCCGGCGCCAGCACACTGGAAATGGGGGCCGAGCCGGACTTGACGATCGAGCCCATGGCCTTCTCGACGATGTTGGACAAGCCGCCCTGCTTGTTGCCGGGCGTGGTGTTGGCGCTGCGGTCGGCACTGCCGCGATGCAGGTAGGCGTCGTACCAGGCCATCTCCCGGATCATGGCCTGGGCCACCTCGGGCGTGGTGGCGCGCGCAGTCAGTTGCTCGATGCCGTCGCGCACCTCGGTGGTCTCGGAAAACATCACGCTGGCGCCGGCCCGTACCAGCAGGTCGGTGCAGAAGCCCACGGCGGGGTTGGCCGTGACGCCCGAGAACGCATCGCTGCCGCCGCACTGCACGCCCACCACCAGTTCGCTGGCGGGCACGGTCTCGCGCCGGCGGCCGTCCAGGCGCGCCAGATGCCCTTCGGCCTGCCGCACGATCGAGTCCACCATCGACATGAAGCCCACGTGGGCTTCGTCCTGCAGGCACACCACGTCGAGCGCCGCTTCGGCGCCCTGCCCGGCATCGGCCCCGCTTCGCGCATCGACGATAGAAAAGCTACCCGGAGGTAGAAGCCTCTCGGGCTGCAGCTTTTCGCAGCCCAGGCTGACCACCATCACCTCGCCCCCGAAGTTCGGGTTCAGGCTGATGTTGCGCAAAGTGCGGATGGGCACGATGGCGTCCGGAGCGTCGATGGCCACGCCGCAGCCGTAGCCGTGCTCGAGCGCCACCACGTCGTCCACGTTGGGGTAGCGGGGCAGCAGTTCGGCCCTGATGCGCCGCACCGCGAAATCGGTGACGCCGGCCACGCACTGCACCGTCTGCGTGATGGCCAGGATGTTGCGCGTGCCCACCGATCCGTCGGCGTTGCGGTAGCCCTCGAAGGTGTAGCCGGCCAGCGGCGACAGGCCTGCAGGCTTGACGGTGGCCAGGGGCAGACCGTCCAGCGAACGGGCATCGGGCAACGCCAGCAACCGTTCGTGCACCCAGCTGCCGGCGGCGACGCGCTTGATCGCACGGCCGATGGGAATGCCGTAGCGCAGCACCGGCGCCCCCTGCGCGATATCCACCAGCGCCACCTTGTGGCCCTGGGGCACGCGATCGGTCAACACGAGGCCGGACGCGAGCACCGCGCCGGCAGGCAGGCCGCCGTCGTTGGCCACGATGGCGACGTTGTCGCGATCGTGCATGCGGATGGTCAGCGGGTTGGACGTCATCGGGGTCCCCTGTGCAGCGCCGGGCGCTTGGGGTCGAAGCGCCAGGCCGGGATGAGGTATTGCATGGCGGCGGCATCGTCCCGCGCACCCCGCCCGTGCTGGCGGTACAGCTGGTGGGCCTTCTCCACTTCGGCCATGTCCAGTTCCACGCCGAGCCCCGGTGACGTGGCTCGTGCAGGGACTGCACGGCTTCGATCTCTTCCTCGCAGCGCAGCACGCCACCCTTGAGTTTGAAGTCGTTGAAGCCGTAGCGCCGGTGGGCAGCCTCGGCCAGGCGCACGATGGCCTGGGCGGTCAGCGACTGCACGGTTTGCAGGGACACCGGGCCCGCGATGGTGGGCACCACCGCGGCCACCAGGCGGCTGCGGGCGGAGGCCAGGCCGCCGGCCAGGCGGTTGGGCACGTAGCCCGTGCGCTCGATGGCATCGAGCACCTTCTTGCGGACTTCCTCGGAAACCTGGGCCGGTGTGTTGACGGCACGTGATGCCGTGATCGGCGCCACGCCGGCCAGCTTGGCGACATCGTGCAGGGTCACGGCACCGCTGCCGCGACGCGCGCGCCGGGCTGGACCTGCTTCGTCGACCATGCCCCATTCTAAGAGGATGGCAGCGCTACCAAAAACAAGCGCCTGGGTCAGGCCGCGAGCCGCCGCAGCCGGCCCGGCAACTGGCCCAGCGTCTGGAGATCGGCGTTGGCAAAGGCCATGCGCAGATGGCGCTCCTGGCCCGGCCCGAAGCAACTGCCCGGCACGGTGAGCACGCCGGCCTCCAGGGCCAGGCGCTGCGCGACGCCTTCGGCGCCCAGCCCGGCCATCGGGTGCCTCACGTACGCGAAGTAGGCGCCGATGGCCTCCAGCTGCCAGCCTGCTGCAGCCGCCAGGGCATCGCGGAAAGCGGCCGCGCGGCGCAGGATCTCCTGGCGGTTGGATTCGCGCCAGTCCGCAAGGCCTTTCAGGCAGCGCGCCACCGCCTGTTGCGCGGGCCGTGGCGCGCAGATCTGCAGGTTGTCCATGACCTTGGCCACCTGCCCGATCACGGCAGGGCCGCCCATCAGCGCACCGAGACGGTGGCCCGGGATGCAGAACGACTTCGAGTAGCTGTAGAGCCCCACCACGCGGCTGCGCCAGGTGGTGTCGGCGAACAGGCCGTGCGGCGGCACTCCGGCATCGGGCAGGAAGTCGCGGTAGGTCTCGTCCAGCAGCAGCCACACCCCGCGCTCGCGGCACAGCGCGGCAACCGCTCGCATCAAGGCCGGCGGATAGATGGCGCCCGTCGGGTTGTTCGGGGTGACCAGAACCAGCGCGCCCACGCGGCCATCCAGCGCCGCGTCGATGTCGGCCAGGTCGGGCACGAAGCCCCGTTCGGCCCGGCAAGCCACCAGCTTGCAGCACACGCCCAGCATGGCCAGCGTGGTGCGGTGGTTGAAGTAGCAGGGGCTGAGCAGCGCCACGCTGTGGCCGGGCGCCACCAGGGCCAGCACGGCGGCGGCAAAGGCCTGGTTGCACCCGGCGGTGATATGCACGTCGGCGGCCTCCAGGTCGCTGAGGTACAGGCTGTTGTGGGCTTGTGCACAGGCTGCGCGCAGAAGGCCATCGCCTTCGATGGGGCCGTAGCCCGCCAGTTCGGCCGAACCGTCCGCTTCTTCCAGCGCCGCCAGCAGGCGGGGATGCGGTGGGTAGCCGGGCGCGGCCTGGGACAGGTCGATGAGCGGACCCTGGCGGCCGTCGTAGGCCTGGGCCCAGGCCCTGATGGCCGGAATGGGTGGCACGGCCAGCGCGGCCACGCGGGGGTTGAAGTCGGGGTTGGGCATCGTGGTCGCGAGCTTGCCAGAGCCGGGGCCGGCCCGTGGGGGCGAATGAAGGGGTTTGAGTGACACTCCCTGCTGACCGACCCACTCCATGGAGGTTCGAAGCGATGACAGCTCTGCTGGCTGGCGCCACCGGCCTGATCGGCCGCGAGATCGCGCGGCAATGGCCCGGGCCCGGCACGCTGGTGATGCTGGTGCGCCGCGCCGTCCCGCCGCCCGGGCCGTTGTGCCGCACGCTGGTGGTGGACTACGCCCACCTGCCGGCGCTGCCCCAGGCCGAGGTGGCCTTCTGCTGCCTGGGTACCACCACGGCCGTGGCCGGCTCGCTGGCCGGGCTGCGTGCCGTGGATCTGGACGCCGTGGTGGCCTTCGCCAGGGCGGCACGGCAGGCCGGTGCCACGCGGCTGGCGGTGGTGTCGGCCCTGGGCGCCAACGCCCGCTCCAGCACCGGCTACAGCCGCATCAAGGGCGAGATGGAGGCCGCGGTTTCGTCCCTCGGATTCGAGAGCGTGGTGCTGGCCCGCCCCTCGCTGCTGGCCGGCGACCGCGACTCATTGCAGCAGCCGCCCCGCGCGGGCGAGCGGCTGGCGCTGGCGCTGACCCGCCCGCTGGCGCGATGGATCCCCAAGGCCTGGCGACCGATCGAAGCCAGCGTGGTCGCCCGCGAAATGCTCCTTGCCGTCGCCAACGCCCGGCCCGGCGTTCGGGTGCTCGGTTCGGCGCAGATGCAGGAGCGGGCCCAGCCTGGCACGGGGTTGCCCAATGGCTGATCGGCGCGGTTGCTGGTGATGTCCATCGGCAACTGCCTCACGTCGAGCCTGCTGATCGCGCTGCGCAAGCTCAAGAAAAAGCGCGGGCCCCCGCGCAAGGAAGCCGGGCGTGCAGCTCAGGGCCGGAGCGCGGGAGCAGGAGCGGCGGCCGCGGTCCGCCACGCGGCCGCGAAGCGCTCGAGCTCGGCGCCGTCCATGTCGGAGACGGCCCAGTACTGCATCGCGCCATCGCCCCATCGCACCATGCTGAAGCCCCGGCGATGCAGGCGCTCGGGGGGCGAACCGCGATCGCTGGGCCACAGGAACAAGTCGATCATGTGCAGGCGGGCCTGGTAGGCAAGTGCTGCCGTGGGCCTCCCGTCGATGACCTGCACCCGCCCGCCCAGCAAGGCAAAGCCCTGCGGCCGGAGGTCGTCGGGCACGGTGGGCGCGTAGTCGATGCGGCCCTGGAACCAGGGCTTGACGGTGTGGCGGTCGCTGGAAGCCACCTCGAACAGCGGTCCGACCTGCAAGGCGTGCACATGGGCTGCCACCAGCTGCGCGGGCAGCGCTTCTTCGCGCGCCCAGCGCGGGCCGAGCAGCAGCACCGCGCATGTCAGGGCCACGCCCGCCGCGAATCCGCCGGCAGCGGGCCAGCGGCGCCACCAGGCCACCCGCGCCGGCCGCGCCGCAGCCTCGGCACCGCCCTCGTGCGTGGCGGCGTGCAGCGCGATGTGCGTGCGCACCGCCGCCCGCAGCCGATCCCCGGCAGGGTGGCGGCTGGCGTGCTCTTGCAGCACACGGGTCAGGTCGTCGTCGTTCATGGCAATCCGGCCTTGGCCAGCAGGGTCTTCAGACGGGCCCGTGCGCGCGACAGCCGCGACATCACGGTGCCGATGGGAACGCCGGCGATCTCGGCGATCTCGCGGTATTCCAGGCCTTCGAGTTCGCGCAGCACGATCACCTCGCGCAGCGGCGGCGACAGCGCACGGATGGCGGCGTCCACCAGCACGCGCTCCTGGCGCATGCCCAGCGCCGCGGCGGCGTCGGGCGTGTGCCGGCCCAGGTCGAATTGGATCAGATCCAGTTCATCTTCGTCCAAGCCGCCCAACTCGCGGCGGCCGCGCTGCCGTTCGAGTTGGGTGAAGCAGGTGTTGCGCACGATCCCCAGGAACCAGGGCCGGGCCTGCGTCCCCTCCAGCGCATGAAAGTAGCGCAACGCCCGCAGCACCGACTCCTGCACCGCGTCTTCGGCGGCGGCGTCGTCGCGCAGCAGCCAGCGCGCCAGGTTGTGCCCCGCGTCGAGCAGGGGCAGCACGGCGGCCTCGAAGCCTGCGCTCACAGGCGCAGCGGCTCAGGCCGTGACGGTGAATTGGCCATGCATCTCTTCGTGGTGGTCGCCGCAGAAGTTGTCGCAGGCAAATGCCAGCACCCCCGCCAACTTGGGCGTGATGGCGACCCGGGTGATGCGCCCAGGGACCAGGTCGGCCCGCACGTCGAGATCGGGAATGTGGAACCCGTGCGTGAAGTCCAGCGAGCCTATCAGCAGCACCACCGGTTCGCCAACCCGCAATGTGATGCCGGACGGGGTGAATCGAAAGCGTTGCGCCAGCAGCTCGATCTCCCGTGCGGCCTGGGCCACGGGCTGCGCCGGCAGCACCGCACCTTGCACGGCGTGCTCGATGACGGCCGGAGCCGCGGCCGTCTGGGCTGTCACTTCGCGCCAGCCCAGGCCGCGGTATGGCGCCGCGGGGTCCCACGGCAGAGCGACGGGGCGCTCGGCCGTGCCGGGCGCGGGCAGCGGGAAGATCAGCGACTTGGCCGAGTGGTGCGCGATGTGCCCGGTGCTTCGGTGCAGTTCCTGGTGGATGTGGCCGAAGAAGACGGTCACGTTCGGATGGGGCATGAGCAACGCGAGGGCTTCGGCACCGTCGCGGGTGTGCCAGTCCCACTTGGGCACCAGATCGAACAGCGGCCGGTGGGCCAGCACGACCACGGGCACGTCCAACGGTCGGTTGGCCAGGTCGGCGCGCAGCCACTCGATCTGCTCGGCGCCGAGCTTGGTGCCCGAGTCCGAGACGTTGTCCAGCGCGATGAAGTGCACGCCCTTGTGATCGAAGCTGTAGTAGGTGGGGCCGAAGAACTCCTTGAAGGCCGCGCCGCGGTCCAGCGCGGCATCGTGCTCGCCGGGCATGAAGCGCACGTCCTTCACGGCCAGGCCCGAGACGATCTGCTTGAACTCGGCCATCCGGCGGCGCCGCTCCACCGGGTCGTCGGTGGTGTGGGTGAGATCCCCGGTGAAGACGATGAAGTCAGGCGCCGAGGCCAGGGCGTTGACCGCCGCCACGGCCTTGGGCAAGGTGCCTTGGGCATCGGGGTTGGGCGGCCCCTTGAAGCCCCAGTGCACGTCCGACAGCTGCACGAAGTGAAAGTCCGCGGCCCCAGGGCGGCTGCCGGTGGCGCAACCGGCCAGGCCCGCGGAGCAGACCGCACCGCCCCCGAAGGCGGCCAGGTGAAGGAAGTCGCGACGGTGCATGGCAGTCCCCTTTCGTCGCCGGCCCGGATGGGCGGCCCCAGCCTGGGAATACCAGGCCCGGGTTCGGCATATTCCCGCCCGGCCGGCATTTCCACGGGGCGCCGGACCGCGCCGTGGACGGGGCCGCCACGCCGTCTATTGGCACAGGCAGCGCCATAACCCCCCCCACTGGCGCAAGCGGATGAGTCCGGATCGCACCGGTATCCGGCGGACCGCATCATCCAGACTGCAGGATGGGTCTGGGCGCCGTGCCCCCAGGCCGCCGGTCCGGCTGCTGTCGAGGAAGCCACCCGCATGAAGACCGCTGCTCGTTGGGTCTGGGTGCTGTTCGCCGTCCTGGCCGTGGCGGCAGGGGCCGCGTGGTGGCAGCGCGGCGCCATCACGCTGGCCCTGATGTCTCGGCAGGTGAAAGCCATGTCAGCCGTGGCCGACCCACTGGCCGGCCTGCCCGACGGGCTGCACGCAGGCCTGTGCGGAGCCGGCTCGCCCTTTCCCGACGAGCACCGCGGGGGCCCCTGCACGGTGGTGGTGGCCGGGCGTCGCATGTTCGTGGTGGATGCCGGCTCGGGTGCGGCCCGTACGTTGGCCCGGATGCGGCTGAACGCCGGGCAGATCGAAGCCGTCTTCCTCACGCATTACCACTCCGACCACATCGACGGCCTGGGCGAGCTGATGCTCCGGCGCTGGATCCAGCGGACCGCCTCGACGCCACTGCCGATCCACGGCCCGCATGCGGACCCCGGCAGCCGGGCACCCGAAGCGCTGGAATCGGTGGTGCAGGGTTTCGTGCAGGCCTACACCCCCGACAGCGGCTGGCGCACGGCCCACCACACGGCTGCGGTGGCGCCGCCCGCAGGCTTCGGCGCCCGGGCCGTGCCTTTTGAGCTGCCGGCCGACGGCGCCCACGTGGTGCTCATCGCCGAGCCCGATCTGGAGGTCGTGGCCTTCCGGGTCGATCACGGGCCGGTGCGGCCGGCCGTGGGCTACCGCTTCCGCTACAAGGACCGCAGCCTGGTCATCACCTGCTGCTGCACGAGGCCCTGTCGCCCGAGCTGCTGGCCGTGCTGGAACAGGGCTTCTGCGGCGCAGGCCGCAACAACCTGGCGGGCATCATGGACGACGTGCTGAATTACCACACCACGCCGGTGGAGGCCGGGCAGATCGCGCAGGCAGCCGGCGTGAAGGCGCTGGTCTACCACCACATCGTGCCGCCGCTGCCCAACACCGGCCTGGAGCCGCTGTTCCTGCAGGGCGTGAGCCAGGTGTATGGCGGCGCACTTCGCATCGGCACCGATGGCGACTGGATCAGCATGCCGGCGGGCAGCACCGCCGTGAACATGGCCAGCCGCCTTTGACCGAGCCCCGGACATGCGCTTCCTGAAGGCCTGGATCAGCCGCCGTGTCAGCCGCCTGCTGACCAGCCCGGGGCTGCGCGAGCGGCGGCGGGCTGCCCAGGCGCGGCGGCGCGCGGCCGCAGGCGCTGAAGGACGGGGCGACCCTGCGCGCGCGGCTGGGCCACTACCTGGGCGCCACCTTCCATTTCGAAGGCGAGTGGTACTGGGGCGTGGACCGGTTGCATCACCTCGAAGCGCGGCTCGTGCAGGCCGGCCTGGCCGTGGGCACGCCGGCAGCGCAGCTGGCGCCGCCACCCCCGCTGCAATGGCAGCGGCCACCGCCTGCCGCCCGCCAGCCGCAGTTGCGCTTCTACCTGTCGCTGCGCAGCCCCTACACCTACCTCGCCGCTGCCCCGGTGCGCAGGCTGGCCGAGCACTACGGGGCCGACCTGCACCTGTGCTTCGTGCTGCCGATGGTCATGCGCGGGCTGCCGGTACTGCGCGCCAGGCGCCTGTACATCGTGCGCGATGCGAAGCGCGAAGCCGAGCGCCTGGGCCTGCCCTTCGGCTGCATCGTCGACCCCGTTGGCGAGCCCACCGAGCGTGGCCTGGCGCTGCTCCACCACGCCATCGGCCTGGGTCGGGGCCCGGCCTTGGCCGAGTCGTTCCTGCAAGGCGTGTTTGCCGACGGCGTGGATGCGGGCAGCACGGGCGGCCTGCTGAACATCACCCGGCGAGCCGGCCTGACGCCGGCCCAGGTCGAGGCGGCGCAAGCCGACATCGCCTGGCGCGCCGTGGCCGAGGGCCACCGGACCGCGTTGCTGGACGCAGGCCTGTGGGGCGTGCCCTCGTTCCGGGTGGACGACCGGCCCGCGGTCTGGGGCCAGGACCGCCTGTGGGTGGTCGAGGACGACCTGCTGGCCGCCCTTCAGCCAGCCCGCAGCATCACCCCCGCACCGATGGAGCCACCCCCATGATCAAACGCATCGCCTGGGCCCTGGCAGCCCTGAGGCTCCCGGGCGCCGTGGCCTTCTACGCCGTGGGCGGCCGCACGGGCGTGATGCTGCTGGGGGTGAAGTACATCATGCGCAAGGACTACGCACCCACGCATGAAGTGGCCTGGAAGTCCGGGCCGCCGGCGCCGGGGCCGGCCGCTGCTGCCGGCAAGCGCCCGCCCAACGTGGTGCTGATCGTGGCCGACGACCTGGGCTTCAACGACATCACGCGTTACGGCGGCGGCATCGCCGGCGGCCGGGTGACCACCCGCCACATCGACAGCATCGCCAGCGACGGCGTGGACTTCCGCATGGGCTACGCCGGCAACGCCACCTGCGCACCGTAGCGCGCGGCCATCGTGACCGGCCGCTATGCCACGCGCTTCGGCTTCGAGTTCACGCCCACGCCCAAGCCGTTCATGCAACTGATCGGCGGCTACCGTGCCGAAGGTTTGCTGCATGGCCCCATCTACCACCCCGAGCGAGAAGCCGATCTCATCCCGTATGAGGACATGGGCCTGCCCACGGGCGAAATCACGCTGGCGCGGCTGCTGCAGGGCGCGGGCTATCACACGGTGCACCTGGGCAAGTGGCACCTGGGCGACAGCCCGCAGTTCAGGTCCTATGCGCATGGCTTCGACGAATCGCTGTCGCACCTGCACGGCGCCTCGATGTACCTGCCCACGAAGCACCCCGGCGTGGTCAATGCCCAGCAGGACTACGACCCGATCGACCGCTTTCTCTGGGTCTCGGAGCCCTGGGTGGTGCGCTTCAAGGATGGCGAGCCCTTCCAGCCGCCCCGCTACATGACCGACTACCTCACGGACGAAGCCGTCAAGGTGGTGGCAGCCAACAAGAACCGGCCGTTCTTCATGCACCTGGCCTACAACTCACCGCACACGCCGCTGCAGGCCACGCGCGATGACTACGACGCGCTGTCATTCATCCCCGACCCCACGATGCGGGTGTATGCCGCGATCATCCGTTCGCTGGACTGCAACATCGGACGCGTCCTGCAATCGCTCAAGGACCAGGGCGTGGACGACAACACGCTGGTGATCTTCACCAGCGACAACGGCGGCGCGCACTACATCGGCATCGACGGGCTGCCCAAGGGGGCCAGCGTCCAGGTGCCCGTCAGCCACTTCGACATCTACGCCACGGCGGCGGCCGCCGCCGCCGTGGCGCTGCGCAGGGACCGGCCCATCGACGGCGTGAACCTGCTGCCCTTCATCACCGGCCAGGCCACCGGCCGCCCGCACGACACGCCGTACTGGCGAACCGACACCTACCGCGTCTGGCGCGAAGGCGAGTGGAAGCTGCAGGTGACCGAGCGGCCTCGGCAGGACTGGCTGTACGATCTTTCCCAGGATCCCGGCGAAAAGACCAACCTGGCCAGCCGCGAACCCGAACGCACGGCAGCCATGAAGGCGCGGCTGCTGGCCTTCGACAAGACCCAGCGCAAGCCCTTGTGGCCCTCGCTGGCCGAAACCCCCATCCCGCTGGACAAGACGCTCAAGGCACCCCAGGCGGCCGACGACGCCTACGTGTACTGCGCCAACTGAGCCTGCGGCCCTCCGCGAAGTGATGAAGCCATGAACACCGTGACCCGCCTGCTGGTCCACACGCGCAAGCTGGGCCAGACACAGATCACCACCGAGCCAGCCGCCGCACTCCAGCCGGGCCAGGCGCGCCTGCGCATCGAGCGCCTGGCGCTCACTGCCAACAACGTCACCTATGCCGCCATGGGCGACGCGTTGCACTACTGGGCCTTCTTCCCGGCCGATGAGCCCTGGGGCTGCGTGCCGGCCTGGGGCTTTGCCACCGTGGCCGAATCGCTCGCGGAAGGAGTGGCCGTGGGCGAGCGCGTGTACGGCTTCTGACCCATGGCCACCGAACTCGTGCTGGAGCCGGCCAAGGTCAACGCGCATGCCTTCGCCGACGGCGTGGCGCATCGCCGCGCCCTGCCCGCCATCTACAACGCCTACCCGCGATGCGCCGTCGATCCTCTGCACCGGACCGGCCAGGAAGACGCCGAAGCGCTGCTGCGGCCGATGTTCACCACCTCGTGGCTGGTGGACGACTTCATGGCCGACAACGGCTTCTTCGGCGCGACGACCGCCGTGCTGTCCAGCGCGTCGAGCAAGACCGCCTACGGCACGGCCTTCCAGATGCATCGGCGCGGCGGCATCGAGGTGGTGGGGCTGACGGCCGAGCGCAACCGCGACTTCGTGCAGGCGCTGGGCTGCTACGACCGTGTGCTGAGCTATGACGAAGTGGGACTACTGGACGCGGCAGCGCCCAGCGTGTACCTGGATTACGCAGGCTCGGCGGCGGTGCGCCGCCAGGTGCACGTGCAACTGCCTGGTCTGCGCTACAGCTGTTCGATCGGGGCTTCGCACGTCGATCAGGTCGGCAGCGCCGAAGGCCTGCCCGGCCCGAAGCCGGTCTTCATGTTCGCACCGGCGCAGGCGGCCAAGCGCTCGGCCGAGTGGGGCGGCGCCGGGCTGATGGAGCGCATGGGGCGCGATTGGGCGGCGTTTGCCGGCCGCGCAGTGGACCCACGGGACCCCTGGGTGGTGGTGCAGGAGCACCAGGGGCCCGCGGCCGCGCAAGCCGCGTGGCAGCAGGTGCTGTCCGGTGGCGGCGATGCCCGCACCGGGCACATCCTGCGCCTGGCCTGAGGCCCGCGGGCGCGGCCCGCGAGCCGGCCCGGCCCGGGATCAGAACGCCTTGCTGGCCCGGATCTGCGTGAACGACCCCGACAGTGCGTTCTTGGAATGGATCATCTGCATGTATGAGATGTTCAGGCCCACGCCCACGCTCGACAGGAAGGCCGTGTAGAAGCCGCCCAGGCCTGTGGCGCTGAAGCAGTTGGCGTCCAGGGTGCCGCCGTTGTCGTCCTCATACTGCTGCACGTGCAGCAGGTGGGGGCCGACCACGCCATAGGCCGTGCGCCAGGCTGCGGCCAGGTCCAGCGCGCCGAAGTTGCCGCTCTTGATCTGGTTGACCTTGTTGCGGCCGTTGAAGCCCAGGCTGGCCCGCGCGCCCAGAGTCCACGCGTCGGACGCGTTGCAGGCCACAGCCACGCCCGGCCGCACGGTGTAGAAGTTGCCGAAGCCGATGCTGATCGGGTTCTTCGCGTCGTACTCGCCGGTAGGCATGGCCACGGTCAGCCCGGTGATCGGCTTGAGGGTATCGGTGCGGTAGACCCACGCTGCGGTGATCTCTGCGTCGCCCATGCCGTCGACCACGCCCGTGGCGCCGGCCGACTGGGCCACCATATTGGCTTGGTAGGCCGTCGCAAAGCCGGCCTGCGACTGGTCCTGCGCCGCAGCCCCCGTGCCCGCCGGCAGGGGCGGGCTGGTCAGCGGCGGTGGCCTGCTGGCGTGCGTTGCCGGTGTCATCGGTGATCTTGTCCAGGTCGATCTGCTCTCCTGCACCGGGGTGCTGTTATGTATTGGCATTTACAGTGTCAAATGTTGGGCTCCTTTTGTCGCTCGGGGCTAACGCTATCGGATCAAACCCGGGCCGCGCCCACCACCCGGTAGCTCTCGGCGTTGTCGGCCAGCCAGGCGGCCGAGCGCTGGCCGTCCTGCTGAGAGGGGTGGAAGCTGGCGGCGAAGTAGGCCCGCCAGGGCTTGAAGCCGTGGCGCAGCAGCCCCTGGCGGCCCAGCATCAGGCGGGCGGCGCTGAGCCAGGTGCGCGGGCTGAAGAGGTCCCCGTCGTCCCACAGGTTGCGCACGGTCTGGCGCATCACGTCCAGCGAGAACTGCACCGTCACTTGGCGGAACCAGAACAGCCGCCACTTCTCGTTGCCGTCCAGCGCGCGGTAGACGTCGAAGGCCGTGCTGCGGTGCTCGGACTCTTCGGCGCTGTGCCACAGCCACAGGGACTTCATGCGCGGGTCGGCGCCTTCCAGGGCCCCAGGGTGACTGAGCATCCATTCGGCGAAGATGGCCGTGAAGTGTTCGGTGGCGGCGGTGATGGCCACGTGGTGCCGCGGATCGAGCCGCATGCCCTCCAGGCGCTTGAGCCGCCGGATGCTGCGGGCTTCGCTGGTGTTGTGGAAGCCCTGCTCGGCCAACTGCGCGTTGTACAGGGCGTGCAGGTGGCGGTGGGTGGCTTCCTGGCCCACGAAGCCGTGCAGCTCGCGGGCCATGGCCTCGCGCCGGGCCTCGGGCAAGGCCGCCACGCCGGCCCGCAGCGAGTCGATGAAGAACTGCTCGCCCACCGGGAATGACATGGACAGCGCATTCAGCCAGGCCGTGCGGAAGGCGTCGCCCCCGTTCCAGCGCCGCTCGAAAGGCTGCTTCAGGTCGATCATCAGGCGCCGGACCACGAGTTCGGACATCAGGCTCTCCACAGGCCACGGGGTTCTGGTACACCAGCGTACCAAGCGGATGATCCCGCCGCGCGCTGGTACTGTCAAGTACCATGGCGTGACAGAATGGGCCGATGGCCACCGACAGCCCGTTTGCCGACCCCCTGATCGACGACGCCACGGCCCTCCACCGCCGCCGCCTGCTCGAGGCCATGGCGCAGTGCGTGGCCCACAAGGGGTTTGCGGACACCACCATTGCCGACATCGTGACCGCCGCGCACGTGTCGCGCCGCACCTTCTACGAGCATTTCAGAAGCCGCGAAGCCTGCCTGATCGCGCTTTACGAGGCCGCCAGCGCCCACGCCCTGCGCGAACTGTCGGCCGCCATCGACCCTGCGCGCGACTGGCGTGCACAGATCGACGAAGCGCTGCGCCGCTACCTGGCCGTGCTGGCAGCGCAACCGGCGCTGCTGCGCACGCTCTTCGTCGCGGTCTTCGTGCTCGGCGACGAAGGCCTGGCGGCGCGGCGGCGCGTGAACGACCACCTGGTGCAGTTCATCATCGACACCGCCCGCAGCGGCGCTCCGGCCGGAGGTGCGACGACGCCGAGCCGCGAGATGGCCACCGCGCTCGTGGGCGGCATCAACGAGTTGATCCTGCAGGCCATCGAAGATCGGCGGGTCGACCGCCTGGCCGACCTCGTGCCGGCGGCCGCGCAACTGGTGATGCGCATCCTCGACCGGTGGCCCCCGGCGTGCTGAGCGCCCGCCCCGCCTCTGCGGCCGGACGGGCGTCTATCGGCACAAACGGTGCCAATGGAAGAATCTCGAGCCCATGACGGCCCGTGCTTCAACCGACCCGAGCGCGCGGCCCGCGGCCGCGCCGACCATCGACGGCCGCCTGAACCGCAGCGTCGTCACCCGCAAGAAGATCATCGACGCCTTGACCGCCCTGGTCTACGAAGGCTGCCTGGCACCGACGGCCGAGCAGGTGGCCACCAAGGCCGATGTCGGCCTGCGCACCGTGTTCCGGCACTTCGAGGACATGGATTCGCTCTACCGCGAGATGGGCAGCGACCTCGACGCCGTGGTGATGCCCGTGATCAACACCCGGCTGGAAGGCGCCACCTGGCGCGACAAGCTGCACCACAGCATCGAGCTGCGCGCCACGCTGTACGACCGGGTGGCGGCCATGCACCTGGCCACGCAGGTCCACCGGCACGAATCGGGCTTACTCGACCGCAACTGCCGCCGCCTGGTGGAACTGCAGCGCGAGCGACTGCGCAGCATGCTGGCCCGCACGCCGGCCGCCGATGGCGCGGTGTTCGAGGCCCTGGACGCCGTGCTGAGCATCGAGGTGTGGATCCGCCTGCGCCGCGAGCAGGGCCTGACGGGGGCGCAGGCCCGCGGCGTGATGCGCCTGGCCGCCGAGCGCATCCTGGGGCTGGCCGGGCCGTGACGTCTGCGGCACTCGCCGGGCGCCTGCCCAGGCGGGCTTGATGGAAAATGCGCGGCATGGAAACGTCCGGCAACCTCTTTTGCGTCGCAGCGCCCAGCGGTGCCGGCAAGTCCAGCCTGGTCAAGGCGTTGCTGGAGCTGGATTCGCGCCTGGCGGTCTCGGTCTCGCACACCACACGACCACCGCGCGGCCAGGAGTTGCAGGGCCGCGAGTATTGCTTCGTGGGCGTGGACGAATTCCGCGCCATGATCGAACGCGGCGAGTTCTTCGAGCACGCCGAGGTGCATGGCAACCTCTACGGCACCAGCCGCAAGGCCATTGAAGAGCGGCTGTCCCGTGGCGAAGACGTGGTGCTCGAGATCGACTGGCAAGGCGCCTTGCAGATCAAGAAGCTGTTCCCGTACGCCGTGCTGATCTTCATCCTGCCGCCCAGCTGGGAAGAACTGGCCCAGCGCCTGAACCGCCGCGGCGAAGACCGGCCCGAAGTCATCGCCACCCGCATGGCCAATGCCCGGCTGGAGGTGGCGCAGGCCCGCAACTTCGACTTTGTTATCATCAACAGCTTGTTCGAGACGGCGCTGTTCGACCTGAAGACGGTCGTTCATTCACAGCGCCTGAAATACGCCGCCCAGTTGCGCAACCGCTCGCAGGTCTTTGCGGCGCTGGGACTGGTCTAGCCCTACCCTGGATATACCCGAAGGATCCCATGGCCCGCATCACCGTCGAAGACTGCCTCGTCAAGATCCCCAATCGCTTCCAGCTGGTGCTGGCGGCCACGTACCGTGCCCGCATGCTGAGCCAGGGCCATGCGCCCAAGATCGAGACCAAGAACAAGCCCGGCGTGACCGCCCTGCGCGAAATCGCCGCCGGCGAAGTGGGCATCGAGATGCTGCGCAAGGTGCCGATCTGACCCAGCTCCCCGGCAGGCCCTAGTGCGGGCCCAAGCCATCCCGGGCGCCCTTGTCGCAAGACAGGGCGCCCGTGTGCTTTGTGGGCCCCGCGAGCAGCCTGCGTTTCATGGCAGCCGGCCACACAGGCCGGAAAAGCGCGCTAAATTCCGAGCATGAGCCTGCGTTCACTCGCCGCCGAACTCCTGCCCGCCGCGCTCCAGGGCCTGCAGCGGGCGCCGCTCGTGCACGTCGAGCCGGCCATGCCCGCGGAAGTCTCGTCCTTCGCCGCGCTGATCGACAAGCTCGGGTACCTGTCCAAGCCCGACCTGAAGCTGGTGCGCGAGGCCTACAAGTTCGCCGACGAGGCCCACCTGGGGCAGTTCCGGGCCAGCGGGCAGCCCTACATCACGCACCCCATCGCGGTGGCCGGCCTGTGCGCCGACTGGAAGCTGGACGCCCACGCCATCGTGGCGGCGCTCACGCACGACACCATCGAGGATTGCGGCGTCACCAAGACCCAGCTGATCGAAAAGTTCGGCGCGCCCACGGCCGACCTGGTGGACGGCCTGACCAAGCTCGACAAGCTGCACTTCAGCACCCGCGAAGAGAGCCAGGCCGAAAGCTTCCGCAAGATGCTGCTGGCCATGGCGCGCGACGTGCGCGTCATCCTCATCAAGCTGGCCGACCGCCTGCACAACATGCGCACCATGCAGCACATGGTGCCGGCCAAGCGCCAGCGCATTGCCCGCGAGACGCTGGACATCTACGCCCCCATCGCCCACCGCCTGGGCCTGAACCAGACCTACCGCGAACTGCAGGAGCTGTGCTTCGAGATGCTGCACCCCTGGCGGCATGCGGCGCTGGCCAAGGCCGTCAAGCGGGCGCGCGGCCACCGCCGCGACATCGTCGACCGCGTGCAGCACGACGTCGAGAAGGCCTTCGGCGCGCAGAAGCTCAAGGTGCAGGTCAGCGGCCGTGAGAAGACCATCTACTCGATCTACACCAAGATGCGCGAGAAGCACGCCGGCTTCGCGCAGGTCAGCGACATCTTCGGCTTCCGGGTGGTGGTGCCCACGCTCAACGAGTGCTACCTCGCCCTGGGCGTGCTGCACCAGCTCTACAAGCCCGTGCCGGGCCGCTTCAAGGACTACATCGCCATCCCCAAGGCCAACGGCTACCAGAGCCTGCACACCACGCTGGTGAGCCCGCTGGGCACGGCGGTGGAGTTCCAGATGCGCACCGAGGCCATGCACGCAGTGGCCGAGAAGGGCATTGCCGCCCACTGGATCTACAAGGTGGGCGACAAGGGCAACGCCGCGGCCGACGCGCAACGCATGTCCACCATCTGGCTGCAGAGCCTGCTGGACATCCAGGACGAGACGCGCGACGCGGCCGAATTCCTCGAGCACGTCAAGATCGACCTGCACCCCGATGCGGTGTACGTCTTCACGCCGCGCAGCAAGATCCTGGCGCTGCCGCGCGGCGCCACGCCGGTGGACTTTGCCTACGCCATCCACTCCGACGTGGGCCAGCACACCGTGGCCGCCAAGGTCAATGGCGAGGCCGTGGCGCTGCGCACCGAACTGCGCAGCGGTGACGTGGTGGAGATCATCACCTCGCCCAACGCGAAACCCAACCCGGCCTGGCTGGGCATGGTGCGCACCGGCAGGGCGCGCAGCAAGATCCGCCACCACCTGAAGAACATGGAGGCCGAGGAGTCGCGCGCCCTGGGCGAGAAGCTGCTCATCCAGGCGCTGCGCGCCGAGGGCCTGCCCTCGCCTTCCACCGACCCCGCCGACGCCCCCGCCGTGGCCTTGTGGCAGCAGCTCACGCGGTGGAGTGGCAACCGCAACCGCGGCGAGTTGCTGGTGGACATCGGCCTGGGCCGCAAGATCGCCACCATCGTGGCCAAGCGGCTGGCGCAGTTGATGGCCGAGAAAGGCTTCAAGCCCGACGCCGTGATGCTGACCATGGGCCGCTACGCGCACGACGACAGCACGGCCTCGCAGGGGGTGGTGTTCGTCGATGGCAGCCAGGGCGCTTCCATCACGCTGGCACCCTGCTGCCGGCCCATCCCGGGGGATGAGATCGTGGGCTACCTGGGCCGCGGCGAAGGCCTGACCGTGCACACCGCCGAGTGCCCCACAGGCAAGCGCCTGTATGAGCGCGACACCGAACGCTGGATGGCCGTGGAGTGGTCCGAGGAACTCTCCCGCACCTTCGAGACGCACCTGGTGGTGCTGGCCAAGAACGGCAAGGGGGTGCTGGCACAGGTGGCGTCGGCCATCAGCTCGGCCGAAGCCGACATCACCCACCTCGACATGGACGACGAGCCGGTGGAAGACACCATCGAGCTGCGCCTGCTGATCAGCGTGCGCGACCGCGTGCACCTGGCCGAGGTGCTGCGCACCCTGCGCCGCTCTCCCGTGGTGTTGCGGGTTTCAAGGTACCGGGCGGCGTAGGCCGGCAGATCAGCGGCCTTATTGAGCCAGGACAAAGCGACGGCCCCCCGGCCGTCCACGCGCGGCATAGACTGCGGTCAAACAACGCACGGGCCCCTCCGGCAAGCCGACGAGGCCCGGCCAGGAGACCGAGCGTGCGCGCCACCGACCTCAGCGATCCGGCCTACTTCCACAAGGTCGTCGACTGCCAATGGGCATGCCCGGCCCACACCCCCGTGCCGGCCTACATCCGGTTGATCGCCCAAGGCCGCTACGACGACGCCTACATGGTCAACTGGGCCAGCAACGTCTTCCCAGGCGTGCTGGGCCGCACCTGCGACCGCCCCTGCGAACCGGCCTGCCGGCGCGGCCGCGTGGAGGCGGCGAACGCGGCCAAGCCCGAGCCGGTGGCAATTTGCCGCCTCAAGCGCGTGGCGGCCGACTTCAAGCAGGTCGACGGCATCCGGGCGCAGATGCCCACCCCGAAGCCACGCAATGGCAAGCGGGTGGCCTGCGTCGGCGCCGGCCCAGCCTCGTTGACGGTGGCCCGGGACCTCGCCACCGAGGGCTACGCCGTCACGGTGTTCGACGGCGAGCGCAAGGCCGGTGGCTTCATCCGCACGCAGATCCCCCGCTTCCGGCTGCCCGAGGACGTGATCGACGAAGAGACGGGCTACATCCTGGAGCTGGGCGTCGAGTTCCGCTCGGGCCAGCGCGTCGGCTCGATGCAGGCGCTGATGGACGAGGGTTACGACGCCATCTTCGTCGGCTGCGGCGCGCCGCGCGGGCGCGACCTGCAGGTACCCGGCCGCCAGGAGGCCGCGGCGGACATCCACATCGGGATCGATTGGCTGGCCAGCGTGTCCTTCCAGCATGTCGCCCGCGTGAAGAAGCGCGTGCTCGTGCTGGGCGGCGGCAACACCGCGATGGACTGCTGCCGCTCGGCGCGCCGCCTGGGCGCCAAAGACGTGAAGGTGGTGGTGCGCTCGGGATTCGACGAGATGAAGGCCTCGCCCTGGGAAAAGGAAGATGCGCTGCATGAGGGCATCCCGATCCTGAACGACCACGTACCGACCGCCTTCCTGCATGCCGACGGCCACCTCACCGGCATGCGCTTCCAGCTCGTCGAGGCGGTCTACGACGCCCAAGGCCGACGCAGCCTCGTGCCCACCGGCGAGCCGGAGGTGGAGATCGCCTGCGACGAGGTGCTGGTGGCCGTGGGCCAGGAGAACGCCTTCCCCTGGATCGAGCGCAGCACCGGCATCGCCTTCGACAAGTGGGGACTGCCGCAACTCGATGCCGCCACCTTCCAGTCCTCGGTGCCCCACGTGTTCTTCGGCGGCGACGCCGCCTTCGGCCCCAAGAACATCATCACCGCCGTGGCCCATGGGCACGAGGCCGCGGTCAGCATCGACCGCTTCCTGCACGGCGAACCCGTCGGCAACCGCCCGCCGCCGACGGTCAACCTCGTGTCGCAGAAGATGGGCATCCACGAGTGGAGCTACGACAACGCGCCCACCGACGACACCCGCTTCAAGGTGCCCTGGGCCGCCGCGGAAAAGGCCCTGGCCAGCATCCGCGTCGAGGTGGAGCTCGGCTTCGACGCCGCGGTGGCCTTCAAGGAAGCCCACCGCTGCCTGAATTGCGATGTGCAGACCGTCTTCGACAGCAAGCTGTGCATCGAGTGCGATGCCTGCGTCGACATCTGCCCGACCGACTGCATCACCTTCACGGCGCCGGGCGCCGAGGCCGAGTTGCGAACGCGGCTCAAGGCGCCCTCGAGCAACCCTGCCCAGGCGCTCTATGTCATCGATGGCCTGAAGACCCAGCGCGTGATGGTGAAGGACGAGGACGTCTGCCTGCACTGCGGCCTGTGTGCCGAACGCTGCCCCACCGGCGCCTGGGACATGCAGAAGTTCCTGCTGCTCACCACCAAGGCCGGGCCCGCTTCCCGCGGCGCCCTTCCCTCCACCCCGCGTGCCGGAGCCGCAGCGTGACCCAGCCCATCCAGCGCATCGAAGCGGTCAACGACTTCGTCATCAAGTTCGCCAACGTCAACGGCTCGGGTTCGGCCTCGGCCAACGAGCTTTTCGCCAAGGCCGTGATGCGCATGGGCGTGCCGGTCAGCCCGCGCAACATCTTCCCGAGCAACATCCAGGGCATGCCCACCTGGTACGAGGCACGGGTGTGCGAGAAGGGTTACCACGGCCGGCGCGGGGGCGTGGACATGATGGTGGCGATGAACCCGCAGACCTGGGCCCAGGACGTGGCCGAGGTCGAGCCCGGCGGCTACCTGTTCTACGACAGCACGCGGCCGCTGCCGCCCGGCAGCCTGCGCGCCGACCTGAACGTCATCCCCGTGCCGCTGACCGAGATCGCGAACGCGCACTACACCGACCCGCGCCAGCGCCAGCTGTTCAAGAACATCATCTACATCGGCGCGCTGTCGGTCCTGCTGAACGTCGATGCCGAGGTCTTCGAGCAGCTCTTTGCCGAGCAGTACAAGGGCAAGGAGCGCCTGCTCGCCAGCAACGTGCAGGCGCTGCACCTGGGCCGCGACTACGTGAAGCGCAACCTGCCGCACCCGCTGGGCCTGCGCGTGCACAGCTCCGACACGGTGGGCGAGCAGATCTTCACCGATGGCAACAGCGCAGCGGCGCTGGGCTGCCTGTACGGCGGCGCCACGGTCTGCGCCTGGTACCCGATCACGCCCTCGTCGTCGATACCCGAGGCCTTCCAGAAGTACTGCGACAAGTTCCGCATCGACCCGGCCACCGGCACCCACCGCTACGCCATCGTGCAGGCCGAGGACGAGCTGGCGTCCATCGGCATGGTGGTGGGCGCGGGCTGGAACGGCGCGCGCGCCTTCACGGCCACCTCCGGTCCGGGCATCAGCCTGATGCAGGAGTTCATCGGCCTGGCCTACTTCGCCGAGATCCCCGTGACCATCATCGACGTGCAACGGGGCGGCCCGTCCACCGGCATGCCCACGCGCACGCAGCAGAGCGACATCCTGGCCTGCGCCTATGCCTCGCACGGCGACACCAAGCACGTGCTGCTGCTGCCGCAGGATCCCTACGAATGCTTCGAGTTCTCGGCCGCCGCGCTCGACCTGGCCGACCGGCTGCAGACCCCGATCTTCGTGATGACCGATCTCGACATCGGCATGAACCAGCGCCTGAGCAAGCCCTTCACCTGGGACGACACACGGGCGTACGACCGCGGCAAGGTCATGACGGCCGAAGCGCTGGAGGCCGGCAAGGACTTCGGCCGCTACAAGGACGTGGACGGCGACGGCATCCCCTGGCGCACGCTGCCGGGCACGCACCCGACCAAGGGCAGCTTCTTCACCCGGGGCACCACCCGAAACGCCTATGCGCAGTACAGCGAGCGCGGGCCCGACTACACCTACAACATGGAACGCCTGCTCAAGAAGTTCGAGACCGCGGCCAGCCTCGTGCCGCAGCCGGTGCTGCGCTTCGGCGACGAGCCCTCGCGGCTGGGCGTCATCTACTACGGCTCGACCTCGCCGGCCATGCGCGAGGCGCTGGACGTGCTGCACGCCCAGGGCATCCACCTGGATGCGCTGCGGCTGCGCGCCTTCCCCTTCCCGCAGGTGGTGCCCGACTTCATCGCCGCGCACGACCGGGTCTTCGTCGTCGAGCAGAACCGCGATGCCCAGATGCGCAGCCTGCTGATCAACCAACTGGAGGCCGACCCGGCGCGCCTGCCGGTCGTGCTGCATTACGACGGCACGCCCATCACGGCGCGCTTCATCGTCGCGGCCATCCGCAAGGCGCTGGGCGTCACCGCCACCCAGACCACGGCTGCCGCCGAGCAGGTGAGCGCATGACCTACATCGCCAAGCCCCGGCTGCACCACCCGACGCTGCACAAGAACAAGGTCGGCTACACCCGGCGCGACTACGAGGGCCGCATCAGCACCTTGTGCGCCGGCTGCGGCCACGACAGCATCAGCGCAGCCATCATCCAGGCCTGCTGGGAACTCGACATCGAGCCGCACCGCGTGGCCAAGCTCAGCGGCATCGGCTGCAGCAGCAAGACCCCGGACTACTTCCTGGGCGCCAGCCACGGCTTCAACACGGTGCACGGGCGCATGCCCAGCGTGTTGACCGGCGCCAACCTGGCCAACCGCTCGCTGCTGTACCTGGGCGTCAGCGGCGACGGCGACTCGGCCTCGATCGGCCTGGGCCAGTTCGCCAACGCGATGCGGCGCGGCGTGCGCATGGCCTACATCGTCGAGAACAACGGCGTCTACGGCCTCACCAAGGGCCAGTTCAGCGCCACGGCCGACCGCGGCAGCAAGAGCAAGAAGGGCGTGGTCAATGCCGACAGCCCGGTCGACCTGGTGGCGCTGGCCCTGCAGCTGGGCGCCACCTTCGTCGCGCGCAGTTTCTCGGGCGACAAGGCGCAGCTCGTGCCGCTCATCAAGGGCGCGATGGCGCACAGCGGCGCGGCCTTCATCGACGTCATCAGCCCCTGCGTCACCTTCAACAACCACGGCGGCAGCACCAAGAGCTACGACTACGTGCGCCAGCACAACGAGGCCGTCAGCCGCATCGACTTCATGACGCCGGGCCAAGAGGCCACCGCCGACTACGCGCCCGGCGAGGTGGTGGATGTGCCGCAGCCCGACGGGACGGTGCTGCGCCTGCGCAAGCTGCACGAAGACTACGACCCCACCGACCGCTTCGGGGCCCTGAGCTACATGAACGCCCACGCCCAGCATGGCGAGGTGGTGACGGGGTTGCTCTACCTGGACCCACTGGCCACCGACCTGCACACGGCGTTCAACACCTGCGCGACGCCGCTGAACGCCTTGTCAGAGACCGCACTGTGCCCGGGCACCAGCGCGCTGGAGAGGATCAACGCCGCACTGCGCTGACGCAGCGCCCCAGGAGAGCACCATGTCCGAACGCACCATCTTCCAGGCCATGTCACGGCGGCACGTCATCAGCCTGGGCCCAGGCGCCACGGTGCACGAGGCCGCCTGCGTGATGACGCGGGCGAACTGCGGCAGCGTGCTGATCATCGACCACGCCAGCCCGTTGCTGGGCATCGTCACCGAGCGCGACCTGATGACGCGCGTGCTGGCCAAGGCGCTGGACCCGGCCACCACGCTGGTGCACCGGATCATGACGCCCAACCCGCAGTGCGTGCGCCCCGACCTGAAGGTGGCCGACGCGGTTCTCATCATGATCGAGCGCGGCTTCCGGCACCTCCCGGTGGTCACGGATGATGGCAAGATCCTCGGGGTGTTCTCGGTGCGCGACGCCATGCCGCGCGAGGTGAACACCGCCCAGAGCTTGTCGGAATTCAACGAGCAGGTGAACGACGCCCTGTGCTGAACAGGGCGCCGGACGACCCTCAGTCCGACATCGTCGCGTTCGGGAACAACGGCAGGGTGCGCACCCGCGTCCCGGTGAGCTTGAAGTACGCGTTGGCCAAGGCCGGTGCGAAGGTCGGCACGCCGAGCTCGCCCACGCCGCCCAGGGGCACCAACGGGTCGACCACGGTGGGCGGAGGCATGACGATCACCTGCACCGCCGGCATCTCGCCGATGCGCATCATGCGGCTGTTGTTGAAGTTCTTCACCTGACCGACGCCAGCCACGAACTTCTGCCGACCGTACAGCGTGGCGTTCATGCCGTGCACGATGCCGCCGATGATCTGCGACTCGATGGAACCCGGATTGACGGGGACATAGCAGTCGATCACCGCCGTGACCTTGCGCACCTGCAGCCCGGTGGTGGTGACGCCAGAGATCTCCACCACTTCGCAGACGATGCTGTTGAAGGCCGTGCCGATGGCAATGCCGCGGGCCACGCCGGCGGCCGGTGCAGTGGCCCAGCCTGAAACACTGGCCGCCGTGTTGAGCACGGCCAGCCAGCGCGGGTCGGTCAGGCGGTCGCGGCGGAACAGGTAGGGGTCCTTGCCAGCCGCTGCGGCCAGTTCGTCGATCATCGACTCCACCGCGAAGGTGTTGAGCGAGGCCCCCACCGAACGCCAGAAGCCGACCGGGATGGGCGAAGGGTGGCTGACGTATTCGGTCAGTCGCGCGCCGAAGCTGTAGGGCAGCGCCTGCGAGCCTTCAGAGCCCTGGCTGTCGCCGGTGGCCGGCAAGGTCGAACCGCGCTGCGTCAGGATCGATGGCGACACGTTGCGGTAGGTCCATCCCGTGATCAGGTTGTTGGCATCCAGCCCGGCCCGGGCGCGGATGACGGCCATCGGCCGGTACTGATCATGGGTGAAGTCCTCGCTGCGCGGCCACATCAGCTTGAGCGGCCGCGGGCCGCCCGGGGTCAGGGCCAGCGCCATGGCCGCCTGGACGGCCTGGCTGATGAAGTCGACCTCGGCCTTGCGGCCCAGGCCGCCGCCCAGGTGCGTGGTGCGGATGGTCACCTGGCTGGCCGGCATGCCGGTGATGGCCAATACGACGGTCAGCGCCGTCTTGGCCGACTGCGTGGGGGCATACACGTCGCAGCGCACGCCGGGCACGTAGTCCACGGTGCAGTTCAGCACCTCCAGCGTGGCATGGGCCACGTAGGGCAGCGTGTAGGTGGCGTCCACCACCGTGGGTGAAGACGCGATGGCGGCGTTGGCGTCGGCCGTGCTGCGCTCGACCGTATAGCAGGTGCCCAGCGGGTTGGGCACGCCCGGCACGTAGGCCGGTGCGCTGGTCAGCAGGGCCTGGCCATCGGCGATGAACTGCGCGTCGTTCAGCGACGCGGCGTTGGCCGGTGCGGCCCAGGTCACGCTCAGCCGGTTGGCTGCCTGCCAGGTGTCCCAGGTGTTGGGGCCGATCACCACCACCGCGTTGACGTTGCCCTGGGCCTCGGCGCCGCGCGCCGTGCCGGCCCAGACCTTGACGGGCACCACGGCCGTCATGCCCGACGGCGTGGTGGGCGTGGACGCCAGCACGCCGCCGAATGCCGGGCTGTGCTTGACGATGCCATACAGCATGTTGGGCAGCCGCACGTCCAGGCCGTAGATGGCGCTGCCATCGACCTTTTCGGGGATGTCGGTGCGCTGGATCGTGCGGCCGATGCTTTGCAGCTGGCTGTCCGGCACCAGCGCGGCGCTGGCCGGGGGCGTGAGGGTCGCGGCCAGGGCAGCCACGTCGCCATAGGGAATGGGCGAGCGCATGATCGCGCAGCGGATCACGCCATCGCTGACGCTGAACAAGCTGCGGTCGCGAATGCCGGCCTTCATCTGTGCGGCGGTGATCAGCATCTCGCGGGCCACGGCCGCCGCGTTGCGCAGCTTCCAGTAGTTGGTGCGGGTGACGCTGCTGCCCACGGTGTTGATGGCCGTGCCGATGGGCGCGGGCGTGGCCATGGTGGGCGAGCCCTGCAGCAGGATCACCCGGTTCGGGTTGACCATCAGGTCTTCGGCCAGGATCTGCGCCAGGCCGGAGAAGGAGCCCTGGCCCATGTCGGACGAGCCGATGGTCAGCTTGACGCTGTTGTCGCTGCCGATGGTCAGCCAGGTGTTCACGGCCGTGAGGGTGGCCGCCTGGGCGGCATCGGGCATGGCGAAGCCCAGCGTCAGGCCGCCGGCAGCAGCGCTGACGGTGCCCAGGAACTGGCGGCGGTCGAGGGTGGTGGACGGGGTGTTCATGGTGCGGTCCGTCCTCACAGGTTGGTGCAAGCCGTCTTGATGCGCTGGTAGGTACCGCACACGCAGACGTTCTGCACCTCGTTGACGATGCTGGCGCCGTGGTGGCCCGCGTTCATCGCACCCGCCACCGACATCAGCATGCCGGATTGACACCAGCCGCACTGCGGCACCTGGTTGGCGATCCAGGCCACCTGGGCCGGGTGGCTGCGATTGGCCGACAGGCCTTCGATGGTGGTGATGGACTTGCCCACGGCCGAGCCGACATCCATGTCGCACGATTTCTGGGGCTGGCCGTTGACCAGCACGGTGCAGGCACCGCAGATCTCGATGCCGCAACCGTACTTGGTGCCGGTCAGGCCCACCAGATCTCGCAGCGCCCACAGCAGGGGCATACCGGTATCGGTGACGGTAATCGTGTAGTTTGTTTGGTTGACGTTCAGGGTCAGCTGGGCCACAGTACTCTCCTCGTTTCAGCAACGAGTGCGAAGATATGTGCTTTTTGCACATTAATCCGTGTTTTTTTGTATCCAAATGCATCCGTGCGTGCCCGGGTGCATCAGTCACGCGCCCGGTTCGGGCTCCGCTGGTGCGGGATAGATCACTTCCAGCACTTCCACGCGTTCCACGCCGCCGGGCGCGACCAGCTGCACTTCATCACCCACGTGGGCCTTGAGCAAGGCCCGGGCGACCGGCGAGATCCAGCTGACCTCGCCGTGCAGGCTGTCGGCCTCGTCGATGCCCTTGATGGTGACGGTGCGTTCGACGCCCTGCGCGTTGAGGAAGGTCACCGTGGCGCCGAAGAAGACCTGACCCGAGCCGTGGTGGGCCGAGGGGTCGGCCACTTCGGCGATGTCCAGCCGCTTGGTCAGGAAGCGGATGCGGCGGTCGATCTCGCGCAGCCGCTTCTTGCCGTAGATGTAGTCGCCGTTCTCCGAGCGGTCTCCATTCTTGGCGGCCCACGACACGGCTTCGACCACCTTGGGCCGCTCCACGTCCAGCAGGCCCATGAGCTCGGCCCGCAGGCGACGGTAGCCGGCCGGCGTGATGTAGTTGCGCGCTCCGGCCGGCAGCGGGGGCAGGCCGGGGGTGTCGTCCTCGTCGTCGGCGTCGCCCGCCGGTTCCTTGACGAAGGCCTTGTTCATGGCGGCATTGTCGCAGCCGCTGCAAGGCTCAGGTCAGCGCCATTGGCCGTCGCGCAGAAGTTCTCGCTCGCTGTCCAGGAAGCGCGCGATGAACTCGCGCGTGGGCGGCGGCGTGGCCGGCGAGCGGGCGAGTTCCTGCAGCGTGGGTGTCGAACGCCAGGCCAGGTGCCGGTACACGAAGGTCTCGTTGTAGCCGTCGATGGACTTCTGGAACTGGTGCATCTCGTAGACCACCCAAACCGTGCAGACCAGAAAGGTCGCAAACCCGGTATCGACCTCGATGAGGCCGCTGACGATCAGCGTGAATGCCAGCAACACCCCGATCGGGGCCAAGCCCACGGCCAGGGCCGCGCGCTGCGCGTTGGGGGGGATGTACTCGGGCAGGGACGGATGCATCGCGTTCAACCGGCTGAGGTGGACTCTGCAGGTATATGGCGCGGACAGCCCTTGGGATCGATCGATGAGATCGGAGTTCCGGGTCCAATTGCCAGAGGGGCTTTGAGCCCCCATTTCAGGCGCAGCCCGGGCTTCAGTTCAGCTGGTGCAGGCGCGAGGCCAATCGAGGCCGATCGGCCTCGGGCAAGGCATCCAGGATCTGGGCGTAGAAGTCGGTGCGGCTGGCGGTGGAGGCCATCGCCCGGCGGACCAGCACGCGCGCAATCGGCCCCACCACGGCCGTGAGCAGGGCTTCTGCCTGCGCCACCAGGGCTTCGGTCAGGGCCGCCGGTTCGCCGTAACGGTTGCCGACAGACGCAGCGTGGCCCAGGAACGCCCGGCGATCCGCCTCCTGCGGGATGTGGGTGGCCAGCCTCGTGTACAGCGCCGGCAGGTCGTGGCACTCGCGCGCCGCGCGCCGCACCAGCACGGCGGCCAGTGGGCCGGCGTGGCGGGCCAGTTCGGCCTCGACCCGCAGGAGCACGTCGCGGTGCCAATACTCGGGCGTGCTGCCTGTGTCCGCGCCCGTGGCCGGCCGGTGCAGCAACTCGGTCATGGCCTGGTCCGCCGAGATCGACAATGCCACGACCGCACGTTTGGACACCGCCGCGGCGAGCGGCGCGCCCAGCGCGGCCGCCAGGTCACGCTGGAAGAGCCCCGCATCCGGGTAGCGGTGCTCAGGCCGCTTGGCCAGCGCGCGGGAGACGACGGCGTCGAAGCAGGCATTGCCCGGCCGCGCCGCCACGCTGGAAGGCGGTGCGGGCACGACGCGCGTCACCTGGTCGAAGATCGTCGCGACCGGGCCGTCGAAGGGCACGCGGCCCGCCACCAGCTGATACAGCACCACGCCGGCGCTGTAGAGGTCCGCGCGGTGGTCGATGGGCTGGCCCATCAACTGCTCAGGCGCCATGTACAGAGGCGTTCCGATCAGCGCGCCCGTGGCGGTGAGGTCGGAGGACTCGATGCGGGCGACGCCGAAATCAGCCACCTTGACGCGCCCGGCATGGGTCAGGATGACATTGGAAGGCTTGATGTCGCGGTGCCACACGCCATGGTCGTGGGCGTGGGACAGCGCGTCGAGCAACTGGCCCAGGATGCTGCCGATGTCGGCATCCGAGAAGCCCTCGCCTTGAGCCAGATAGCGCGCCAGGCTGTGGCCTTCGACGTACTCCATGGCGATATAGGCCACGTCGCGGTCGGTACCGAAATCGTGGATGCCCACGATACCGGGATGCAGCAGCCGGCCGGCGGCCTGGGCCTCGATGCGAAAGCGCGCCGCGGCCTGTGAAGCGGCGGCCTCACCCGGGTCGCTGCCGTGGCGGATGGTCTTGAGTGCCACCGGACGCCGGATGTCGGGGTCCCAGCCACGGTAGACGATGCCCATCGAGCCCTTGCCGAGCACGCCGGTGACTTCGAATTTGCCGAGCGTTTGGGGGTGGATCACGGGTTGGCCTGGGGCGTCGGGCCCTGCTTGCGCCGCATATTACCCACGGGCACGCGCCTTGGCATCGACAATCCAGTGGGATCCCTGCTGGAAGCACCATGTCCGACGACCTGACCCAATACGACGCCCATGCCCTCTCGGGGGCCCTCCACGCCCGGCGCTTCAGCTGCCGCGAACTGATGCAGGCCACCCTGGCCCGCATTCACCGGCTCAACCCGAAGGCCAACGCCATCGTCAACCTGGCCGAGGACGCCGCGCTGCTGGCCCAGGCCGACGCCTGCGACGCCGAACTGGCGCGGGGCCACTCCCGAGGTTGGCTGCACGGCGTGCCTCAGGCGATCAAGGACACGGGCCACGCCGTGGGTTTCCCCACCACCCTCGGCAGCCCCCTGCTGCGCGCCGCCCTGCCCGCCCAGGACAGCCTGTACGTCGCACGCATGAAGGCGGCGGGCTGCATCATCGTGGGCA
The DNA here is from genome assembly GCA_903822435.1 of uncultured beta proteobacterium. Taxonomy (GTDB): domain Bacteria; phylum Pseudomonadota; class Gammaproteobacteria; order Burkholderiales; family Burkholderiaceae_C; genus Rubrivivax. The sequence goes on along the minus strand of CAIJPE010000323.1, from coordinate 3,497 downwards.
AGACCAACATGCCCGAATTCGGCCTGGGTTCGAACACCTTCAACAGGCTCTTCGGTGCCACGCCCAACGCATGGGACCCGCAGCGCAGCGCCGGCGGCAGCAGCGGCGGAGCCGCCGTGGCGCTGGCGCTGCGCCTGCTGCCCGTGGCCGACGGCTCGGACTTCATGGGCTCGCTGCGCAACCCGGCCGGCTGGAACCACGTCTTCGGCCTGCGCCCGAGCCAGGGCCGGGTGCCGGCGTGGCCCAAGCCCGATGTGTGGGTGGCGCAACTGGGCACCGACGGCCCCATGGCCCGCACCGTGCGCGACCTGGCGCGGCTCCTGGATACGCAGGCCGGCTTCGACCCCCGCGCACCGCTGTCGCTGGCCACCGAGGGCGGCAGCTTCGTGCCCGCACCGGGCGCCAGCGTGCGCGGCCTGCGCATCGGCTGGCTGGGCGATCTGGGCGGCCACCTGGCCACCGAGCCGGGCATCCTGGACGTGTGCGAAGCGGCGCTGCAACGCATGGCCGATGCCGGGGCGGCCGTCGAACCCCTCGCCCTGGGCTTCAGTGCCGATCAGCTCTGGGACGCCTGGCTCGTGTGGCGGCGCGCGCTGGTCGCCCCCGGCGTGGCCGCGGTGCTGGCCACCCCAGGCGCCCGCGAACAGATCAAGCCCGAGGCCCTGTGGGAGCACGACCGCGGCAGCCACCTGTCGTTCGGTGATTTCATGCAGGCCAGCACGGTGCGCACGGCCTTTGTCGCGCACCTGTGCGGGCTGTTCGATCGCTTCGACGCGTTGGCGCTGCCGGTGGCCCAGACCTGGCCCTTCGACAGGGACATCGACTGGCCGCGCGAAATCGCCGGCCGCACCATGGACACCTACCACCGCTGGATGGAGTGCACGCTTTACGCCACCTTTGCCGGGCTGCCCGCCATCAGCGTGCCCGCCGGCTTCGACGCCACCGGGCGGTGGCCGGCAGGCCTGCAGCTCATCGGCCGTCCGCGTGGCGACGCCGCCCTGCTGCACCTGGCCGCGGGCTACGAGGCACTGGCCCCCGAACTGCTGGCCCGCCGGCCGGTCGATGCCGTGGGAGATCCGGCGGCATGACCGCGCGTGCCACCCTGCCGGGCCACCTCACGGTCTTCGAACGCGGCTGGTTGTCGTCCAACAACGTGCTGCTGCACGGCGATGGCGAAGGCGCCGTGCTGGTGGACAGCAGCTACGTGCTGCATGCCGGGCAGACCGAGTCCCTGGTGCGCCAGGCGCTCCGCGGCGAGCCGCTGGCCCGGCTGGTCAATACCCACCTGCATTCCGACCACTGCGGAGGGAACGCCACGCTGCAGCGCGCTTTCGGATGCCGCGTCAGCATCCCGCCTGGCCAATGGCAGGCCGTGCGCGACTGGGACGAGACGGCCCTGAGCTATGCCCCCACGGGCCAGCGCTGCGAACGCTTCGTGCCCGATGACCGGCTGATGCCCGGCGACGTGCTGCGCGTGGGTCGCCAACGCTGGGATGCCCTGGCAGCGCCGGGTCATGACCCGCATTCGCTGATCCTCTTCAACGCCGCAGACGGCGTGCTGATCAGCGCCGACGCGCTGTGGGAACGGGGCTTCGGCATCGTCTTCCCCGAACTCGATGGCGAGGAGGCCTTCGACGACGTGGCACGCGTGCTCGACCTGATCCAATCGCTGGACGCGCGCTGGGCCATTCCCGGCCACGGCGCGCCCTTCAGCGACATCGCCGGGTCGCTGGCCCAGGCCCGGCAGCGCCTGGCGGCCTTCCGCGCCAGCCCGCCCCGACACACGCGCCACGCCGTCAAGGCCCTGCTGAAGTACCACCTGCTGGAAGTCCAGGAAGAGCCCTGGGACACGCTGATGGCCTGGTTCACGGGCGTCTCGCTGTACCCTGCGCTGTGGCGCCTGCTGGGCGAGCCGGCGGGTTCCATGCACGCCTTTGCCGAGGAGATCGTGGCCGATATGGCCCGCACGGGTGTGCTGGCCGTGCGCGATGGCAGGGTTTGCAACACCTAGGCTGCGGCACCAGGCGCGTGTCCCGTACAGTCCGACCACCCAGGGCTCCGGCATCGTGCCGGGGCCCGCACATCGGCAGGAACGACACGCATGAGCGCTTCAACGGACTACACGCCGCCCAAGGTCTGGACCTGGAACAAGGCCAATGGCGGGCAATTCGCCAACATCAACCGGCCCATCTCCGGCCCCACCCACGAGCAGGCCTTGCCGGTCGGCGAGCACCCGCTGCAGCTTTACTCGCTGGCCACGCCCAACGGCGTGAAGGTCACGGTGATGCTGGAAGAGCTGCTCGCCCTGGGCCACTCGGGTGCCCAATACGACGCCTGGCTGATCAAGATCAACGAAGGCCAGCAGTTCGGCAGCGGCTTCGTCGACGTCAACCCCAATTCCAAGATCCCGGCCCTGCTGGACCGCAGCGGGCCGCAGCCCATCCGCGTGTTCGAGTCGGGCGCCATCCTGCTGTACCTGGCCGAGAAGTTCGGCGCCTTCCTGCCCACCGACGTGGCCACCCGAACCGAGTGCCTGTGCTGGCTCTTCTGGCAGATGGGCAGCGCCCCCTACCTGGGCGGCGGGTTCGGCCACTTCTACGCCTACGCGCCGAGCAAGATCGAGTACGCCATCGACCGCTTTGCGATGGAGGTCAAGCGCCAGCTCGATGTGCTGAACCGGCGCCTGGCCGACAACGCCTACCTGGCCGGTGAGGCGTACACCATAGCCGACATGGCCGTCTGGCCCTGGTACGGCGCACTGGCCAAGGGCCTGGTGTACGGCGCCGGCGAATTCCTCAGCGTGCACGAATACCCCCATGTGCAGCGCTGGACCGACGCCATCGCGGCCCGCCCGGCCGTCCAGCGAGGCCGCAGGGTCAACCGAACCTGGGGCGAACCGGCCGACCAACTGGCCGAGCGGCACAGCGCCGCGGACTTCGACACGCCGCCGCCCGCCGCGGCGGCCTGAGGCGTCTCGGCGTTCAGGGCCTCGCAACGGGCGTAGTGCCCTGGCCGCGCGGCTCGGGGCACCGCTTCAGCCGCGCTCGATCAAGGCGATTTCGCTGTCGTCCTTCAAGCCCACGCCGCTCAGGCGCCGCTGCAGCGCCTGCCGCAGCAGCCAGGCCAGCCGGCGTGCCGCCACGGCCGCAGGCAGGCCTTCGGGCCGGATGTTGCTGATGCAGTTGCGCTGCGCGTCATTGCAGCCCACGCGGGGCGCGAAGGTGAGGTAGGCGCCCAGGCTGTCGGGCGAACTGAGCCCGGGCCGCTCGCCCAGCAGGATCAATACCAGGCGGGCCTGCAAGAGTGCGCCCACTTCGTCGGCCAGTGCCACGCGCGACTGGCACGCCACCACCACCGGGGCCAGGCTGAGTGCACCGTCCAGAGCCGCCACACGCCCGCGCGCATCGCCCTGGGCCGCTCGGGTGACAGCCTGCCCACGGCCGAGCTGTTGCGCTTTGCCGCCGCCCACGCCGCCGCGCGCGATGCGGTGCACGTGG
>CAIJPE010000322.1 GCA_903822435.1 uncultured beta proteobacterium | reverse complement strand
GCTGCGACAAGTGCCACAAGCTTGAGGCCTGGAAGCCGGCCAGCTTCGACCATGCGGCCTTGACGCAGGCCGAGTTGGGCCGATGCGAGAGCTGCCACAAAGCGCCAGCCGACACGCTGCACAAGCAGATGACCGGCAACTGCGCGCAATGCCACCAGCCGAAAGCCTGGAAGCCGGCCACCTTCGACCACGCCAAGTTCTTCCCGCTCGACAAGGACCACAACCCGACCTGCGTGACCTGCCACACCGGCAACAACTACAGCCAGTACACCTGCTACGGCTGTCACGAACACACGCCGGCCAACATGCAGGCCAAGCACCAGGAGGAAGGCGTCGCCGAGAACCTCGACAACTGCGTGCGCTGCCATCGCAGCGCCAGCGGGGAGTCCGAAGGCAAAGGTGAACGCGGCAAGGGAAAGCGCGAGAGAGACTGAGGCGCTGCGTGAGTGTCCTGAAGGGCTCGACCGCCTGATGAAGTGCAGCCGGCAATTCCACGCGTGAGGGCTGGCCCTGGCGACAGGGCGGGAGGGTAGCGCGGGCGCGCGTTTCGCGTCAGACCTTGGTCGAGACCGAACCGCACGCTCTTCAGCAGTTCCCATGAGCCCAACCCCCCGTTCGACACGTGCGGCTTCCTTGGCCGCCGTCACCTGCGTCCTGGCGCTGGCCCTGGCGGGTTGCAGCAAGCCCGTGCCCTTGGCAGTCCCTGCGAAAGTTCAGCAAGTCGGAGTCCACCGCGTGTCGCCGCAGCGCCTGACCGTCACCACCGAGCTGCCAGGCCGCACCAGCGCCAGCGTGGTCGCCGAGATTCGCCCGCAGGTGAGTGGCATCGTGCTGCGACGCCTATTTGAAGAAGGCGCGCAGGTGCACGCCGGGCAAGTGCTGTACCAGATCGACCCGGCCGGTTTCCAGGCCAGTTATGCCGGGGCACAGGCGGGTGTGGCCAAGGCCGAAACCACGGTGGCATCGGCCCGCGTGGCCGCACGCCGCAGTGCCGAGTTGGTCCGCATCGATGCCATCAGCCGACAGCAAGACGACGACAGCCAGGCTGCGCTGGCACAAACGCAGGCTGACCTGGGTGTTGCCCGGGCGGCACTGGAGGGCGCGCGCATCAACCTCGACCGGACGCGCATCACGACGCCGATCGCCGGCAGGGCCGACCTCTCCAGCGTGACCGCCGGCGCGCTGGTGGTAGCCAGCCAGGCCGCAGCGCTCACGACGGTGCAGCAACTCGACCCGATGGTGGTGGACGTGGTGCAGTCCAGTGGCGAATTGCTGTTGCTGCGGCGCCAGTTGGCCGATGGCACCTTGAAGCGCACCGCGGTCGACGAAGCGCCGATTCGCCTCTTGCTCGAAGACGGCAGCGCCTACGCCCACGCCGGGCGCCTGAAGTTCAGCGGCGTCACCGTCAATCGAGGCACGGGTGCTGTCACCTTGCGGGCACTCGTGCCCAACCCCGACGGCGTGCTGATGCCGGGCATGTACGTGCGTGCGCGGTTGGAAACGGGTGTCGCCGAGCAGGCCCTGCTGGTGCCGCAGCAAGGGGTCACCCGCAGCGCTTCCGGCGAGGCTTCGGCGCTGGTCGTCGGGCCAGGCGGCAAGGTCGGGTTGCGCAAGCTCGTGGTCGATCGCGCGGTGGGTGACCGCTGGCTGGTCACGTCCGGCTTGCAAGCTGGGGACGCGGTCATCGTCGACGGCCTGCAGCGCGCCAAGGTCGGCGCCGTTGTACAGCCGGTGGATGCCGCAGCCTCTCCCGGCTCTGCCGCCTCGGTCGCCAAGGCGCCGACTTCCGCGTCGGGAGCAGCTCCGCCGCCGGAAAGCCGCTGACCCAGCCCCACCATGGCCAGCTTCTTCATCGACCGACCCATCTTCGCCTGGGTCATCGCCATCGTCATCATGCTGGCCGGCGCGATGGCCATCCGTCAGTTGCCGCTGGAGCAGTACCCCGACATCGCGCCGACCCGCGTGTCGATCAATGCCACCTACACCGGCGCCTCGGCACAGACCATCGAAGACTCGGTCACCCAGATCATCGAGCAGCGCCTGAAGGGGCTGGACCGCCTGGTGGCGATGGAGTCCACCAGCAACTCCTCGGGCTCGGCCAGCGTGCGCCTGAGCTTCGAAGCCGGCACCGACCCCGATGTGGCGCAGATGCAGGTGCAGAACAAGCTGCAGCAGGCCATGTCGCAGCTGCCCGAAGCGGTGCAGAGCCGCGGCGTCTCGGTCACCAAGGCGGGCACCGACCTGTTGATGGTGGTGTCGCTGATCTCCGAGGATGGCAGCATGTCTGCGCCCGACCTGGGCGACTACATCGCCAGCAGCCTGCAGGACGTCATCAGCCGTGTCGATGGCGTCGGCGACGTCAGCATCCAGGGCACGGGCTATGCCATGCGCATCTGGCTCGATCCGGCCAAGTTGAACCAGCATGCGCTGATGCCGTCCGACGTGCGCGCAGCGCTGGTGGCACAGAACGCCGAGGTCTCGGCCGGCCAGATCGGCGCGTTGCCGGCGGTAGATGGCCAGCAGCTGACGGCCACCATCACCGCACGCAGCAAGCTGCAGACGGTGGCGCAGTTCCGCGAGGTCGTCGTCAAGGCCGCCGCCGACGGCTCGGTGGTGCGCGTGATGGACGTGGCGCGCGTGGAACTCGGCAGCGACAACTACAACACCCGGGCGCGGCTGTCGGGCAAGACGACCGCAGGCCTGCAGATCTTCCTGGCCACCGGCGCAAACGCCCTGGCCACCGCGCAGGCCGTGCGCAAGAAGTTCGACGAGTTGCAGCCCTTCTTTCCGGGCGGCATGAAGGCCGTGGTCAGCTACGACACGACACCCTTCGTCAAGGTATCGATCGAGGGCGTGGTGGTGACGCTCGTCGAGGCCGTGCTGCTGGTGGTGTTGATCACTTACCTCTTCATGCAGAACCTGCGCGCCACTCTGATCCCGGCGATTGCCGTGCCCGTGGTGCTGCTGGGCACCTTCGGCATCCTGGCCGCCTTCGGCTACACCATCAACACGCTCACCATGTTCGGCCTGGTGCTGGCCATCGGGCTGCTGGTGGACGACGCCATCGTGGTGGTGGAGAACGTCGAGCGGCTGATGACCGAGGAAGGCCTGTCGCCGGTCGACGCCACGCGCAAGTCGATGCAGGAGATCACCGGCGCACTGGTGGGCATCGCACTGGTGCTGTCTGCGGTGTTCATCCCGATGGCCTTCTTCGGCGGTTCCACGGGCGTGATCTACCGGCAGTTCTCGATCACCGTCGTCTCGGCCATGGTGCTGTCGGTGCTGGTGGCGATGACGCTCACGCCGGCCCTGTGCGCCACGCTGCTCAAGCCCGTCGTGCCCCGGGATCAACGCGCCGGCGGACGCTGGCCAGGACGGTGGCTGCGTCGCTTCTTCGACGGCTTCAACGGTCTGTTCGACCGGAGTGCCGATCGCTACCAGTCTGGTGTCGGTGGCCTGCTGGGACGCCGCTGGATCAGCATGGTGGTCTATGCGCTGCTGATCGCCGCCGTGGTGCTGCTGTACCAGCGTCTGCCGACCTCGTTCCTGCCTGAGGAGGACCAGGGCACGCTGCAACTTCAGGTGCGCATGCCACCGGGCGCCACCAGCCAGCGCCTGCAGGACGTGATGAACCGCGTCGAGACCTATCTGGCCCAGCAGGGCGACGTCGACTTCTACAACCTCGTCACCGGCCAGGGCGGCGACCAGGGCACTGGGCAGGGTTTCATCGTCCTCAAGGACTGGGCGCTGCGCACGGGGGATGGTCAAGGAGCCGCCGACATGGCGCGCCGCATCACGACCGAGCTGCAGCAGCAGATCCGCGACGCCCAGGTCTTCGTCCTGTTGCCGCCCGCCGTGCGCGGCCTGGGCGCCAACGCCGGCTTCGCCGTGCAGTTGCAGGACGTGGGCGGTGTGGGGGCCGAGGCACTGGTGGCCGCACGCGACCAGTTCCTGGCGCTGGCCAACCAGCGGCCCGAACTCTCGCGTGTGCGCAACAACAACCTGGGCGAGACACCGCAGTTCAGCATCCGCATCGACGACGGCAAGGCCGGCGCGCTGGGCCTGGCCACCGGCAGCATCAACGACACCCTGTCCACGGCCATGGGAGGCACCTACGTCAATGACTTCATCGACCGCGGACGCATCAAGCGGGTCTATCTGCAGGGCGATGCGGCGTTCCGCATGGCGCCCGACAGCATCAAGGCCTGGTTTGTACGCAACGCAACCGGCGAGATGGTGCCTTTCTCGGCCTTCGCCAGTACCAGTTGGGCGTCCGGGCCACGCCAGCTGACGCGCTACAACGGCATGCCTTCGTACGAGCTGATCGGCGATCCCGCGGCCGACGTGAGCTCGGGCACGGCGATGACCCTCATCGAAGGGGTCATGCGGCAGTTGCCCGCGGGCATCGGCTTCGAGTGGGCCGGCCGCTCGTACCAGGAACGGCTGTCGGGCGACCAGGCGCCGCTGCTCTACACGGCCTCGATCCTGTTCGTCTTCCTGTGCCTGGCCGCCTTGTACGAGAGCTGGTCGGTGCCCTTCTCAGTAATCCTGGTGGTGCCACTGGGCATCCTGGGAGCGTTGCTGGCCAGCACGCTGGCCGATCAGACCAACGACGTGTACTTCCAGGTCGGCCTGCTGACCACCGTGGGCCTGTCGGCCAAGAACGCGATCCTGATCGTCGAGTTCGTCAAGACCTTGCAGGAGCAGGGCATGGACCTGATCGAGGCCACGCTGAAGGCGGTGCGCCAGCGACTGCGGCCTATCCTGATGACCTCGCTGGCCTTCATGTTCGGCGTGCTGCCGCTGGCGATGAGCACCGGCGCAGGGTCGGGCAGCCGGCGCTCCATCGGCGTGGGCGTGCTCGGCGGCATGCTCAGCGCCACCGCGCTCGGCATCTTCTTCGTGCCGGTCTTCTATGTGCTCATTCGCGGCTTCGCGGCCAGGCGCAAGCCAGGCAAGCCCACGCCCGCAGCGGCGGGAGCACCTTGATGCGCGGCGCACGCGTGCGCCCAGCCGCTGCCACTGCGCTTTGCGCCGTCCTCGGCCTGGCGCTGTTGACGGGTTGCGCCAATCTGGCGCCGGACTTCGAAAGGCCGCCCGCTCCGTTGCCTTCGGCTTGGTCTCGCACCGGCTCGACCCCAACCGACACGACGGCAGCGGCAGACATCGATTGGCGTGCGTTCATCCTGGACGAGCGCCTGCGTCAGGTGGTCCAGATGAGCCTGCAGAACAACCGCGACCTGCGCGTAGCCGTGCTCAATATCGAGCGGGCCAGGGCGCTGCACCGCATCGAACGGTCGGCCTCCTTGCCCGAACTGGGTGCCCAGGCTTCGCGCAGCCAGCAGCGCAGCCCGAGCAGCGCCAGCGCAGGCGCCCAGGGATCGACCAGCACGCTGTACAGCGTGGAGCTGGAATTGAGCCGCTATGAAATCGACTTCTTCGGCCGCATCCGGAACCTGGGTGATGCGGCGCTGGAGACCTTCTTCGCGGTACAGGAGAACCGGCGTGCGCTGCAGATCAGCCTGGTGGCCGATGTGTGCAGCGCGTGGCTGGTGCTGGCGGCCGACAGGGCTCATTTGCAGCTGGCACGCGACACGCTGGCCAGTCAACAGGCTTCTCACGAACTGACCCGACGCACTCACGATCTGGGTGGCACTTCGGGACTGGTGCTGGCCCAGGCGCAGACCACGGTGGACTCGGCTCGTATCGAGGTGGCACGCCTGAGCGCCCAGGTGACGCTCGATCGGCACGCGCTGGACTTGCTGGTTGGCGCGGCATTGGCTGACGCCCTGCTGCCCGGCCCAGGCACAACAGGTTCGGCCGCAAACGCTGACAGGGCGGCCAGTCTGCTGGTCAGTGTGCCCGCGGGCCTGCCTTCGGAACTGCTGCAGCGCCGGCCCGATGTCCTGGCCGCCGAGCACCTGCTTCGCGCCGCCAACGCCGACATCGGCGCAGCACGCGCGGCGCTGTTCCCGAGTATCAGCCTCACCGGAGCGGCGGGCACGCAAAGCCGCAGCCTCGCCGGCCTGTTCAGCGCCCGCAGTCTGGCGTGGAACTTCGTGCCGCAGATCGATCTGCCGATCTTCGACTCGGGTCGACGGCAAGCTAATCTGCACGTGAGCGAGGCGCAGCAGGCCATTGAAGTGGCCCGCTACGAGGCGGCACTGCAGGTCGCGTTTCGGGAGGTGGCCGATGCGCTGGGCGAACGCGAATGGCTTGCCGAGCGGCTGGCAGCCCAGACGTCCTTGACCGAGGCCACGGCGCGCGTCCATGCCCTGTCGACCGCCTCGTTCAGGAAAGGCGCCGTCAGCTACCTCGACGTGCTCGACGCCCAGCGTTCGCTCTACGCGGCCCAACAAAACTCGATCACGCTGAGGTTGGTCGAACAGGTCAACCGCATCGCCTTGTACCGTGCGCTGGGCGGCGGCTGGAACGAACGTGATGCGACCGGCATTCCCAGGTAGCGCCAAGCTCTCGTGAACGAATCCACCTCGCCCCCCACCTTGCAGGAGACCGGCCACGTCGCACGCCCGTTGCTGGCGAAGGACCAGACAGGCTGGCTGCGCTGGCTGCCCGGCTTGCATGTCCTGCGTCGCTACGAGTTGGTCTGCCTGCCGCACGACGTGATGGCCGGCCTGGCACTGACTGCGGTCCTGGTTCCAGTCGGCATCGCGTACGCCGTGGCTTCCGGCGTGCCCGGCATTTGCGGTCTGTACGCCACCATGGCAGGGCTGCTGGCCTACGCGCTGTTCGGTCCCAGTCGGATCCTGGTGCTGGGTCCGGACTCTTCGCTGGCCGCACTGATCCTGGCCGTCGTGCTGCCGCTGTCGGCGGGCGACCCGCAACGTGCCATCGCGCTGGCCGGGATGATGGCGTTGGTGTCGGGCGCGCTGTGCGTCGCGGCCGGCGCCGCACGGCTGGGCTTCGTCACCGAGTTGCTGTCCAAGCCGATCCGCTATGGCTACATGAACGGCATTGCGCTGACGGTGATCGCCAGCCAGTTGCCGGCGTTCTTCGGCTTCGGCGTCGATGCCCACGGGCTGCTGGACGAGTCCCGACAATTCGCCCTTGCCATGCTTGCTGGCAGGACGAACCTGTTGGCGTTGGCCATCGGCGCCGGCACCCTCCTGACAATTCTGCTGCTCAGGCGCTTTCCGCGCCTGCCAGGAGTCTTGATCGCCGTCGCGGGCGCGACCCTTGTCGTCACCCTGCAGGATCTCGCACAGCGCGCGGGTGTGCCCGTGCTGGGTGCGCTGCCGCAGGGCCTGCCTGGACTGGCACTGCCTTTGATAGGCACCAATGACATCGCCCCGGTGCTGCTTGGTGGACTGGCGGTGGCGCTGATCTCGTTTGCCGACACCAGCGTGTTGTCGCGAACCTATGCCGGACGGACAGCCTCCTTCGTCGATCCGAATCAGGAAATGGTGGGGCTGGGCGCGGCAAACCTCGCCGCCGGGCTTTTCCAGGGCTTTCCGATCAGCGCCAGCGCTTCGCGCACACCGGTGGCCGAGGCCGCTGGCGCGAGGACACAACTCACCGGCGTGGTGGGCGCGTTATCTGTCGGCACCTTGCTGCTGGTTGCACCCGACCTGCTGCGCAACCTGCCGGTCGCGGCCCTGGCGGCAGTGGTGATCGCCTCGGCAATCGGCCTGATCGAAGTCACCGACCTGCGCCGCATCTGGCGCATCCAGCGCTGGGAATTCTGGCTGTCGATGGGCTGCCTGCTCGGCGTGGCGCTTCTGGGCGCCATCCCTGGCATCGGGCTGGCGATCGTGGTGGCCGTCATCGAGTTCCTGTGGGACGGCTGGCGGCCGCATTCGGCCGTTCTGGGCCGCGTCGACGGCGTCAAGGGCTATCACGACATCGCGCGCCACCCCGAGGCCCGTGTCGTGCCGGGCCTGGTGCTGTTTCGCTGGGACGCACCCTTGTTCTTCGCCAACGCCGAACTGTTCCGGGACCGCGTGCTGGACGCCGTCGCCGGATCGCCGACGCCCGTGCGCTGGATGGTCGTCGGTGCCGAGCCGATCACCAGCGTGGACGTCACTTCCGCCGACGCACTGGATGAACTCGACAAGACTCTGCACGAGGCGGCCATCGACCTGTGCTTTGCCGAGATGAAGGGGCCGGTGAAAGACAAGCTCAAGCGCTTCGGGCTCTTCTCCAGGCTTGGTGAGCAGCGCTTCTTTTCGACCATCGGCGAGGCGGTGAACCGCTATCTCGAATCGCAGTCTGTGGAGTGGGTGGACTGGGAGGAACGCGCAGGGGCCAGCGCCAAAGAGAGCGCGCAGCAAGCTCGGACGGTAGAGCCCGTCGGCTTGCCGAGGCAAGCCGGATGAAGCCCAGCCACCCACCCGTCCATCAGATCGAGTTGCGCATTGCTGCGCTCTCCGAACTGTTCAATTCGATGGACCCGACGCCCTTCCACCATCGCGACCTGGACCGCGACGCCGTGGAGTTCCTGGAGAGCTGGGCGCTGGAGTTCCCTCCGAAGTGTCACTTTCGGATCATCGTCCACATCGAGACGATGCCGGCGGAAGATCCCACGCCGCTGGTCAGCGAGGCGATGCGCAACTACTTCGACTACAAGTCGGTGCTGGCCCTTCGCAACCTGCGGTTGCTGCTCATCGAGGGACGTACGAGCCTGATGATCGGCATCGGCTTCCTGGCTCTGTGCCTGCTCGGCGCGGACCTGCTCGCCGCATTCACGACCAACACGTTCTTCCGGCTGCTGAAGGAAAGCCTGCTCATCGGCGGCTGGGTCGCCATGTGGCGGCCGCTGCAGATCTTCCTCTACGACTGGTGGCCGTTCGTGCGCAGACGCAGGATCTATCGCAACCTCGGTCACGCGAGTGTGCAGGTGCTGCCGGCCAAGTCCCAATCGGGCCAATTACCCAGCCGATCGGACCCGTCGCCAGCCCGCGCAGTGCCTGACCGCACCCTTCGCAAGGATGGCGGCCCGAAGGATGCTCATGAGTAAGCCGCGATGCGCTGGCTGATCTTCGGCGCCGGTGTGCTGGGCAGCTTCTATGCCGTGAAGCTGCTGGCTTGTGGACACGAGGTCACGGTCCTCGCCCGCGGTCGCCGGGTCGGGCAACTTCGGGCTGAGGGCCTGGTCGTCCAGGAGTACGAGCGCAGTTGCCTGCGCGCTCGGGTCGGCGTCATCGAATCCCTGCATCCGGACGCGTTCTACGACTACGCGCTGGTCCTTGTCCGCAATGGTCAGGTCGAATCGGTGCTGCTTTCACTGACCGCGAACAAGGCAACACCCAGCCTCGTGTTCATGTTCAACAACCTGGCTGGGCCGCAGCGCCTGATCGACGTTCTGGGCCACGACCGCGTCGTGCTGGGCTTCCCGGGCGCGGCTGGCGAACGGGCGGCCGATGGCAGCGTTGTGGCCACGGTTCTACCGTCGCTGATCCAGAAGACCACGGTCGGAGAAATCGATGGCCGCGCGAGTCCGCGCATTCGGGCTCTTGCCGCCGCGCTGAAGGAGGCCGGCTTCCCCACCGCCATCTCGAGCCAAATGGACGCATGGCTCAAGACCCACGTCGCCCTGGTGAGCCCCATCACCGATGCGTTCTACGCGGCGGGCGGCGATCTGAAATCGCTGGCTGCCAGCCGCTCGCGGGTGACCGCGATGTTGCACTCCGTGCGCCGGGCCTTTTCGGCGCTGCGCGCAAAGGACGTCCCCGTCACTCCGGCCAAGTTGCGCGGCCTTGAACTGCTGCCCGTTTGGTTGCTTGTCAGTGCTTGCCAGTGGGCGCTGCGCATGTCCTTTGCCGACCTCATCGTTGCGCGCCACGCGACAGTGGCAAGGGAGGAGATGGCTGCTCTGTCCGAACAGCTTCACGAAATGGTGGCGCGCGGTGCAGGCATGTCGAATTCGCATAGGAGATCGTGATGATGAAGACAAGCATGTCGTTCGCCGCAGTGGCGCTGTTGATTCTCTCGGCCAGCGCAGGAGCCACGTCGATTTGTCGATGGGTGAACGAGAGTGGCCGGACCCAGATCGCGGAAGTGGTCCCCGAGAAGTACAGGAAGGTTGCCATCTGCACCGACTCGGAGCAGTACGAGCTTTCCACTGAGCAGCGCCGTGCGGCCGGGCAACGAGTGGCCGACGACAGGGCAAGGGCGCGCGAGGCTGCAGCCAAGCCACCCTCAGATCGTGCTTCTAGCGCACGAGGTCCGGCACGGGCGGCTTCCAAACCTGGCGCGAAGCGGCCGACCGAGGTCGTCACAGCCGACACAGACTGCGCGACGTGGTGGCGCATCTACGACGAGAGCGTCGAGTGCTTCGGCCCGTACCGGACAACGCGCGGTGCGACCAAGCCGGAAGGCTTCGACAGGTGCAACGTCGTGACCAGTCCCGAGGCCAAGTGCGGTCCCAGAAGCAACTGACCTGATGCCGGCCAGGCATCTGTGACGCGAGGGTCGCTTGGCACGGACACAGGCCGTTTGCCCTGTCCGTCAGCGCACAGACCGTTGGATGTCATGTCGCCTAGGCTGAATGGCTATGGCGCTTCCGTTCACGGTCGAAGAGTTCTACGGTGTCTTCCGTGACTACAACACGGCCGTGTGGCCGGC
>CAIJPE010000321.1 GCA_903822435.1 uncultured beta proteobacterium | reverse complement strand
GGAGAACAAGGCGATCCGCCGCAAGGACTTCCACATGGTCCGGACGTTCTACTTTCCGGTAGGCGACTTTGCGGCCAATGTCGAGTGGCTGCGCAAGGACAAGGTGCGCTATCGGCGCCTGGTCGATGCCCGTTTCGGCCTGGCCGAGTTGCCCGAAATGTTCACGCGCTTTGCCGCCGGCGACCTGGTCAAGCCGGTGCTGGCCTTCGACTGACATGGCTTCCATCCGTCTTCAACAGCTCACGAAGAAGTACGGGGCGGTCACCGTGATACCGGCCATCGATCTCGAGATCGCCGACCGCGAATTCGTCGTCTTCGTCGGTCCCTCGGGTTGCGGCAAGAGCACGTTGCTGCGCATCATCGCCGGGCTGGAGCCGATCGACGCTGGCGAGCTGTACATCGGCGATCGATGCGTCAACCACGTACCGCCGGCGCAGCGCGACATCGCGATGGTCTTCCAGGACTACGCGCTGTACCCGCACATGAGCGTCTACGACAACATGGCCTTCGGGCTGGAGACGCGAAACACGCCCAGGGACGAGATTGCGCGCCGCGTGAAGCGCGCCGCCGAGCAGTTGCACATCGGCGAGTACCTGCAGCGCAAGCCCAAGGCGTTGTCCGGTGGCCAGCGCCAGCGCGTGGCGATGGGCCGCGCGATGGTGCGCAATCCTCAGGTCTTTCTGTTCGACGAGCCGCTCAGCAACCTCGACGCCAAGCTGCGCAGCGAGGTTCGAACCGAGATCAAGGCGCTCGCGCAGCAGTTGCAGACGACGATGGTCTTCGTCACCCATGACCAGGTCGAGGCGATGACGATGGCCGACCGCATCGTGATCCTCAAGGCCGGCCTCGTGCAGCAGGTCGGCACGCCGCAGCAGGTCTACAACGAGCCGGCCAACCAGTTCGTTGCCGGTTTCATCGGCTCGCCCACGATGAACTTCTTCGCCGCGCGCCGCGATGGCGACGGGCTGGAACTGGCCGACGGCACGCGGCTGCCGCTGGAGGCCACGCGCGCCGCACGCCTGCCGCAAGCGCCGCTGCAACTGGGCGTGCGCCCCGAGCACCTGGCGCTGCAAGCCGAAGGCGGGCTGCCGGCCCGCGTCTCGGTGGTTGAACCGCTGGGCTCCGACACCCTGGTCTACTTCGATTTCCAAGGCGAACGGCGCGTCGCCCGCGTCTCGCCCGAACAGACCCCCCGCCCCGGCGATGCGGTGCACTTCGGCGTCGCGACCGCGCGTGCCCATCTCTTCGACGCCGCCAGCGGCGCGGCCCTTCGCTGAGGCGCCACCGCATGCACTCCCTGTTGAACCGTCTGGCCGCGCCGGTGCTGTGTGTCGGCCTCTCGGCCTGGGATCAGATCTGGCGCGTCGAATCGCTGCCGCAGGGCAGCGGCAAGCTCCGCGCCAGCGAGTACCGCGATGGCGGCGGCGGCATGGCCGCCACGGCTGCCGTGGCGGTGGCCCGGCTGGGCGGCCGCAGCGCCTTCTGGGGCCGTGGCGGTGACGACAACGCCGGCCGGGCGATGCACACCGAGCTGGCGGGCTTGGGCGTGGATGTCTCGGCATTCCGGCTCTTCGAGGGCGCTCGCTCGTCGGTCTCGGGCGTCGTCGTCGATGCCGCGGGCGAGCGCAGCATCGTCAATTTCCGCGGGACGGGCCTGCCCGACGATGCGGGCTGGCTGCCGCTGGAACAAGCCCGCCAGGCCGCGGCCGTGCTTGCCGACCCGCGCTGGCCTGCTGGCGCGCTGGCCGCGTTGCGCGCTGCCCGGACTGCCGGCAGGCCCACCGTGCTGGACGGCGACGTCGCCGACCCCGAGGTCTTCGACGCGCTGCTGCCCTGGGTCGACTGCGCGGTCTTCTCCGAGCCCGGCCTGGCCGGCTATGCCCCAGGCGCGCCCGGCGACGAGGCACGGCTGCGCTTCGCCTTGCAGCGCGGCTGCCGCCTGGCGGCCGTCACCCGCGGCGAGCATGGGGTGCTGTGGACCCACGGCGGCGCACTGCATCACCAGCCCGCCTTCGCCGTCGAAGTGGTCGACACCACCGGTGCGGGCGACGTCTTCCACGGCGCCTTCGCGCTGGCCCTGGGCGCCGGTGCCGCGGTCGCCGAGGCTTTCCGATTTTCGGCCGCGGTGGCGGCGCTCAAGTGCAGGCGGCCCGGCGGCCGCGACGGCATCCCCGATCTCGGCGCAGTGCTCGCCTTCCTCCAAGCCTCCAAGGAGTCATGACATGAACGCCCCCCTCCGCCTCGGCAAGACCTGGGGCCTGCGACGCATGGCCGACGAAGCCGGCCACTTCATGATGGTGGCGCTGGACCAGCGCCCGCCGATCGCCAACCTGGTGGCCGCCCGGCGCGGCATTGCCCCGGCCGACGTGGGCTTCGATGACATGGTGGCGGTGAAGCGTCTGCTCGTCGACGTGCTGGGCCGCCCCGCCAGCGCGATGCTGATGGACCCGAACTACGCCTTTCCGGCGGCGCTGGGCCGCCTGCCCGCGCACACCGGCCTTGTCGTGACCCTGGAAGACCATCGCTTCCGCGACACACCGGGTGGCCGGCTGTCTCATTCGATCCGCGACTGGAGCGTCGAGAAGATCAAGCGCGCAGGCGGCGACGGCGTGAAGGTGCTCGCCTGGTACCGGCCCGATGCCGACGCCGCGGTCGTGGCACACCAGAAGGACTACGTGAGACAAATCGGCGACGAGTGCCGGCGCTGGGACATCCCGTTCGTGCTGGAGCTGCTGGTCTATCCCTTCCCGACCATCTCGGGTCACACCACCGACTATGTCGAGGCGCCGGAAAAGCTCCCGCCGTTGGTGCTGGACAGCGTGCGGGAGTTCGCCAAGCCCGAGTACGGCGTCGACCTCTTGAAGCTGGAGAGCCCATTGCCCGGCGCCACGCTGCCGGCCCCCGACGGCACCGCCGCGCACGTGCTGGCGCAGCGCTGCTTCGACGAGATGGGTGCGATCTGCCGCGACGCGGACATTCCCTGGGTGATGTTGTCGGCTGGGGTTACGGCCCCGCAGTTCCTGCGCGTGATGGGCTATGCGTACGCAGCCGGCGCCCACGGCTTCCTGGCCGGCCGTGCGATCTGGTGGGAAGCGCTGCAGGCCTTCCCCGACCTGGCCGCCTGTCGCGAGGCACTGCAAGCCCAGGGCCTGCAGACGCTGGACTCGCTGGCCACGCTCACCCGCCACGCTGGCCGCGCCTGGACGCCCGACTACAGCGCCTTCGAAGACATGCATGCCGAGGGCGAACTGTGCGCGGCCTATGCCTGACGCCGCGCTCGGCCGCGTCGCGCGCGTCGAGGCCTGGGCGTTGCGCGCGCCCATCGCGACGCCGGTGATCACCTCGTTCGGCACGATGCGCGACCGCCCGGCGGTGTTCGTGCGGCTCACCGGTGACGATGGCGCTCAAGGGTGGGGTGAGGTGTGGTGCAACTTCCCCGGCGTGGGTGCGGAGCATCGCGCCCGGCTCCTGATCGACACCGTGGCGCCGCTGGTCACGGGCACGGCGTGGACCGGCTGCGAGGTGCTCTGGCGCGCTCTCGACCGCCGGCTCGCGGTGCTGGCCCTTCAGACCGGCGAACCCGGGCCACTGGCGCAGGCCGTTGCAGGCATCGACATCGCCGCCTGGGATCTGTCGGCGCGCCGCGCCGGGCAGCCGCTGTGGCGCCACCTCGGCGGAGAAGCCGGCAGACTGGGCGTCTATGCCTCAGGCATCCACCCCGACGCTGCCGTGGCCACGGCGCTGCGCCTGCACGAACGCGGCCACCGGGCCTTCAAGCTCAAGGTCGGCTTCGGCAGCGACAGCGATGCCCGCAGCCTGCGCGAACTGCGCGAAGCGCTGGGCGAGGGGGCCACGCTGATGGTCGATGCCAACCAGGCCTGGGCACCCGACACGGCCTGCGCGCAGATCCAGGCCCTGGCGCCGATGCGTCCACTGTGGATCGAAGAACCGATGGCCGCCGACCAGCCACCCGAAGCCTGGGCGAGGCTGGCGGCGAACTCGCCGATACCGCTGGCCGCCGGCGAAAATCTGCGCGGCGACGCGCAGTTCGACGCCTTCATCGCCAGCCGGGCGCTGGCATTCGTGCAGCCCGATGTCGGCAAGTGGGGCGGCATCAGCATGTGCCGCGGCGTGGCGGGGCGGGCGCTGGCATCCGGCGCCGGATACTGCCCGCATTGGCTGGGCGGGCCGATCGGCCTGCTGGCCTCGATGCACCTGCGGGCCGCCCTGGGCGACTCGGGCTGGGTCGAGTGGGATGCGAATCCGAACCCCATTCACGATCGCATCAAGGACCGGTTGCCGAAGCCGTGCGAAGGCAAGGTAACGCTCGGTGGCGAGGCCGGGTTGGGGCTGGATCTCGACATGGACGACTTCGGCAGCCTCGTGACCTGGCGCGGTCAACACAGGCACTGAAGCTGGCAGGGCCCGTCGCGCAGTCAGGGGCCGTGGCTTGCGGCAGATGAAGCCACCACCGACTGCATCCGTTGCCGTCATCGCGCCATGGGGTAGGGCAGCAGCGCCTTGGCGGCCTCGACGCGAAGCGCCAATGGCGCGGTCTCGTCCTCCATCACGCCCAGCAGAAATTGCGTGGCGGCGAGGTGGGCGGGCTTTCGGGTATCGGGCTGCGGGTCGACGGCCGGATCCTCGTCCGCTGCTTCGGGCTGGCCCCGCAGCCGCTGGAGGGCCGACTTCAAAGCGGCGGGTTGGATGCTGGCCGTCCGCACCAGCAGTTGCGCCTGGCCGTCTTCATTCGGAGGCATGTCCAGCCAGGGCGATTCTTCGAAGAGGGGCGCCAGGTCCGCGGCCACGAAGGCCGACCAGGGGCCCTGGGCCTCGACGGCCCTGGGCATGGGCACCGGCAACGGCCCGATCTGCATCACCACGCGGTTCAAGGGCACATCGGCCATGTACCGCTGGCGCAAGCCCTCGAGCAGGGCGCGGCCTTGCGATGCGTCCACCGCTTCGGCCAGCGAGAACCACAGTTGAAGGCCGTCAACGCCGTTCACGGCGATGGCCGGTGCTGGCAGGCCCAGGTCGGCCTGCACTCCCTTCCACACATCGCCGAGCGGCTGCCAGGCCGCCGGCCGGGACACTTCCAGGACCAGCACGCGCACTGGCCCGGGGCCGGGTGAGGTGGATGCACCTGGGGTGAGAAAGAGCCTTTCGAGTTCGCTGGCCAGTCGGCTCATGGTGGTATCGGGGTTCGGGGTCAGGGGTGAGAATGCGACTCTGTTCAGGCAACAGCATAGGTGGCGCGGTGAGTATCCGGTTCTTTGCTTTCGACACGCCCAACGGCCGCAAGATCAGCGTGGCTCTGGAGGAGATGGCGCTGCCCTACGAGGTGCAGGTGGTGGACATCGGCAAGGGCGAGCAGTTCGATCCCGCCTTCCTGGCCATCAGCCCGAACAACAAGATCCCGGCCATCGTCGACCCCAACGGGCCGGGTGGCCAGCCCATCAGCGTCTTCGAATCCGGCGCCATCCTGCTTTACCTGGCAGAGAAGACGGGCAAGTTCCTGCCGAGCGACCCGGCGGCCCGCGTGGCGGTGCACGAGTGGTTGATGTTCCAGGTGGGCGGATTCGGCCCCATGCCCGGCCAGGTGCACCATTTCATCGCGCTCCAGGACGAGACCGACCGGCGGTACGGCCTCGCGCGCTTCATGGCCGAGACCCGCAGGTTGTACGGCGTGATGGACCGCCGATTGGCCGCGCACGCGTTCTTTGCCGGCGAGCTGTCGATTGCCGACTTCGCAATCCTGGGCTGGGTGTGGCGCCACGCGCGTCACGAGGTGGACCTGGCTGACTTCCCCAACGTTCAACGCTGGTACCAGGCCCTGATGGACAGGCCCGGCGTGGCGCGCGGATTTGCGGTGGCGCTGAAGCGGGGCTGATGGTGGACAGCATCCGATCCCCAAGTTGCTTGTTCGACCCCTTGCGCCACGAGCCGCTGAAGGCCATCCCTTGGGATGAAGGCCGTGTCCGCGCGTGCATCGGCCGGATCACAGCCGAGACCGAAGCCCGGTTCACGCCCGAGGGCTGGTGGCCACCACACCCGCGTGATCTGGAGCCTGGCGAAGATGCCGAACTGCCCGCCACGTCGCTGTACTGGGGCGCGTGCGGGGTGGTGTGGGCGCTTCATCATCTGCAAGAGGCAGGCGCCGTGCGCCTGCAGCGCGATTACCGCGGGGCCGAAGGCCTGGCCGACCTGCTGGCACGCAATACCGCGTGGCTGGGCGACGAGGCCACGGCCCAGGCCGGCTCGTTCATGATGGGCGAGTTGCCGCTGCGACTGATCGAGCATGCAGCCGCGCCGCTGTCGGCCACTGCCGACCGCCTGGCTGATTTGATCGCTGCCAATATGTCGCATCCGGCACGCGAACTCATGTGGGGCTCGCCGGGCACGATGCTGGCCGCACTGTTCCTGCATCAGCGCACCGGCGAAGCGCGCTGGGCCGAACTCTTTCGCAACACTGCGGCCGTGCTGTGGTCGCAGCGCTCATGGTCCGAGGAGTTTGCCTGCCACTACTGGGTGCA
Organism: uncultured beta proteobacterium; assembly: GCA_903822435.1. Lineage (GTDB taxonomy): Bacteria > Pseudomonadota > Gammaproteobacteria > Burkholderiales > Burkholderiaceae_C > Rubrivivax. The sequence continues at coordinate 1,460 of CAIJPE010000321.1, read as the reverse complement.
GGATCTGTACGGCCGGCAATCCACTTACATCGACGCCGTGCACGGTTTCGTGGCGACGGCCGTGCCCTTGATCCACGGCCGCCACTTGCTGGACGAAGCCGATTGGGGTGCCTGGCAGGCCTGCATCGAAAACACCGTGCTGCGCACGGCCACCTGGGAAGGTCGGCAAGTCAATTGGCGGCCCGTCCTCACGCCGCCGCCGACCAAGCCCCTGCTGATGCAGTACTGCCACGGTGCACCCGGATTCGTCATTTGCCTGGCCGATATGCCGGGAACTGCCTTGAATGCCGTCCTCGAAGCAGCCGGTGAAGCGGCCTGGGCGGCAGGTCCGCTGAAAAAGGGCTCCAACCTGTGCCACGGCACCGGCGGCAACGGCTACGCTTTCTTGAAGCTCTACCAGCGCACGGGTGACGCGGTGTGGCTTCAGCGGGCGCAGGCCTTTGCGATGCATGGCATCGCGCAGACCGAGGCCGATGCGCATCAGTACGGCCAATTGCGCTACTCGCTGTGGACCGGCGACCCGGGCTTTGCCATTTACCTCTGGGACTGCCTGCGCGGCCGCGCCGAATTTCCGACCCTGGATGTGTTCTAGGGTGCGGCCTGCGACGGGCCCGCGCCGAAGCAGGGTGCTGCGTGGCCCGTGCTGGCGATGGAGAGGGCCACGGGTTCTACCGGGTCGCAGGGCTGGTAGCGTTGGCCCTCGGGCTGCAGCCGGATGGCCTTGGTGCCGAGGGCTGCGGCCTCGACACACCATGAGGCCGGCGTCCCGTCGCGCTACTGGGGTGCGTTCACCGAGAGTGCCGCCACCGGCTCCGTCAGCACGATCTCCACCCGCCGGTTCAGCGCGCGGCCGTAACTCTGCTCGTTGCTGACCATCGGTTGATCCTCGCCCCGGCCTTCGACGGTGATGCGACGCGGATCCACGCCCTTGGCCTGGATGTAACTGGCCACCCTCTGGGCGCGGGCCAGCGACAAGAGATCGTTCACGGCGTCCGAGCCCTGGCTGTCGGTGTAGCCGACGACCCGCAAGCGCATGTTCCGCACCTCGGGGCCGTTCAGGCTGGCGGCCAGTTGATCGAGGTCGGCCCGCATGTCGGCCTTGATGTCGGCGCTGTCGCTGGCGAAGGCGAAGTCCGTCGGCAGGTTGAACTGGAGCCGGTCGTCCCGGTTGCGCACCGCCGAAATGCCGGTCTTGCTCAAGTTCTGGACCAAGGTCACGCGCCGCGCCTCCATGGCAGGCGACCAGTTCGTACCGGGGCTGCCTGGCACCGGGCCGAGGCCCGGTGCCGGCGCCGCACAGCCGCACAGCCACAGCGCCAGCACCAGCACCAGCGCCGGCAAGGCAGCTTTCGTCGATCTCAGGTCCATCCGGTGCCCCCGATGCAAGCGTCGAATATCACCCTGGCAACTGCCTGGGCGGCCGGCCAGCGCCAACGCATCATTCTCGGCAGCCGCGCGGC
>CAIJPE010000320.1 GCA_903822435.1 uncultured beta proteobacterium | reverse complement strand
GTGAAGCTGCGGATGGCCGTGGTGCTGATGGCCGCCAGGTCGTCCGTGTTCATGGCGCTGGCCTGCGCCGTGGTGATCGAGGCGATCTGCGTCGAGCTCAGCGAGGCGAAATCGTCGGTCGTCAGCGCGTTCAGGTTGTCAGAGCCCAGCGCAGCGATCTGCGAGGTCTTCAATGTCATGACCTGCGTGGTCGTGAAGGCCGCCATCTGCGTGGTGCCCATGCCCGACAAGGCCACGGTGGTCAGCGCGCGCACGGCGGCGCTGCTCAGCGCCTGCAGGTCGTCGGTGGCCATGCTGGCCGCCTGCAGCGAGGTGATGGCGGTGGCCTGGCCGCTGGTCAGCACCGAGAAGTGGTCGGTGGTCAGCGCATTGAAGTTGGTCGAGACCAGCGTGGCGATCTGCCCGGTGGTCAGCGCCACGGCTTGCGTGGTGGTCAGGGCCGCCATCTGCGTGGTGCCCATGCCCGACAAGGCCAGCGTTGTGATGGCGCGCAGGTCGCTGGTGCTCAGGGCCTGCAGGTCGTCGGTGGCCATGCTGGCCGTCTGCAGCGACGTGATGGCCGCGGCCTGGGCCGAGGTCAGCACCGAGAACTGCGTGGTCGTCAGGGCGTTGAGCTGCGTGGTGCCCAGGGCCGCGATGTTGGCCGTGGCAAAGCTGCGGATGGCCGTGGTGCTGATGGCGGCCAGGTCGTCGGTGGCCATCGCACTGGCCTGGGCCGAGGTGATGGACGAGATCTGCGTGGTCGTCAGGGCCGCGAAGTTGTCGGTCGTCAGCGCATTCAGGTTCGTCGTGCCCAGCGTGCCGATTTGGCCGCTGCTCAGCGCCAGGGCCTGCGCCGTGGTCAGGGCGGCCATCTGGGTGGTGCCCATGCCCGACAGCGCCAGGGTGGTGATGGCGCGGATGCTCGTGGTGCTCAGGGCCTGCAGGTCATCGGTGGCCAGGCTGGCAGTCTGCAACGAGGTGATGGCCGATGCCTGGGCCGAGGTCAGGACCGAGAACTGCGACGTGTTCAGCGCGTTCAACTGCGTCGTGTCCAGCGAGGCCAGGCTGGACGTGGCCAGGGCGCGCACGGCCGTGGTGCTGATGGCAGCCAGGTCGTCGGTGGCCATGGCGCTGGCTTGCGCGGTGCCGATGGCAGCGATCTGGCCGGAGGTCAGCGCCGCAAAGTTGTCGGTCGTCAGCGCGTTCAGGTTGGTGCTGGCCAGCGAGCTGATCTGCCGGCTGGTGAGCACCTGGGCCTGCGAGGTGGTCAGGGCGGCCATCTGCGTGGTGCCCATGCCCGACATCGTGGTGGTCGTCAGGGCCTTGACGGCGGCGGTGGACAGCGCCTGGAGGTCATCGGTGGCCATCGACGCCGTCTGCAACGACGTGATCGCGGCGGCCTGCTTGGTCGTCAGCACCGCGAAGTCGGCCGAGCTGATCGCGTTGAAGATCGTCGTGCTCAGTACCTGCAGGCCCGCGGTGGACATGTAGGGCATCTGAGCCGAGGTCAGCACCGCGATCTTGTCGCTGGTGAACGCGGCCCAGTCCTCGGTCGTCAACGCGGCAATGCGTGCCGAGGACAGGCCCTGGATCTGGGAGGTAGTCAGCGAGCCGATGATCGTTGCCATGATGATTTCCTTCTTCGCGGGCCGGTGTGCTTGTCGTCGTTGAATCTCGGGGGGCAGCGCGGGCCGAATAAAGCGGCGCGATGCTTCCTGCTCCGTCGGGGTATCGGCACGGGCCGACCGCGGCTTGAGCGCGGGCCCCTGGCACTGTCCTTTGTGACGGCCTGAAACTGCGACACAAGTCACGCCCGGTGGCAGCCCCCCTGCGCAGCCTTGGCATGGGCCATGCTGAAGGGCCCGCTTAAGATGCCGGGCCGATGCGCACCGAAGCCCCCTCCTCGGACGACCCGTCCCCACCCGTGCTGTCGTGGCCCGCGGCGGGTGTGGCGTGGGTCGAGTTCAACCGTCCGGCCCAGTCCAACCGGCTGGACGACGACGACATCCGGCGACTCCTTGCGCACCTGGACGAGGTCGAGGCACGGCCGGACATCGCCGTGCTGGTGCTGACCGGCCGGGGATCGGTGTTCAGCGCCGGATACGACCTCGGCGCGCTGGGCCGCTCGGCCGCGGCGGGCAACCAACTGTTCGAGGTGCTGGCCGATCGGCTGGAGTCTTTCCCCCGCGTGACGCTGGCTGCGGTGAACGGGCCTGCCATGGGCGGTGCGTCCGACCTCGCGCTGGCCTGCGACCTGCGCCTGGGCAGCCCCACGCTGCAGGTGCACGTGCCCGCCTGCCGCATCGGCCTGCCGCTGTATGCCGGCGCGCTGCGGCGCTGGACCGCACGCATGGGCCTGTCGTACGCGCTGGAGGTGCTGCTGGGCGGGGCGCGGCTGGATGCCGCCGCGCTGGCCGCCCGGGGCTACGTGTCGGCACTGGTGCCTGCCGATGCCTTGCACCGGCAGGCTCTGCAGCGCGCGGTGGAGATCGCGGGCTGGCCGCCCGCGCCGCTGCAGGCCATGAAGCAGGTGATGCTGGGATTTGGGGTGCAGGTTTCGGCCGAGGACCGTCAGCGGCTGGCCGCCGCCCTGGACGCGCAGGAGGTGGCGCGCCGCGTGGCCGCCCTGCGGCCCCGCAAGGGCACTCAGGCGTAGATCTCGACCTGGTCCAGGTGCAGGTAGTCGGAGCGGGGCAGGCGCAGGCGCAGGTAGCGTGCCGCGGGCTGCGAGGCGAGCGCCCTGAAGTCGAGCACCAGCGCATCGGGGTCCAGCAGCCCGCCGAAGGGCGTGGTCTGCGTGTGGATGGGCGCATAGCTGCGGCGGTCTGCCGAGACCTCCACCACCAGGCCCACCGCGCGCTCCTTGCACGCGTCGCCGCGGTTGAGGATGCGCACCGCCTTCAGGGCATGCACGGCTTCCAGGTCGACCTCCCACGTCGGCTCGGGCGTGTTGTCGGTGTGGAAGGCGAACAGGCCGCTGGGGTTGCCGTTGACGGCCGCCGAAGGGTTGCTCGGGTGGCCCGGATAGTTCGAGTTGCAGCGGGCCTGCTTGCCCACGGCGATGTTGCGCAGCGACTGCAGCCACTCCGCGCCGGATCCTGCCGCGTTGACCATCTGCCGGTGCGAGCCGTGGTAGTAGCGGATGTCGGTCCAGTCGAGGCGCAGCCGCTCGGGGCTGACATACAGGCGCAGGTATTCGCCCCAGAGGGGCAGGTCGCCCCAGCGGTGCGTGTAGACCATGCCCGAGTCGGTCACGGCGCGCTGGAAGGCGGTGAAGTTCGCGTCCGCGCGGAAGTGCGCCAGGTCCACGAACATCAGGTTGGTCATCGGCCCGTCGACCACGGCGGGTGCCGGCGCCCGAGGGTGGCGCTGCCGGGCCCGGAAGAAGTGCACGAATTCGGCCAAGCCGATGATCGCGGTGTCGGTCTCGGGTATCACGCCGCCCGAAGCGAACACCCAGCCGTGGGCCTGCATCTGCGTGAACACATCCGGCAGGGCCATCACCGCGCAGTCTTCGTCGATCCGTGCGGCGTAGCGATAGTCCTTCAGGTAGTCGAAGAAGTCGACGAACCAGAAGTGGCACATGTGCCGGTAGCCGCTGCGAAAGCCGCCCATCTCGGGCACCTGGTTCGGCACTTCGCGTGCCGGATCGAAGCCGGTGCCGGGGGCTGTTCGCCGCACGTCCACGAATTGGCAGGCCAGGCCCGAGCGCGCATTGATGTACTGCTGGTGCGACTCGGGGATGTTGCCCTCGTGGAAGAGGATCAGGTCGGTGTCGGCGGTGCCCAGCGCGGGCAGCACGTGAAGCCGGATGTGCTGGTTGCGCCGGATCAGGGCTTCGTAGGAGCCCGGATCGGCATAGCCGCGAACCAGCCCCGTGATGGCGTTGCGCATGGCGGGCAGACGGCTTGGGGGCGGCGCCCGGGGTTCAGAACGCCCGCAGGTACAGGTCGGCCGACTTGTGGTCGTTGGGTGCGTCCAGCGGCCCGGGGATGGGTTCGTTGGAGAAGCCGAAGAACGCGGTGATGTCCTTCTTGACGAAAGTCAATTCCATCACCCGGGGAAACGGTACACCCGAGATGTTCGTGAATCCCGCCGTGTTGTTGCCGTGGATGTGGATGCAGCGGTGCGACGCGGCCAGCTTGGAGAAGATCTGCACGGCGGTGTCGAAGGACTGGCGGTTGCGGATCAGGTCCAGGCCGTGAAATTCACCCACCAGAACGTCGAAGCGGTTCAGGTCCTCGGGCGCGGCATGCGCCAGGCAGGACCATTCCGCGCCCTCGGTGTCGAACTTCAGCACCGGGTGGCGCGCGCCTTCCCAGTCCATCAGCGCCATCATCGAGTGCAGCGAGAGGAAATTGCCGTCGTCACGCGGCCCCCAGCCCTTGCGGAAGAAGGTGGCATTGCGGTGGCGGCTCGGGGTGTCCTCGATGGTGTGGTCGAATTGGTAGACTAGGGCACCTTGGCCGATCAGATCGTCGTCGAAGCTCACCTGGTTGCCAATCCCGATGGACAACACGCGGTTGGACTTGCGTGTGATGCCGGGCATCACGTAGCCCCCATCCGAGTAGCCGCCGATGCGAACCTTGGTGTCGCTGGCCATTTGCCAGGGGCGGATCAACTCGATCAGGTTGAAAAGATCGATCGCGGTGGTGGCCAGGTCGCTCACGGCGGGCTCCTCGTTTGGAATCGGGTCAGTCTGCCATGGGCGTTTTGGGTGTATCGAGGGCCATGCCCGGCCGCAAGGCCCGTAGTCGTCGTACAGTGAGCCTGCAAAATGTGCTAAGCACACGTTGCCCGATTGGCCTGCAGGCCCCTAAACTCGAAACACTGAACAGGAGTAGCGATGAACCAGAATCTGGCCGCAGAGGCGAGGGCCAAGACGACAAGGGCCTATGGCATGGGCATTGCCCTTTTTACAGGCGCGATGAGCACCTTGGCCATGTTCTTGTGGCTCGTCCACCACATCAAGTGAGTTGAACCGGGGCCCTTGAGCGGGGCCCGGGGTTCTACGGGTTGATGTGGGCTGCCAGGCTGCGGCGGCCCGGCTAAGGTATCTGCTTCCACACCTCTGCGGTGCCCGATGCCATGGCTGTGCTCCCGTCATCCCCTATTCGAAGCCGCGATGATCTGCTGCGCTTCGAAGCCGACCTGACGCTGGAGGAGCGCCTGCCGGAGCGCAGAGTGCTGGATCTGTTCATCGGCGCGGCAGCCCGCGACCCGGAGCGCATCGCCCTGACCCAATTGATGACCGGGGCCCCGGACGAAGTGCCCCGCCGGCTGAGCTACGCCGGACTGCTGGACGAAGTGCGGCGTGCCGCCAACCTGTTCAGCGCGCTGGCCGGACCGCGGCCTGGCGTGGCCACGCTGCTGCCCGCCCTGATCGAGACCCATGCCGCGCTGTGGGGTGCCGAGACGGCCGGCTACGCCGTGCCCATCAACTTCCTGCTGCAGACCGAGCACATCGCGGGCTTGCTCAAGGCCTCGGGGGCGCGCATCCTGGTGGCGCTGGGGCCGCATCCGGTGCTGGACATCTGGCAGAAGGCCCTGGCCCTGCGTGAGCAGGTGCCCGGCCTGATCCTGTTGCGCGTGGGCTCTCCCGGGCAGCCGCTCGAGCCGGGCGTGGTGGATTTCCACGCCGCCCTGCGCGAACAGCCGGGTGACCGGCTCGTCTTCGGCGAGCCTGGCCGTGATGCTGACGTGGCTGCATACTTCCACACCGGCGGAACCACGGGCACGCCCAAGCTGGTGGCCCACACGCACCGCAGCCAGCTGACGGCCGCCTTCGGTGGGGCCGCACTGGCCAACATGCAGCCCACCGACACCCTGACCGCCACGCTGCCCCTGTTTCACGTGGGCGGCACCATCTTCTGCGCGCTCAGCGCCTTCATGGCGGGTGTCAGCTTGCTGATCATGTCGCCGGGCGGGCTGCGCACGCCGTCCATGGTCCAGGGCTTCTGGCGGCTGGCCAGCCAGTACGGTGCCACGCTGGTGGGGGCTGTGCCGACCTCGGTGGGCGCCGTTCTGGACGTACCCATCGGAGACGCCGACATCGGCTGCGTGCGCGCCGGCTTCTGCGGCGCGGCGTCGCTGCCGCCGGCCGTGGGCGAACGCTTCCGCCAGCTCACGGGGCGCGGCCTGTTCGAGGTCTACGGCATGACCGAGGCCTCGGGCCTGATCGCCATCGACCCCGTGGCCGGCAGCGGCCACGTGGGCTCGGTCGGCTGGGCACTGCCCTACACCCGGGTGGTGGTCCGGCAGCTCGAGGCCGGCGGGCGGCTGGGTGCGGCCTGCCCGCGCGGCGAGATCGGCGTCATCACCATCGAAGGGCCCCATGTCTCGCCCGGCTACCGCAACCCCGAGCACGATGCGGGAGTGTTCCAGGACGGCGCGCTCAACAGCGGCGACCTGGGCTACCTGGACGAGGACGGCTGCATCCACATCGCCGGCCGCGCCAAGGACCTGATCATCCGCAGCGGCCACAACATCGACCCGTTGATGATCGAGAACGCGATTGCCACCCATCCGGCGGTGGCGCTGGCTGCGGCCGTGGGCATGCCCGATGCCTATGCCGGCGAGCTGCCCGTCTGCTACGTGGCGCTGCGGCCGGGTTTTACGGCCAGCGAGGACGAGTTGCAGGACCATGCCCAGCAGACCATCGGCGAGCGGCCGGCCTGGCCCAAGCAGATCCACATCATCGATGCCATCCCGCTGACCTCGGTGGGCAAGATCTACAAGCCGCAGTTGCGCTGCGATGCCGCTGCCCGCCTGGTCCGGCGCGTGGTGCAGCAGCAGCTGGGCGTGGCCGACGCGCAGGTGCAGGTCCGCGAAGGCGGGCGCCGCGGCATGCGGGTGAGCGTGGGGGTGCCGGCGGTGGCCGAAGCCACCGTGCCGGCGATCCGGCAAGCCTTGTCGGCCTATCTGTTCGAGGCCGACGTGGCGGCGGTGTGAGCCGCCCTCAGTTGGCCGGGCGCACCATCTGGCACGAAGTGGGCTGCGAGGCCACGTAAGAGTCCCACACGGCCTCCGAGCGGAAGCCGTAGCCGGTGTTCTCGGCGTCGTACTTCACGCCCTTGGTACCTTGCTTGGCCCAGATGCCCAGGTACAGCGGGGCCTGCAGCTGGTGGTCGGTCTTGCGCATCTCGATCTCGCCCAGCGGGCTCTTGTAGTGCATGCCTTCCAGGGCGAAACCCACCGCCTTGGGGTCGGTCGACTTGGCCTTGCGCATCGCGTCCAGCAGCATGTGCATGCTGTTCCAGTGCGCGGCGAAGATGAAGTCTTCGTTGTACTTCTTCTTGTAGGCCACGTAGAACTTCTCCAGTTCGGGCGTGGGCGCGTTATGGCCCCAGTTCCAGATCACGCCCACCTTGTCCGCGCCCCACGAGCCCAGCTGCGCCGGGATGCCCGGGTTGTTGGCGTTCATGGTGAAGAAGTTGACGTTCAGGCCGAAGTCCTTGGCCGCCTTGAACAGCAGGCCCAGGTCGCTGCCCCAGTTGGAGGTGATGACGGTGTCGGCGCCGGAAGCCTTGATCTTGGCGATGTAGGGCGAAAAATCACGCACCTGGGCGATGGGCACGAAGTCGTCGCCCACGATCTCCACATCGGGCCGCTTGCGCGCGAGGTAAGCGCGTGAGGCCTTGGAGACCTGCTGGCCGTGGGTGTAGTTCTGGTTGAGCAGGTACACCTTCTTCACGTCGGGGCGCGTCTTGAGGTAGGTGGTCAGCGCCTCGATCTTCATCTCGCTGGATGGGTAGAAGCGGAAATGCCAGAAACTGCACTTGTCATTGGTCAGGCCCGGGTCCATGGCCGAGTAGTTCAGGAACAGCGCCGACTTCTGGGGTTCGCGGTCGGCGATCTTGTTCAAGGCCTCGACCAGCGCAAAGGCCACCCCCGAGCCGCCACCCTGGGTGATGTAGCGGATGCCCTGGTCGGAAGCCGACTTCAGCATGGTCAGGCTCTCCTGCGGTGTGCCCCTGCCGTCGAAGGCGACGATCTCGAACTTGGGATCGGTGGGGGCGCTGGCGGCGTTCATCTGGCTGACCACTTCGCGCAGCTGCTTCAGCGAGCCTTCACCGGCCGCCGCGAAGGGCCCCGAGAGGACATCGATGAAAGCGATCTTGACGGTCTCCGCGGCCATGGCCGCGTTGGCGAAGGCCAGCGTCAGGGCGCCGGCAATGAGTGCCGCGCGTCGGGGGATGGGCATGCTTGTCTCCTGGGTTGCGCACCACCCGCCTGCATGGAACTGCAGGGCTGTCGGTGGTGCGCTGGGCCAGGGCGATGATGCCAGACCAGGGCCGCGCAAGGCACGCGGCCCCGGATCACGCGGCCTACTTCTTGTCGCTCGGCACCTTGCCGTCGACACCCTTGACGTAGAACAGCATGCCGCCCAGGAACTTGTCGTCGGCCGTCTCGCCTTGCTTCAGCGCGGGCTTGCCGTCCTGGCCGATCAACGGCGCCTTGAAGACGTCCACCGAGCCATCGGCCAACCCGGCCTTGGTCTTGGCGACCAGCTCCTTGACGTCGGCCGGCACCTTGTCGCTGATCGCGACGATGTCGTTGGCGCCTTCCTTCACGCCCCACCACGTGGCGGTCTTGCCGGTCCAGGTGCCTTCCAGCACATCCTTCACGGCCTTGCTGTAGTACGGGGTCCAGTTGATGATGGCCGAGGCCAGATGGGCTTCAGGCGCGAACTTGGACATGTCGCTGTCCCAGCCGAAGGCGTACTTCTTGTTCTTCTCGGCCGTCTGCAGCACCGCGGTGGAGTCGGTGTTCTGCAACAGCACGTCGGCACCGCCGTTGATCAGCGACTGCGCGGCTTCGGTTTCCTTCGGGGGATCGAACCAGCTGCCGACCCAGACCACCTTGGTCTTGATCTTGGGGTTCACGCTCTGTGCACCCAGGGTGTAGGCATTGATGTTGCGAATGACCTCGGGCACGGCGATGGAGCCCACCACGCCCAGCGTGTTGGTCTTGGTCATCTTGCCGGCAATGATGCCGGCCATGTAGGCGCCCATGTAGCTGCGGCTGTCGTAGCTGCGCAGGTTGTCGGTCTGCTTGTAGCCGGTGGCGTGCTCGAACTTGGTGTCCTTGAAATCCTCGGCCACCTTGAGCATGGGCTCCATGTAGCCGAAGCTGGTGCCGAAGATCAGCTTGTTGCCCTGGCTGGCCATGTCGCGGAAGATCCGCTCGGCGTCGGCCGATTCGGGCACGTTCTCGACGAAGCTGGTGACGATCTTGTCGCCGAATTCCTTCTCGATGGCCTTGCGGGCGGTGTCGTGAGCAAAGGTCCAGCCGTGGTCGCCGGCGGGGCCCAGGTAGGCGAAGGCGATCTTCAGCGGCTCGGCCTTGGCCGGGGCCGAAGCCGGGGCGGATGCGGCAGCCACGGGCGGCGGCGCGGGTTCTTCCTTCTTGCCGCAGCCCACCAGGGCCGCCGCGGCAGCCAGGGTGGACCAGCTAGCCAGCCGAAGCAGCGAGCGCTTGTGGGGGTCGGTCATGGAAACTCTCTCCTGTGGTGGATGGGACGCGAGACACATGGGGCCGGCGGCGTTGCGCCTTCAGGACCCCGGGAAAAATGGCTTGCCCAGCGAGGCCGGCATGTTGACTTTGATGAACGCGGCATTGCGCGAGATGAGCACCAGCACCACCACGGTGGCCAGGTAGGGCAGCATGGTGAGGAACTGGCTGGGGATCTGCACGCCCTGGCTTTGCAGGTGGAACTGCAGCATGGTCACGCCGCCGAAGAGGTAGGCGCCCAGCAGCAGCCGGGCGGGCCGCCAGGTGGCAAAGGTGGTCAGGGCCAGGGCGATCCAGCCCTTGCCGGCCACCATGCCCTCGATCCACAGCGGTGTGTACACCACCGAGATGTAGGCGCCCGACACGCCGCACAAGGCGCCGCCCACCACCACGGCGGCCAGGCGGATCTTGCGCACCGGGTAGCCCAGCGCGTGCGCGGATTCCGGCGATTCGCCGATGGCGCGCAGCACCAGCCCGGCCCGCGAGCGGTACAGGAACCAGCCCAGCCCCACCGTCAGCGCCATGGCGGCGTAGACCATCGGGTGCTGGCGGAACAGCGCCGGCCCGATGAAGGGCAGGTCGGCCAGCACCGGGATGCTGAAGTGCGGCCGCGAGGGCAGTTTCTCGGACACGTAGCCGATGCCCACGAAGGCCGAGAAGCCGCTGCCGAACAGGCTGAGTGCCAGCCCGGTGGCCACCTGGTTGGTGTTCAGCCAGATCACCAGCCAGCCGAAGATGGCGGCCATCAGCCCGCCGGCCAGGGCGCCGGCGCCGAAGGCCAGCAGGTCGCTGCCGGTCTGTACGGCCGTGGCAAAGCCGGCGATGGCGGCGATGAGCATCAGCCCCTCGGCGCCCAGGTTGACCACGCCGGCCCGTTCGTTGACGAGCAGCCCCAGGCCGGCGATGGCCAGTACCGTGCCCGCGTTCAGCGTGGCCGCCAGCAAGAGCGCGAAGCCTTCGCCTTCCATCAGGCCTCCCGGGTCACGGTGGGTGCCGCCGCCACAGGGCGTGCCGAGGGCGCGCGCTGCCAGCGGATGCGGTAGACGATGAGGGTGTCGCAGGCCAGCAGCGTGAACAGCAGCATGCCCTGAAACACGCCGGTCAGCGACTTGGGCAGGCCCAGCCGCGACTGCGAGAGTTCGCCCCCGATGTAGAACATGCTCATCAGGATGCCCGAGAAGATGATGCCCACCGGGTGCAGCCGGCCGACGTAGGCCACGATGATGGCCGCGAAGCCGTAGCCGGCCGGGATGTAGGGCGTGAGCTGGCCCAGCGGCCCGGCGGCTTCCAGGCCCCCGGCCAGGCCCGCCATGCCGCCCGACAGCAGCAGCGCCGTCCACAGCGCGGCCCGCGAGGAAAAGCCGGCGTACCGCGCCGCCGCAGGCGCCATGCCGCCCACCTGCAGCGCAAAGCCGCGGTAGGTGCGGAACATGAAGGCCCACAGGATGCCCACCGACGCCAGCGCGATGAACACCCCGATGTGGGCGCGCAGCCCCTGCACCAGCCGCGGAATGCGCGTGACCGGCAGGAAGGTGATGCTCTGCGGGAAGTTGTGGCCGTCGGGGTCCATCCAGGGCCCGTTGACGAGGTAGACCAGGATCTGCTCGGCCACGTACACCAGCATCAGGCTGACCAGGATCTCATTGGCGTTCCAGGTGTCTCGCAGCACGGCGACCACCGCCGCCCAGAACATGCCGCCCAGCACGCCGGCCAGCAGGATGGGGATGACGATGCCCTTGCCCATCCAGGCGGTGGCCGGGCCGCCGGCCTGCATCGCTACCCAGCCGGCCGCCAGGGCGCCCATGATGTACTGGCCTTCGGCTCCGATGTTGAAGACGTTGGAGCGGAAGCACACGGCCAGGCCCAGTGCGATCAGGATCAGCGGCGTGGCCTTGACCGAGAGCTCACCCAGTGCGTACGTGCTCTTGAGCGGCTCCACGAAGAACACCTGAAGGCCGCGCACCGGGTCCTTGCCCAGCAGCACGAACAGGCCCACGCCGATGACCACCGTGACCAGCAGCGCCATCACAGGCGAGGCCATGGACATCAGGCGCGACGGTTGGGGCCGGGCTTCGAGTTTGAACATGGGCGGCCTGCGGGGGCTGTCAGGCCGCGGCGGCGGCGGGTTGCCACAACCCCGACATCCACTCGCCGATCTGCATGGGCGTGGCCTGCGCCGTGGGCAGGCTGGGCGACACGCGGCCCTTGGCGATGACCAACAGCCGGTCGCTGATCTCGAACAGTTCGTCGAGCTCCTCGCTGACGATCAGCAGCGCACAGCCTTCGTCGCGCAGTTGCAGCAGTTCGCCTCGGATCTGCGCGGCCGCCCCCACGTCCACGCCCCAGGTGGGCTGGCTGACGATCAGCAGCTTCGGCCCGGCGGCGATCTCGCGACCGACGATGAACTTCTGCAGGTTGCCGCCCGACAGGCTCTTGGCGGTGGCATTGGGGCCGCCGGCCTTGACGTTGAAGCGCGCGATGAGCTCTTGCGCCAGTCGCTGCACCCGGCTGGTGTGGATCCAGCCCGAGCGCGACACGGTTTCGGTGCGGGTGAGCAGGGTGTTCTGCGCCAGGCTGAGCAAGGGCACGGCCCCGCGGCCCAGACGTTCTTCGGGCACGAAATGCAGTCCCAGGGCGCGCCGGCTGCGCGGGTCGGCCTGGGCGATGTCGGTGCCGGAAAGCCTGACGCTACCGGCCGCGCCGCGCGGGTCTTCGCCCGAGAGCGCGGCCATGAGCTCTTGCTGGCCGTTGCCGCTGACCCCGGCGATGCCCACGATCTCACCGGCCCGCACCTCGAACGAGACGTCCTGCAGGTCCATCGCAAAGGGGTCCTGCCGCTGCAGGCTGAGCCGGTCCACGGTCAGCACGGCGGGGCCGGCCTTGCTCGGCCGGTGCTGCAGCGGCGGCGGCTCGGCGCCGATCATGAGCCGAGACAGCCCGGCGTTGGTCTCGGTGCGAGGGTCGACCTCGCCGGTGACCTTGCCGCCGCGCATCACCGTGCAGTGGTGGCACAGCGCGCGGATCTCGTCGAGCTTGTGGCTGATATAGAGGATGCTGCAGCCGCGGTCGCTGAGTTGCCGCAAGGTGACGAAGAGCTTGTCCACGGCCTGCGGGGTGAGCACCGACGTCGGCTCGTCCAGGATGAGCAGTTGCGGCTCGGTCAGCAGCGCGCGCACGATTTCCACACGCTGTCGCTCGCCCACGCTCAGGGTGTGCACGGGGCGCTGGGCATCGACGTCCAGGCCGTAAGTGTGGGCCACCTCGCCGATGCGCTGGGCCACTTCGGCCAGGCTCAGGGTCTTGTCCAGGCCCAGCCACACGTTCTCGGCCGCAGTGAGGGTGTCGAACAGCGAAAAGTGCTGGTAGACCATGCTGACGCCCAGGTGCCGTGCTTCGGCCGGGCTCTTGATGGTCACGGGCTGGCCGTTCCAGCGGATCTCGCCCTCATCGGGCTGCACGGCACCATAGATGATCTTCATCATGGTGCTCTTGCCGGCGCCGTTTTCGCCCAACACCGCGTGGATCTCGCCCGGTTGCACGCGCAGCGCCACGCGGTCGTTGGCGCGGACCGCGGGGTACTGCTTGCTGATGCCGGTGAGTTCGAGTCGGAGCATGGGCTGGCCTGTGGCTGCGGCCGGCAGGTGGTGGATTAGACCCCCGCCGGCAGCGAACGCTTACCAGGATTGCGCCTATTGCCAAGCCGCCAGGCAACCCGGCAGGCTCGGCAGGCGCAGCCACCCTCGCGGGTGGCATCACGGTGCATCAGAAGTGATACTCGGCACGAAGCATCGTGGTCTTGGCGAAGGCGCCCACGCCAGCCGCACCGCTCGAGTCGTTGCCGAACTTGTTCTTCCAGTACTGGTATTCGATGCCCACCTTGAACTTGCCCTTGGCGCCGGCCAACGCGCCCAGGTCGTACATGATCTGGCCGTCGAAGTTGGTCTCGCGCGCGGTGTCGCCGCCGAACTCGTTCTTGCCCTTCGAGGCGATCAGGTTGAAGAAGCCTTCGAAGGACAGGCCGGTGGCGCCCAGCGGGATGCCCCAGGCCGCGGTGAGCATCGGGTGCGGGTCGTAGCTGTAGCGCGGCGTGCTGGTGTTGGAGAAGGTGTTGTAGGGCGCGTTGCTTTCCCACAGTTGCACCAGGCTGACGTTCAGGAAACCGGGCACGTCGAACATGACGGTCGGGCCCAGGACGAACATGCGCTTCTTGGAGTTGTAGCCGGCGTCGGTCTTGGTGTTGACGTCGAAGCCAGCGGTCACGCCGAGGTTGCGGACGATGCCGAACTTCATGGGCATGCCCAGCGCCTTGTCGAGGTCCAGCGTGTTGCGGTAGACGATGTAGACCTCGGTCGCGCCGTTGGTCGAGCCCGCGCCGGCGGGGTCGTTACTGTCGGAAATCAGGTAGTCGACGTTGAAGAAGTTGCTGCCGTACTTGTAGCCACTGACGTGGTTCAGGTCGAAGATGTTCTTCTTGATGCTGGTGTTGTTGAAGGGCTCGGCGAACTTGCTGCCGGTGCGGTAGCCGATCGAGGTGTCGCTCCAATCGGCAGCATGGCCGGCGGATGCCAGGGCGAGCAGCGCGATCGCGATCGGGGTCTTGGAAAGGGCGGACATGGGCTTCCTCTTGATGGGGTGTGTGGATTGGGGCCGCCCGTGGTTCGGGCCAAAGCCGGAGCAAGCTCCGCAATATCCATACCACCGTCCGGGTCTGTCGCCCGGGTGACATCAGCCGGTGTATCGGCCGCCCACGCGCCTAGCCGACAGGGCGGCCGGCGACATAGGTGGCCGCCACGTTGCGCTCGTCGCCCAGGGTCATGAAGGCGAAGACCCGGGCATGCAGCGGCTGGGCCGGCACGTCGGCCACGGCGCCGCAGGCCACGGCATCGCGGTGCTGCGCGACGGCACCCACCGACCAATCCCACAGCACCACGTCGGCCACCGCACCGGGGTCCAGGTGACCGATTTCGGTGCCCAACCCCAAGGCTTCCGCAGCGCCCCGCGTAGCGGCATGCAGCGCCACCCAGGCGCTCAGCTTGGTGCCGCGCAGGGCCTGCACCTTGTAGGCCTCGGCCAGCGTGCGCAGCATGGACAGGCTGGTGCCGCCGCCCACGTCGGTGGCCACCGACACGCGATGCCCGGTGTCGATGGCCCCCTGCCAATCGAAGAGCCCACTTCCCAGGAACAGGTTGCTGGTGGGGCAGAACGCGATCTGCGCACCGGTGTCGCGCAAAAGTGCCCGGTCGTGAGCGTCCAGCCAGATACCATGCGCCAAAATGGAGCGTTCATGCAGCAAATCGTGCTGGTTGTAGACGTCCAAGTAGCTCCGCGCCTGGGGAAACAGGTCGGCCACCCAGCGCACTTCGGCCTGGTTCTCGGCCACGTGGGTCTGCATGTACACGCCCGGGTGGCGCTGCCCGAGCGCGCCGGCCATGGCGAGTTGTTCGGGCGTGCTCGTGACGGCAAATCGCACCGTCACGGCGTAGGCGTTGCGACCGCGGCCGTGCCAGCGCTGGATCAGGTCTTCGCAATCACGCTCGGCCTGCTCGACGTCGTCGCGCAGGCCGTCCGGCGCATGGCGGTCCATCAGCACCTTGCCGGCGATCAGGCGCATCCCGCGCTGCTCGGCGGCGGCAAACAGCGCCTCGCACGAGACCTTGTGCACCGTGGGGAACACCACCGCAGCCGTGGTGCCATGGGCCAGCAGGGCGTCCAGGAAGCGGGCCGCGCCCTGGGCCGCGATCCCGGGGTCGGCATAGCGGCGCTCGGCCGGGAAGGTGTAGGTGTCCAGCCAGTCGAGCAGGCCCGTGCCGTAGCTGGCCAGCACGTCGAGCTGCGGGCAGTGCACGTGGGTGTCGATGAAGCCGGGCATGAGCAGCCGGCCCTGGTGGTCGTGGCGCTCCCAACCAGGGCCCGGGTCGTCGGCCTGGGCCCCGACGATGCGGCCATCGCTGCCGACCAGCAGCCAGTGGTCGGGGCGCCAGCGCACGCCGTCCATGTCGGTGCTGCCGAAGCGGGGCGCGGCGGTGAAGTCCAGCAGGTCGGCGCGGATCGCGATCATGGGCGGCGGTGGGCCCGCGCAGCTGCAAGGCTGCGGGTCCGGCAATTGCATCTCGGCGTATTCTGGGGCCGGCGCACGTTCCGGTGCGCCGGCGGTGCCCCTGGCCAGCCTCGTGAACGAACCCAACCCGATCAGCATGACAGCACCCGTACGCCCGGTCCGATTCGTCCATCGCGGTGCCATCGTCGAGGTGCCGGCGGTCCCGCCCACCCGCACGGTGCTCGAATGGCTGCGCGAGGATGCCCGTTGCCCGGGCACCAAGGAGGGTTGTGCCGAGGGCGATTGCGGTGCCTGCACCGTCGTGCTGGGTGAACTGCAGCCCGATGGCAGCCTGTCGCTGTCGCCCGTGAATGCCTGCATCCAGTTCCTGCCCACGCTGGATGGCAAGGCGCTCTATGCGGTGGAAGACGTGGCCGGCCCGCAAGCACCGCACCCCGCCCAGCAAGCCCTGGTCGACTGCCACGGCTCGCAGTGCGGCTTCTGCACCCCGGGCTTCGTCATGTCGCTGTGGGCCTGCTACGAGCGCCACCAGGCGGCCGGCACGGTGCCCACGCGCCAGCAACTGGCCGATGACCTCTCCGGCAACCTGTGCCGCTGCACCGGCTACCGCCCGATCCTGGACGCCGGCCAGCGCATGTTCGAAGCCACGCCGCAGCCCCTGGACCGCAAGCCCGTGGCCGAGGCCCTGCGTGCCTTGCAGGCCGAATCGCCGCTGGCGGCCGCGCCCGGCGACACCGCCGGCTTCCACGCCCCGCGCACGCTGGCGGATTTCGCCGCGTTGCGCCTGGCCCGGCCGCAGGCCCGCCTGCTGGCTGGCAGCACCGATATCGGCCTGTGGGTGAACAAGCAGTTCCGCGAACTCGGTGAGCTCCTGTATATCGGCAACGTGGCCGAATTGCGGCGCATCGACACCACGGCCGACCACATCGAGATCGGTGCGGCCGCCACCCTGGAAGCCGCCTGGCAGGCCCTGGTGGCAGAGTGGCCGGCCCTGCGCGATGTGTGGCTGCGCTTTGCCTCGCTGCCCATCCGCTTGGCCGGCACCATGGGCGGCAACGTGGCCAACGGATCCCCCATCGGCGACTCGGCGCCCGTGCTCATCGCACTGGGCGCCCAGATCGTCCTGCGCCGGGGCGATGCGGTGCGTGCCATGCCGCTGGAAGACTTCTACGTCGACTACATGAAGAACCGCCTGGACAGCGGCGAGTTCGTGCAGTCGCTGCGGGTGCCGCGGCTCGGCGGGCGTGCCCAGGCGGTACGCGCGTACAAGATCTCCAAGCGCTTCGACTGCGACATCTCGGCCGTCTGCGCGGCGCTGGCCATCGAGCTGCAAGGCGCCGCCGGGTCTGAACGCATCGCATCCGTGCGCCTGGCGTTCGGCGGCATGGCCGCCACGGTGCGGCGCGCCAGGCAGGCCGAGGCGGCCCTGCACGGCCAGCCCTGGACGGAGGCCAGCCTGCAGGCCGCCATGGCGGCGCTGGCGCTGGACTTCAAGCCGCTGTCCGACATGCGTGCCAGCAGCACCTACCGCCTGCAGGTGGCGCAGAATCTGATCAAGCGATTCTGGTTCGAGACACGCCCGCAAGGGCCCCTGCCCGAGCACGCAGTGAGCGTGTGGTCGCGCGAGGAGGTGCTGTGAACAAGCCCATCGATTCACCTGCCGTGGCTGAAGCGGTGGCCGCGGCGTCCGCGCCGTTCCGGCAGGTCGGCCTGAGCCGGCCGCACGAGTCCGCGCACCTGCATGTGGCCGGCGCCGCACCGTACACCGACGACCTGCCCGAACTGGCCGGCACCCTGCATGCGGCCCTGGGGCTTTCGCCGGTCGCACACGGCGTCATCGAGTCCATCGATCTCGACCTGATCCGCGCCTTGCCGGGCGTGGTCGATGTGTTCTCGGCCTGCGCCATCCCGGGCAGCAACGACTGCGGTTCGCTCGTCCACGACGACCCGATCCTGGCCGGCGAAGCCGGCGGCACCTTGCGCTACCTCGGGCAGCCGGTCTTCGCCGTGATCGCCACCACCCGCGACGCCGCGCGCCGCGCCGCGGCCCGTGCCAAGGACGCCATCAAGGCCAAGCCCTTGCCGCCCATCCTGACACCGCAGCAGGCGCACGCCGCCGGGCAGTACGTGGTGCCGCCGATGCACCTGGCCCGCGGCGATGCCGACGGCGCCATCGCCGCTGCGCCGCACCGGCTGCTGGCCGCTTTCGACGTCGGCGGGCAGGAGCAGTTCTACCTGGAGGGCCACATCAGCTACGCCCTGCCCACCGAAGACGGTGGCATGAAGGTGCTGTGCTCCACCCAGCACCCCAGCGAGATGCAGCACCTGGTGGCCCACGCGCTCCACCGGCCGGCGCATGCCGTGCACGTGGAGTGCCGCCGCATGGGGGGCGGATTCGGCGGCAAGGAGTCGCAGTCGGCCCTGTTCGCCTGCGTGGCCGCGGTGGCTGCCGCGCGGCTCAAGCGCCCGGTCAAGCTGCGCGTGGACCGCGACGACGATTTCCTCATCACCGGCCGCCGCCACTGCTTCCACTACGACGCCGAGATCGGCTTCGACGATGCCGGCCGCATCCTGGGCGCCCGGACCACGATGATCTCGCGGGCCGGCCACTCGGCCGACTTGTCCGGCCCGGTGATGACGCGTGCGCTGTGCCACTTCGACAACGCCTACTGGCTGCCGCATGTCAGCTTGCACGGCTACTCGGGCAAGACCAACACCCAGAGCAACACGGCCTTTCGCGGCTTCGGCGGCCCGCAGGGCGCCATCGCGATCGAATACCTGCTGGACTCGGTGGCGCGCCGCCTGGGCCTGGACCCGCTCGACGTGCGGCAGGCCAACTTCTACGGCGTGCAGGCCGACAACATCACCCCCTACGGCCAGGTGGTGGACGACAACATCATCCACGAGCTGGTGGACGAGTTGGCCCGCAGCAGCGACTACCGGGCGCGCCGGGCCGCGCTGGCGGGCTTCAATGCGGCCAGCCCGGTGCTCAAGAAGGGCCTGGCGCTCACGCCCCTGAAGTTCGGTATCAGCTTCAACGTGACCCACCTGAACCAGGCCGGGGCCCTGGTGCATGTCTACACCGACGGATCGGTGCTCGTGAACCACGGCGGCACCGAGATGGGCCAGGGCCTGAACACCAAGGTCGCGCAGGTGGTGGCGCACGAGCTCGGCCTGCCGCTGGCCCGCGTGCGCTGCACGGCCACCGACACGCAGAAGATCGCCAACACCTCGGCCACGGCCGCTTCCACAGGCAGCGACCTGAACGGCAAGGCCGCGCAGGACGCCGCCCGACAGATCCGCGAGCGCCTGGCCGCGTTCGCGGCTGGCCGGTGGGGCTGCGCACCGGCCGACGTGCGCTTCGAGGGCGGCGAGGTGGCGGCGGGCGCCCACCGCACGTCTTTCGTGGACTTGGTGCAGGACGCCTACCTGGCCCGCGTGCAGCTGTGGAGCGACGGCTTCTATGCCACCCCGGGCCTGAGCTGGGACAAGCAGACGATGCACGGCCGGCCCTTTTACTATTACGCCTATGGCGCGGCCGTCAGCGAGGTGCTGGTCGACACCCTGACCGGCGAGTGGAAGCTGCTGCGCGCCGACCTGCTGCACGACGCCGGCACGTCGCTGAACCCGGCCATCGACATCGGGCAGATCGAAGGCGCCTTCATCCAGGGCATGGGCTGGCTGACCATGGAAGAGCTGGTGTGGCACCCCACCTCGGGCAAGCTCACCACCCACGCCCCCAGCACCTACAAGATCCCCACGGCCAACGATTGCCCCACGGATTTCCGCACGCGGCTGTTCGACCGCCCCAACGTGCACGACAGCATCCACCGCAGCAAGGCGGTGGGCGAGCCGCCGCTGCTGTTGCCTTTCTCGGTGTTCTTCGCCATCCGCGACGCCATCTCGGCTGCGGGCGGGCACCGCGTCGACCCGCCGCTGCAGGCGCCGGCCACCAGCGAAGCGATCCTGCGGGCCGTGATGGCGGTGACGTCGGCAAGCACCGGCAGCGCGGCGATGACGGCCCCGGCCGGGTGACCGACGATCTGCGCGCCACCGCCCTGCGCTGGCTGGACGCCGCGCGGCCGGCCGTGGTGGTGGAGGTGGCGGCCTTCCGCGGATCGGTGCCTCGCGAAACCGGCACGCGCATGCTGGTGGCGGCCGACGAAGCCGTGGGCACCATTGGCGGCGGGCACCTGGAATTGCAGGCCATCCAGCAGGCCCGTGCGCTGCTCGTGGCGGGTGGGCCGGCCTTCGAGCGGCACGTGGCGCTCGGGCCATCGCTGGGCCAATGCTGCGGGGGCGCGCTCGACCTGCGCTTCACACCGCTGGCGCAGGCCAGCCCGGCGGCCTGGTCCGCGCCGGTGCCGCGCTTCTTCCTGCAGCTCTATGGCGCGGGGCACGTCGGGCGGGCCGTGGCCGGGCACCTGGCCGATGTGCCGTGCCAGGTGCAGTGGATCGACGAGCGCGAGGGCGAATTCCCGGCCGAGCCTTCACCCCCGCACATCCAGCGCCTGTGCGCCGAGCCGGTGGACAGCGAGGTAGCCTCGGCACCAGGCGGCGCCTTCTACCTCGTGATGACGCACAGCCACGACCTCGATCTGGCGCTGTCCCTGGCCATCCTCCGTCGCGGCGACGCGGGCTTCTTCGGCCTCATCGGCTCGCGCACCAAGCGCCTGCGTTTCGAGCACCGGCTGGGCGAGCGCGGCATCGCGCCGCAGGCCCTGGCCGGCATGGTCTGCCCCGTCGGCCTGCCGGGCATCGAGGGCAAGGAACCCGGCGTGATTGCTGCCGCCACCGTTGCGCAGCTGTTGCAGCGGGCGGGCAGGGGCAGGGCGTAGAACTCCGGTTGCCGTTCACCCTTCGATGGGTGCACATTAGGGCCCGATGATGGCCCGGATGCAAGCGGTGTCGATGGTGCCCTCCCGGGGTCCCCGGTGCGGCTGCTGAGCCCGGAAGCCAGGAGGTCCAGGGGATGGATGCGCTGACGTCTTTCATGGGCCGCAGCGGCTTCCTGCCGCACGGCTACTGCCTGAGCTGGTCGCCGGCCCTGCTGTGGTCGATGGTGGGGTCGGACCTGCTCATCGCAGCCGCCTACTTCTCGATCCCGCTGGCGATGGTGAGCTTCACGCGCCGGCGCGCCGACACCTCGTTCAAAGGGGTGCTGTGGCTGTTCAGTGCCTTCATCTTCGCGTGCGGCGTCACCCACCTGATGGATGTCTGGACGCTCTGGGAGCCCGACTACGGCGCCCAGGTCTTGACCAAGGCCTTCACCGCCGCTGTCTCCCTGGCCACGGCGGTCGTGCTGTGGCGCCTGATTCCGCAGGCACTGAAAATCCCCACGCAGGCCAGCCTGCAGGCTGCGATCCAGTCGCTGGAAGCCGAGGTCGGGCGCCGCCGCACGGCCGAGGACAGCCTGGCCGAACTGCAGCAGAGCCTGTCGGCCACCCTGTCCACCTTCGGCGCGGGATTCATCGCCACCGACCGCGCCGGCCGCGTCATCCGCATGAACGAGGTGGCCGGGCGACTGCTGGCCTGGCCGGTGGCGCAGGCGCTGGGCAGGCCGATCTACGAAGTCTTCCCGCGCGAGAACCGGCCTGCCGAATACGCCGCCCGCAACCCGGTGGACGTGGCCGTGGAGCAGGGCTTCGATGTCGATCGGCCGCACCACGTGGTGGCGCTCAGCCGTGATGGCGCGCGGATCCCGGTGGAAGTGAACGTGGCGATCACGCGCACGCCCGAAGGCCAGGTCGGCGGTCTGGCCGTGGTGATCCGCGACATGACCCGCCTGTTGCGCGCCGAGGCCGAATCCACCCGCCTGGCGGCCATCGTCGAATCCTCCAGCGACGCCATCATCAGCAAGACGCTGGACGGCCGCATCACCAGCTGGAACGGCTCCGCGCAGGCGATGTTCGGCTACACCGCCGAAGAGGCCATCGGACAGCCGGTGCAGATGCTGTTCCCGCCCGACCGGGTGGACGAGGAGATGCGCATCCTGGCCGAACTGGCGCAGGGCCACACGGTGCGCCCCTTCGACACCGTGCGGCGTGCCAGGGACGGGCATCTGCTGGACGTGTCGGTCAGCATCTCGCCGATCCGCAACGAGCACGGCGCGATCGTGGGCGCCTCCAAGATCGCGCGCGACGTCACCAGCGAGCGCCGTGCCGCGGCCGCACTGCGCGAAAGCGAAGGCCGCCTGCGCTTTGCGCTGGAAGCCGCGCAGATCGGCGACTGGGAGCTCGACCTCGTCACGGGTGCCGAGCGCCGGTCGCTCCGCCACGACCGCTGTTTCGGCTACAGCAGCCCGCAGCGGCTGTGGAGCTTCTCCATCTTCCTGCAGCACGTGCACCCCGATGACCGGTCGGATGCGGCCCTGGCCCTGGAAGCCGCGCGCATCGCCCACGTGGGCTGGCGCTTCGAGTGCCGCGTGGTCTGGCCCGACACCAGCGTGCACTGGATCAGCTCGCACGGCAGCACCGAACGCGTGGACGGCCTGCCGCGCCGCATGCTGGGCATCGTCACCGACGTCACGCCGCGGAAGATGGCCGAAGCGGCGCGCCTGACCGCGCAACGGCTGGAGGCCGAGAACCGCCAGATGCAGGAGGCCAACCGGCTGAAGAACCAGTTCCTGGCCAACATGTCGCATGAGCTGCGCACGCCCTTGAACGCCGTGATCGGGTTCGCCGACCTGCTGCATGCCGGCTCGGTGCCGCCGGAATCCCCGAAGCACCGCGAATTCCTGGGCCACATCGGCAGCAGCGGCCGCCACCTGCTGCAATTGATCAACGACGTGCTGGACCTGTCGAAGGTCGAGTCGGGCACCTTCGAGTTCTTCCCCGAGCCCGTCGACCTGCCGGCGCTGGTGCGCGAGGCCACCGATGTGCTGCACGCCAGCCTGCTGCGCAAGGGCATCAGCCTGGAGGCGTGGGTCTCGCCCGAGCTCGTGGGGCTGGAGCTGGACGCCTCCCGGCTCAAGCAGGTGCTCTACAACTACCTGTCCAACGCGGTGAAGTTCACGCCCGTCGGCGGCCGCATCGCACTGCGGGCGCTGCCCGAGGGGCCCGACCGCTTCCGGGTGGAGGTGGAAGACACCGGCATCGGCATCGCCGCGGACGATCTGCCGCGGCTGTTCACCGACTTCCTGCAACTCGACGCCGGCTACGACAAGCGCCACGAAGGCACCGGCCTCGGGCTGGCCCTGACCCGCCGCCTGGTGCAAGCGCAAGGCGGCAGCGTGGGTGTGCGCAGCGAGCTGGGCGTTGGCAGCGTGTTCCATCTGGTGCTCGGCCGGGTGGTGGCCACCCCGCACCATGCCCGCGGCATGGCGGCTGCGGCCGGTCCGTCGGCACCGGCCGCACCGGTTGAGCAGATCCACCGTCTCCTGGTCATCGAGGACGACCTGACCCGCCGCGAGCAGATCATGAGCACCTTGCGCGACGTCGGCTTCCAGGTCGACGCGGCGATCACGTCGGAGCAGGCCCAGCAGAAAACCCGGGAAACGGCCTACAGCGCCATCACGCTGGACCTGTGCCTGCCCGACGAGGCCGGGTTCGGTGTGCTGGCCCGCCTGCGCCGCCTGAACGAAGGCGGCGGTGCGCCGGTGATCGGCGTGTCCCTGCCCTCGCTATCGCAGCAGAGCGCCAGCTTCTCCATCGCCGACATCCTGGCCAAGCCGCTGCGCACCGAAGAGGTGGTCACCGCACTCAACCATCTGCGCGGCGCCCCCGGGGTCCGGGCGCGGGTGATGGTCATCGACGACGACATCATGGCCCTGGAACTCATGCGGGCGGCGCTGGCCGGCCTGGACATCGAGGCGGGCTGCTGGCAGGACGGGCGCGACGCGCTGCAGCAACTGGCCTACTTCAAGCCCGATGCGATCGTGCTCGACCTGATGATGCCCGTCTTCGACGGCATCGCCGTGCTGCACGCGCTCAGTGCCATCCCGGCCTGGCAACACACCCCGGTCTACATCTGGACCAGCCTGATCCTGACCGAGGCCGAATACGACACGCTGGCCACCTCGGCCGAAGCGATCCTCGGGAAGGGCGGCGGCGCCCTGGAATCGATGCTCGAAGGGCTGCGGCGCTGGCGTCCGCGCCGGGCCGGCACGCTGCAGGGGACTTTGCCGTGAACGAACCGATCCGGGTGCTGGTAGTGGACGACAACGCGATGAACCTCGAATTGACGAGCTATGCGCTGGCAGGCGCGGGTTTCGAGGTGGCCTGCGCCTCCGACGCCCCGCAGGCCGAGTTGCGGATCGCCGAGTTTGGCCCGCAGCTGATCCTCATGGACATCCAGATGCCGGGCGTGGACGGCCTGACGCTGGCCCGCCGGATCAAGGCCGATCCCGCCACGGCCCACATCGCGGTGGTGGCCTTCACGGCCTATGCGATGAAGGGCGATGAAGCCACGATGCGCGCCGCCGGCTGTGACGGCTACATCTCCAAGCCCATCGACGTGCGCAACTTCGCCGACCGCGTGCGGGCCTGCCTGCCCACCGGCCCGCCTGTCGGCAATGCCGGCTGAGCAAGCTGGTGCGGCGTCAGCCTGCTGCCAGCCGCCGGGCGCCCACTCCGGCGCGCAGACTTCCAACTTTCACCCCCAAAGGAGACCCTCATGAGCAAACGTGATGTCGTGGTGCTGGGCGCAGCCCGCTCGGCCATCGGAACCTTCAACGGCGGCCTGGCCGACATCGAGCCCTGCGAGCTGGCCGGCACGGTCATGAAGGCCGTGGTGGAACGCTCGGGCGTGGACCCCAAGTCCATCAACTACGTGACCGTGGGCAACACCATTCCTACCGAAAGCCGTTTTCCGTACGTGGCCCGCGTGGCGGCGATCCAGGCCGGCCTGCCCATGGACAGCGTGGCCATGGCCGTGAACCGCCTGTGCTCGTCGGGCCTGCAGGCCATCGTGACCACCGCCCAGAACATCCTGCTGGGCGACTGCGACTATGGCGTGGGCGGCGGCGTGGAGGTGATGAGCCGCGGGGGCTACCTGTCCACCGCCATGCGCAACGGCGCCCGCATGGGCGACACCAAGCTCATCGACATGATGGTGGCCACGCTGACCGACCCCTTCGGCGTGGGCCACATGGGCATCACCGCCGAGAACCTGGTCACCAAGTGGGGCATCACCCGGCAGGAGCAGGACCAGCTGGCCGTGGATTCGCACCGCAAGGCCGCCGCGGCGATTGCCGAGGGCCGCTTCAAGAGCCAGATCGTGCCGATCGTCAAGCAGACCCGCAAGGGGGAGGTCACTTTCGACACCGACGAGCATGTCAAGGCCGGCACGACCCTGGAGAGCCTGGGCAAGCTCAAGCCGGCCTTCAAGAAAGACGGTTCGGTGACCGCGGGCAACGCCTCGGGCATCAACGACGGCGCGGCCTTCTTCGTGCTGGGTGACGCCACGCTGGCCGCAGCCGCGGGCTACAAACCGCTGGCCCGCCTGGTGAGCTACGCCGTGGCCGGCGTGCCCAACGAGATCATGGGCGAGGGCCCGATCCCGGCCACGAGGATGGCGCTGAAGAGGGGCGGGCTGACGCTGGACCAGATGGACGTGATCGAAAGCAACGAAGCCTTCGCTGCGCAGGCCATCGCCGTGGCGCGCGGGCTGGAGTTCGACATGTCCAAGGTCAACCCGAACGGCGGCGCCATCGCCCTGGGGCACCCCATCGGCTGCTCGGGGGCGTTCCTGGCCACCAAGGCGATCTACGAACTGCATCGCACGGGCGGCCGCTATGCGCTGGTCACCATGTGCATCGGCGGCGGCCAGGGCATTGCCGCGGTGTTCGAGCGGCTGTAAGGGCTGGGCGCGCCGTGCTCAGGCGGCCCCGGCGCGCCGGGCCGCCGCCGCCGCAGCGGTGGCGGCCAGCGTGCTGATGCACACGCCCCAGGCCAGGTCCACCACCGCAATCAGCGGGCTCCAGCCGCGCACCACGGCCAGGTTGGTGAGATCGTAGGTGCCGTAGGCCATCAAGCCGATCAAGGCGCCCCGCGCCGCGGCGGGCAGCAGGCGGCTCACCCGCGCGCTGGCATCGGGCAGGGCCAGCAGCACCAGGCCGGCGGGGTAGCCGAAGTAGAAGAGCGCGGCGGGCAGCAGCCGCACATCGGTGGCCATCAGGCCGGCCATCTCCCGCGCATAGAGGTCGCGCGCGATCAGGCCCAGCCACACCCCGTCACACAGCAGCACCGTGACCAGTGCCGCGCCGTAAGCCCAGATTCGTGGTTTCATGGGCCGGAGTGTCCACCGGATCGCCAGGGCCCGTCGACGGCAGGCCCGGCGGCCCGCGGTGCCTCAGCCCTTCGCGGCCTCGAATTCGCGCATGTAGCTGACCAACGCCAGCACGCCTTCCAGCGGCATGGCGTTGTAGATGGAAGCGCGCATGCCGCCCACCAGGCGGTGGCCCTTGAGTTGCACCATGCCACGGGCTTCGGCGCCCTTCAGGAAGGCGCCGTCCAGTGCCGGGTCGTGCAGCTTGAAGGGCACGTTCATCAGGCTGCGGCAATCGCGCGCCACGGGGCTGCGGTAGAAATCGGTCGAGTCCAGGTAGTCGTACAGCAGGGCGGCCTTGTGGCGGTTGCGGGCTTCCATCGCCGCGAGCCCGCCGGTGGACTTTATCCACTCGAAGACCAGCCCGGCGATGTAGATCGCGTAGGTGGGCGGCGTGTTGAACATGCTGTCGTGGCTGGCTACCACGGCATAGTCGAAGGCCGAGGGCGTGGCCGCCAGGGCCTGCCCGATCAGGTCTTCGCGCACGATCACGATCGTCAGGCCCGCGGGGCCGATGTTCTTCTGCGCGCCGCCGTAGATGGCGCCGTACCGCGTGACATCCACGGGCCGCGACAGGATGCTGCTGGACATGTCGGCCACCAGCGGCACGCTGCCCACGTCGGGCGGCTCGGCGTACTCCACCCCGCCGATGGTCTCGTTGCTGCAGATGTGCACGTAGGCGGCCTGCGGGTCGAGCCGCCAGGTCGACCGCCCGGGGATGGTGGTGTAGCCGGTGTCTTCGGCCGATGCGGCCACGTTGACGCGGGCGTAGCGGCGGGCTTCCTCGATGGAGCGGCGGCTCCATTCGCCAGTGTCGATGTAGTCGGCGCTGGCGTGGCCGCGCAGCAGGTTCATCGGCACGATGGCGTTCTCGGCGATGGCGCCGCCCTGCATGAACAGGACCTTGTAGTTCGCCGGGATGTCCATCAGTTCGCGCAGCAACGACTGGGCCTGCGCGGCGATGGCCATGAACTGTGGGCCTCGGTGGCTCATCTCCATCACCGACATGCCACTGCCATGCCAGTCGAGCATCTCGGCGGCAGCCGTCTTCAGCACGGACTCTGGCAGGGCGGCGGGGCCGGCGCTGAAGTTGTAGACGCGGGTCATCGGTGATGGGGCAGGGTAGCGGGAGCCCGGATTATCCGCGCCTGGCGCGCTCATCGACCTGCGCTTGACGGAGGTCAAGTGCCCGAGCGCAGCGGCAGGGCACGATGAACCCATCGATAAGCGGCATGCGACAGTCAAGGAGTTCGGCACATGTACAAGCACTTCCTGGTCCCGATCGATGGCAGCGAACTGTCCGACCGCGCCGAAGCTTCCAGCGTCGGCCTGGCCCGGCAGCTCGGTGCACGCATCACCGGCTTCGTGGTCGAGCCCCAGGCGCCGCTGCCCAACGAAGGCACCGCGTTGACCGCATACACCCGAGACACCCAGCAGCATCGCGCCCTGACGGAGGCCCATGCCCAGGACGCCCTGGCGAAGTTCGCAGCCCGTGCGGCCGAGGCGGGCGTGCCCTTCGAGGGCCATTTCAAGCGCACCGAGTCGATCGATGGCGCCATCGTCGAGGCCGCGGGCGAATACGGCTGCGACCTGGTCGTGATGGCCACCCACGGGCGGGGTGCCCTGGGCGAGCTGCTCTTCGGTTCGCACACCAAGAACCTGATCTCGCGCAGCAAGCTGCCTCTGCTCGTGCTGCACTGAAGGGGCCCGCGGGCAGGGCCCATGTGCGCTGGCGCACTTGCCGTCGGCGTGCGCCGGTGCGAGGATGCCGGCATCACAACAAGGAGACTGCATGTCCAAGCCCATCTTCGATGCCGATGCCCTGATCGCCATGTTCCAGAGCGCCACGGCGCAGCAAGGCGCCCAGCTGCGCAAGGCCACCAGCGAGGCCACCATGGCCGCGTTGCAAGGCCGCGAGCTCACGCTGAAGAACATCCGCAGCTCGTTGAAGGCGGTCTCCGAGGCGGCCAGTGCTGGAGCGGCCCGGAACCTGACGGCCGGCATCGACCCCGAGACCCTGATCGACAAGGCCGTTTCGGGCATGGACGACGCGCTGCTGAAGGCCGTCGAAGCCAACCGCATGGCCCTGTCCACGCTGATGGCCCAGGGCGCGGACATGCGTGACAAGCACCTGACCAAGGCCCTGGAAGACCTGGACAAGATGGAAGACACCATGTTGGCGGCCATCAAGAAGACCGCCTCGGGCGCTGCGGCCCCGATGGCCGGCGCCTGGGAGCAGGTGCTCGAGAAGATGCAGGCCGGCGGAACGGCCTCGGGTGCCAAGGCCAGCGCCACGGCCGAGCAGTTGGCCGAGCAGATGCAGACGGCGGTGCGCAGCACCCGTGCGGCCAGCATGCGCGCCGCGCAGGCCCTGGCCGAGAGCTACACCGCCATGGTCAGCGGCGTGCTGATCGGCATGTCCGAGGCCCTGCAGGCCAAGCCGGCACGCAAGAAGTAGTGCGCAAACGGGTCGGCGCCTGCGCGTGCCGGGGCGGCCCGGCGTGCAGGTCTTGCGCTATCGTGCCAGCCCATGGCTGAGCCCACCTTCTACTGGCACGACTACGAGACCTTCGGTCGCGTGCCGCGGCGCGACCGGCCAGCCCAGTTTGCCGGGGTGCGCACCGATGCCGGGCTCAACGAGATCGGCGAGCCGCTCATGCTGCACTGCCAGCCGGCCCCCGACACCTTGCCCGACCCCGAGAGCGTGCTGCTCACCGGCATCCTGCCGCAGCAGGCGCTGGCGCAAGGCGTTCCGGAGCACGCCTTTGCCGCTGCCATCGAACGCGAACTGGCCCGCGACGGCACCATCGGCGTGGGCTACAACAGCATCCGCTTCGACGACGAGGTGACGCGCTTCCTGTTCTGGCGCAATCTGATCGACCCCTACGCCCGCGAGTGGCAGAACGGCTGCAGCCGCTGGGACCTGCTGGATGTGGTGCGCTGCACGTGGTCTCTGCGGCCCGAGGGCATCGTGTGGCCCCAGCGCGAGGACGGCCGGCCTTCCTTCAAGCTGGAGCACCTCACCGCCGCCAACGGCCTGGCGCACGAAGCGGCGCACGATGCGCTGTCGGACGTGCGCGCCACCGTGGCCCTGGCCCGCCTGATCAAGCAGGCGCAGCCCCGGCTGTGGGACTTCTGCCTGAAGCTGCGCCACAAGGACGCGGTGCGCGCCGAGATGGGCGTGGGCCGGCCCTTCGTGCACCTCTCGGGCATGTACCCGGCCGAGCGCGGGTGCCTGGCGGTGGTGTGGCCGCTGGCGCCGCATCCGAGCAACAAGAACGAGGTCATCGTGTGGGACCTGGCCCATGACCCGCGCGAGCTGCTCGCGCTGGACGCCGAGGCCATCCGCCGCCGCCTCTACACGCGCCAGGAAGACCTGCCCGAGGGCGAGCAGCGCCTGCCGATCAAGACCATCCACGTCAACAAGTCGCCCATCGTGATCGGCAACCTGCGCACGCTGGGCGACGCGCCGCAGCGCTTCGGCCTGGATCTGGAAGCGGCGATGGCCCATGCCGGACATGCCGCGGCGCTGGGCCGCGGGCTGGATGCGCTGTGGCCGGCTGTCTTCGGCCGTCCGCAGGCCGCCACACCCGATGTGGATGAAGACCTCTATGGCGGCTTCGTCGACAACGAGGACCGGCGCACCTTGCAGCGCCTGCGGACCCTGCCGCCGACGCAGCTGGCCGCCAAGCGGCCCGCCTTCAACGACGCTCGGCTGGAAGAGCTGCTCTTCCGCTACCGGGCGCGCAATTTCGAAGACACCCTGACCGAGGCCGAGCGGGTGCGCTGGCACCAGCACTGCGCCGAGCGGCTGATGGGCGGGGCTGGCGGCCCCGGTGTGTTGGAGCCGTTCCTGTCGAAGGTCGAAGAACTCGCCGACCGCGCCACCGAGGCCGAGGACCTGCGCGCCCAGGGTTTGCTGGACGCCCTGTACGAGTACGCCGATGCCCTTGCCAACCGCGCCGCCTGAACACGGCACCGGCAACCCGGGCCTGCGCGGCGATGTGCCCGCCGACGGGTTGGCCCTGGGCACGCGCCTGGGTGAATTCGAGCTGACGGGCCACGTCGGCGTGGGCGGCTTCAGCATCGTCTACCTGGCCTGGGACCACTCGCTGGACCGCCGCGTGGCGATCAAGGAATACCTGCCGGCCTCGCTGGCCAAGCGGGTGGAAGCCGAGCGCGTGGTGCCGCGCTCGGGCGGGCTGGCCGACACCTTCGAGCTCGGCCTGCGCAGCTTCATCAACGAGGCCAAGGCGCTGGCCCGATTCGACCACCCGGCACTGGTGAAGGTGTACCGCTTCTGGGAGGCCAACGGCACAGCCTACATGGTCATGCCCTTCTACGAGGGCCGGACCGTCAAGGAGGTGCTGCGCGAACTCGGCCACAAGCCCGACGAAGCCTGGCTGATGGAATTGCTGGAGCCGCTGACCACCGCGCTGGCCGTGATCCACGCCGAGCAGTGGTTCCACCGCGACATCGCTCCCGACAACATCATCCTGCTGGCCGACAGCGGCAAGCCCCTGCTGCTGGACTTCGGCGCGGCGCGGCGCGTCATCACCGACCACACGCAGGCGCTGACGGTGATCCTCAAGCCCGGCTATGCGCCCGTCGAACAATACGCCGAGATTCCCGGCATGACCCAGGGCCCGTGGACTGATGTCTACGCGCTGGCGGCCACGCTGTACTGGGCCATCACGGGGGCCACTCCGCCGTCCAGCATCAGCCGCATCGTGCGCGATGACTTCAGGCCCGCCTCGGTGGTGTCGGCGGGCCTGTATTCCCCGCGCCTTCTGCAGGCCGTGGATGCGGCCCTGGCGGTGCGGCCCGAGGACCGCACGCCGACGATTGCGCATTTCCGCGCCGCCCTGGGCCTGGAGCACGGGCCGCTGGAGGCGCAGCCGCTGCCGGTGGTGGCAGCCGACCCCGACGCGACGGTGATCCAGTCGCATTCGACGCAGTCCCGCAGGCCGGCGGGTGTGGGCACGAAGCCTCGGGCGCCGCCGCCCTCGGCTGCGTCCGAGGCCGATGCCACGGTGGTGCTGGCCCGCGTTTCCCACACCGCCGATGGCCTGACGGCCACGCCGCTGCCCACGCCCGCCGTGGGCGCACGCCGCAGTTGGCCCCGCGTGTGGGTGGGCCTGGGTCCGGCGCTGCTGGTGCTGGTGGCGCTGTGGGGCCTTGCGGCCTGGCGGCCCAAAGCGATGCTGCAAGGGCCCGCCGCGGTGGGATCAGCCCTTTCAGAAGCGCCAGCGTCCCAGGCCGCGACGCTCCCCGGTGCCGACAACGACGCCGAGTGCCTGCGCCTTCGGCAGCGCACGACTCTGGGCGATGCAAGCCCGGAGCTGGCCGATCGGCTCCGCGCCCTGCACTGCCACTGAGTTCGCCACAAACCTCTACGCTTCTTCACAGTAGGACGGGCAGCCCTGGGTTACATTGAATGTGCAATTTGCACATCTAAGGGCTGACCTTGTCCACCCGAATCTTGCCAGGCTCAGGGCCTGCGCTTTCCTGGATCGCGCTAGGGCCCCCGGTGCTGTTCGGGTTGGCTTTGTGGATGCCGATCCGGGCTTGGCCGTTGATCGGGGCTCCATTCGTTGAGGAAGTGATCTTCCGCGTCGGCCTGCAGTCCTGGCTGATGGCGCAGCTGGCGGCCCATCCCCGCACGCGTCGGCTGACGCCAGCGTGGCAGGCGGTCCTCGCCATCACGGCCACGGCTGTGGCATTCAGCCTTGCCCACGTCGCACGCCACCCCGGCGCCTGGAGCGCTCTGACTTTCCTGCCTGCCTTGTTGCTGGGGGGCATCTATCAGAGCCACCGGCGCCTGACGCATTGCGTGCTGCTGCACGCCGGATTCAATGGAATCTGGTTGCTGGTCCAACCCTTTGTGGCTTCCTTCGAACTGTCGCACCCATGGATGTTCTGAGCCCTGCACTGCTGCGGCAGCTTCGATGTCTGACGGTCTGGGTGTGGGCGCTGGTCCCCTTGTGCGCGATGGCCGACAACCCCGCCAACGGGGCCAGCCTCTACGCCCTCAATTGCTCGGGCTGCCATGGGAGCACCCCGCTCACCTTCAACGCCAACAAGATCTATTACGGGCGCAACTCACGGGCGGCGCTGGACATCAGCATCAGCATCGTCGGGCAGATGACTTCGCTGCGCTCCGCCTTTCCTTCCGGCGGCAGCCAGTTGGCCGATGTCGCGGCCTACCTAGGCAACACGCCGAGCACCCTGAGCTATGCCAGCACGCCGGTGGGCAGCACCTCGGCCACGCAGTCGGTGACGGTTTCGGCCAGCCTGGTGTCGGGGTATTCGATCAGCAATCTGTCGGTTTCCACGACCGGCGACTTCGCCCGCAGCGGCGGCACCTGCGGCACCACGGTGGCCATCGGGTCGAGTTGCACCGTGCTGGTCGTATTCACGCCCACGGCGGCGGGGACGCGCACGGGCACCTTGATCCTGACCCACAGCAACACCCTGACGCCTATCGCGATCCCGCTCAGCGGTACCGCCACGTCTTCATCCAGTCCGGCTGCCTCGATCTCCAGCAGCGCCTTGACGCTGGCCGCCACCACGGTCGGCAGCACCAGTGCCAGCCAGACCCTGACGCTGAGCAATACGGGCACCGCCGCGCTGGTGGTGAGCAGCCTCGGCCTTTCGGGCGCCAACCCCGGTGAGTTCGCGCTGGCCGCGGGCGGCACGTGTGCGGCGGGCAGCAGTGTGGCTCCCAGCAGTTCGTGCACGATGGTCGTGACTTTCACGCCAGCCGCAGCAGGCCTGCGCAATGCCGTCCTGAGCGTGATCCACAACGCGGCGAACTCACCGACGACCGTCGCGCTCAGCGGCACCGGGAACGCAGTGCCGGTGCCGACCTTGTCGATCAACGCCACGAGCCTGAGCTTCGGGTCGCAGGCGGTCGGCACGGCCGGGGCCACCCAGTTGGTCACCGTGACCAACAGCGGCACGGCTGCGCTGAACTTCACGGGGCTGGCCCTCAGCGGCACGGGCGCCGGCGATTTCACGCGCGGCGGAACCTGCAGCACCGCCTCACCGGTGGCGGCAGGGGCCAGCTGCACGCTGGTACTCGGCTTCACGCCCGCTGCAACCGGCAGCCGCAGCGCCACCCTCACCTTGGCCAGCAACGCCAGCAATGGCAGCGCCTCGCTCGCGCTCTCCGGCACCGGCACCGCCACGCCGCAGCCGGCTGTGAGCTTGTCGGCTGCGGCCATCGCCTTCGGCAACCAGACGGTGGGCACGGCCTCGAATGCGAGTGTGGTCACGCTGACCAACACCGGCTCGGCGACGCTGTCCATCAGCAGCCTTTCGGCCAGTGGCAGCGACTTCAGCCTCAGCCACAACTGCCCGGCGAACCTGTCCGCGGGCAGTGCCTGCAACCTCAGCACCAGCTTCACGCCCACGACGACCGGGGCCCGGTCGGGCAGCCTCACCATCACGACCAACGCGGCGACTTCTCCGGACACGCTCAACCTGAGCGGTACGGGCGTGGCAGTGGTGCTGGCCCCCGTGCTGTCCTGGACGCCGAGCACCACCACGCTGGACTTCGGAGCCCTCACCGTGGGCAACAGCAGCACCCCGCAAACGCTGAGCTTGTCCAACGGCGGCAACGCGGTGGCGCACTTGACGGCCATCACCGTTTCGGGCGCTTCGTCCTCTGACTTCGCCCTGGGGACCGGCACGTGTGCCGCCGGCAGCTCGCTGGCGGTTGGCAGCACCTGCACGGTGGTCTTGGGCTTCACGCCGACCGCGGCCGGCACGCGGAGCGCGACGTTGACACTGGCTTCGGATGGCACGGCCCCGCCGAGCGTCAGCCTGACTGGCACCGCGACGGCGGCGCCGGCCGCCGCCTTGTCGGTCTCGCCCTCGGCCTTGAGCTTTTCGGCGGACACGGGCATCGTGGCGGCTGCGCAGACACTCGTCTTGCAGAACAGCGGCACCGCGGTGCTCCAGGTCAGCGCGCTGGCCATCGGCAGCGGTGGCTTCACGGTCGCGCCTGCATCGGCCAACGGCTGCGCCGCCGCACCCTTCAGCCTGGCGCCCGGCGCCAGCTGTGGCTTGAGCGTGGGCTGGACCAGCGCGACCTCCACCAGCGAGAACGGAAGCCTCGTCGTCACCAGCGATGCGCCCGGGGCCACGACCACCACCATCGGCCTGGCCGGAACCCATACCACCCCGGCCCCGGCCGGGGCCGCCAACGCAGGTGGCGGGGGCTGCAGCCTGTCCAGCGGCACACCGGCCGACGACCCGCTGCTGCCTGTGCTGGTGGTGCTGGCTGCGGTGCTGCTGTGGCGCCGCCATGCCCGTTGACCGAATTCGACACCCACCCCTTGGAGCTCGACCGATGCCAATGAGATTGCTGACCCTGGCCTGTGCGGTGGCCGCCGCCGTGGCCTCGCCTGCCCGGGCCCTGGAGGCCGGCTTGCCGGCACCCGAACTCGTGTTGCCCGGGCTGAAGGACACCGTCAACCTGGCCCAGTTCAAGGGCAAGGTGGTGTACCTGGACTTCTGGGCCTCCTGGTGCGGACCGTGCAGACAGTCCTTTCCGTTCATGAACCAGTTGCAGGCGAAGTACGGCCAACAGGGGCTGCAGGTCGTGGCCGTGAACCTGGACGCCAACCGCGCCGATGCCTTGAGCTTCCTGACCGAGGTGCCAGCCCAGTTCCCCATCGCGTTGGATCCCAAGGGCGAGACCGCGCGCCGATTCGATGTCAAGGCGATGCCCAGTTCGCTCATCGTCGGGCGCGACGGCAAGGTGCTGATCGTGCACAAGGGCTTTCGGACGGAAGACCGTCAGGCGCTCGAACAGCAGATCCAGGCCCTGCTCGGCACGCCATGAAGCTCGATCGATTCTCCCGGAGGACCCCAATGCAAGACCGCCCTGCGCGAAGGCCCCTGCGCTTGTCGTCGCTCACTGCAGTGCTGGCCGTGTCGGCCCTGTTCAGCGGCTGCGCCATCACGCCCCCCCAACCCTGGGAAAAGGGCTACCTGGCCAAGCCCGAGATGACCATGGGCGCCGACCCCTTGGCCCAACGCTTCGACCAGCACATCTATTCCTCCAAGGAGAACGCCTCGGGCGGTTATGGCGTGGGCGGGGGTGGCTGTGGCTGCAACTGATCACACGCGCGCCAACCTGCCGGCTGGTGCCATCATCGCGGCAGCACTGGCATTGCCGGGCGTCATGGCGCATGCCGAGACTGCCCCCGAGGAGGGCACGCTCAGCTTGAAATACATGCACTACCAGGACGAGCAGCCCGGCCTGAAGCGGATCCGGGTGTCGGCGCCCTCGGTGTATGTGCAGGCGCCCTTGAGCCCGCGCTGGCTGATCGAAGGTTCGCTGGTCAGCGATGCGGTCTCGGGTGCCAGCCCGCGCTACCACACGGCCATCTCCGGTGCCTCGAAGATGAACGACGAGCGCCACGCCGGTGACGTCAAGCTGACCCGCTATGAGGGCCACAACAGCTATGGGATGGGGCTGGCGGTGTCGGATGAACACGACTATCTGGGTCGTTCCGTGTCGTTCGATGCCGCCTTCGGCAGCGAGGACAACAACCGCACCTGGAACGTCGGCCTGGGCTTCGCGTCGGACAAGATCAGCTCGCGCGACAACCTGCTGCTGCACGAGAGCCGGCACACGACCGAGGCGGCGGTGGGCGTCACCCAGGCGCTCAGCGCCGTGGACCTTCTGCAGTTCAACTTGAGCTTCAACCGCGGCACCGGTTACTTCTCGGACCCTTACAAGAGCCTGGACGTACGGCCCGGCGAACGCAATCAGTCCATTTTGCTGACCCGCTGGAACCACCACTTCGTCAGCCTGGGCAGTACCTTGCGATCGAGTTACCGCTACTACAGCGACACCTTCGGCATCCGGGCCCACACTTTGGCTGCGGAATGGGTGCAACCGCTGGGCACCCGCTGGACCCTGACGCCGGAACTGCGCCTGTACACGCAGAGCGCGGCCTCGTTCTACTTCGACCCCGTGTACGACCCCAACGTCGGTGCGCCGTACCCCGTCGGCTACTTCACCTCGCCACCGACCTACAGTTCGGCCGACCAGCGCCTGTCGTCTTTCGGCGCCGTCACGGTCGCCCTCAAGCTGGCCTGGCAGGCCAGCCGCAAATGGAGTTGCGACATCAAGCTCGAGGAGTACAAGCAGCGCTCGAGCTGGCGCGTCGGAGGCACCGGTTCGCCCGGCCTGGACCCGTTCAGTGCCACGACCGTTCAGGTGGGTGCCAGCACGCATTTCTGAACGCCACATGGCCTCGCTGACCCTGCCCTTCGCGGCCATGGCCAGCGCCTGCGAGATCCACCTCGAAGGCGCAGGCACGGTCGTCAGCCTGCGCGGGGCCGCGCTGTCGGCCGTGGCCGAGGTCCAGCGCATCGAGGCGAAGTACTCGCGCTACCGCGCCGACAGCATCCTGTCGCGCATCAACGCGGCGGCCGGGACGGGGCGACCCCTGCCCGTGGACAGCGAGACGGCGGGACTGCTGGACTTCGCGGCGTCCCTGTTCCAGTCCAGCGGCGGCCTGTTCGACATCACCTCGGGTGTGCTGCGTCGGGCCTGGGACTTCCGCTGTGGCCGCCTGCCAGGCGAGGCTGCCTTGCAAGCGCTGCTGCCCCTGATCGGCTGGCCGCAGGTGCGCTGGGCTGACGGCTGCGTCAGCCTGCCGCGCCCGGGCATGGAAATCGACTTCGGCGGCTTCGGCAAGGAATACGCGGCCGACCGTGCGGCCACGGCCTTGATGGAGGCGGGCCACCGGCACGGCTGGGTCAACCTGGGCGGCGACATCCGTGTGCTGGGGCCGCGTGCGGACGGCCAGCCCTGGCGCTTCGGCATCCGCCATCCGCGTCAGGATCGGGCCACCATCGCCACCGTCGAACTGGTCTCGGGCGCGCTGGCCACCAGCGGCGACTACGAGCGGTTCCTGGAGCTCGATGGCAAGCGCTACTGCCACATCCTGAACCCGCTGACGGGCTGGCCGGTGCAGACCTGGCAATCGATCAGTGCAACCGCGCCGGCTTGCGTGGCAGCCGGTGCATTGACAACCATCGCGATGCTCAAGGGCTTGGCAGCACCCGCATTCCTGGCTGACCAGCAGGCCAGCTACCTGGCCGTCGATGCCACCGGGCGACTGCTGCACCACGGCTTTTGATGGAGAGGGCATGGAAGCATGAAGACAAGCAGGGCATTGTGGATGGCGGCGCTGATGTTGAGCGCCTGGCTCGGCCCGGCTCATGCCGGTTCGGGCGACTACCTGGAGGTGGAACAGGCCTTTCGGGGCAGCGCCAGCCGGGTCGATGACCAGACCGTACAGCTGCGGCTGGACGTGGCGCCCAACTACCACCTATACCGCGAACGCCTGTCGGTGTCGGCCGAGGAACCGGGGCCCGCGCTGGGCGCGGTGGACCTGCCCCACGGCAAGACCCAGTTCGACGCCAACTTCGGCAAGACCGTCGAATTGCTGCAGGGTGCGGTGCAAGTCGCCGTGCCGATGGCAGGCCAGCAGGGCGTGGTGCGCCTGCGGCTGGGCTACCAGGGCTGCGCCGACGAGGGCTTGTGCTATCCCCCTCAGAGCGCCATTGTGGCGGTGGATATGGGCCAGGGTCGGGTGGGGCGGGTGACTTGGCTGGGCGATGCGTCCGCTGGCGTCGAAACCCTGCCACCGCTCGAACAGCTGAGCACCGAATCCGACGCCGATTCGGGTACCCAGGTTGCCAGCGCGGACGCGAGCCCCATCGGTCGCGCGCTGCGCTCGGGTCACTGGCCCACGCTCGTGGCGGCGTTCTGGCTGGCCGGGCTGCTGCTGTCGTTCACGCCCTGCGTGTTGCCGATGGTGCCGATCCTTTCGTCGATCATCGTCGGGCGCGGTGCCGTCGTCTCGCGGTCGCGGGGGTTTGCGCTGGCGCTGGCCTATGTCCTGGGAATGGCCGTGGTGTACACCGGCCTGGGCATGGCCGCAGGCCTGGCCGGCGAGGGCCTGGCCGCGACCCTCCAGAACCCTTGGGTGCTCGGCACCTTTGCGCTGCTGCTGGCCGTGCTGGCACTACCCATGTTCGGCGTCTTCGAGCTGCAGATGCCCCCCTTCGTGCAGACGCGTCTGAGCGAAGCCTCGAACCGACTGCCCGGTGGACGTTTCGTGGGCGTGTTCCTGATGGGCGGGCTGTCGGCCCTGATTGTCGGGCCGTGCGTGGCCGCGCCCCTGGCTGGCGCGCTGGTCTTCATCAGCCAGACGCGGGATGTGATGGTGGGCGGAGTCGCGCTCTTCAGCCTGGCACTGGGGATGGGCGTGCCGCTCTTGGCGGTGGGCGTTTCCGCGGGCGCGCTGCTGCCACGCGCCGGCGCCTGGATGAACGGTGTAAAGACGGTGTTCGGCGTGCTGCTTCTGGCCGTCGCCCTGTGGATCGTGTCGCCGGTGCTGCCGGGCCGCGCTTTGATGCTCGTGCTCGGCGCTGCGCTGCTGGTGGGGGCGACCTACCTGGGTCTCATGCAGGCCCCGGGGCGGCCCACCAGTGGCTGGCAGCGGTTGTCCCAGGGCGCGGGGCTCGTGCTGGCGGTGCTGGGCGTCACGCAACTCGTCGGTGCGATGTCCGGCGGTGTCGATCCCTTGCAGCCCCTGGCTCATCTGGCCCAGCTGCGTCGTGCCGAGGCGCCGCTCAACATCGCCGCCGCGGCTGAACTCGACTTTCAGCGGATCCGCAGCAGTGCCGAACTGGACACGGCCCTGAGGAACGCGAGCCGCCCGGTCATGCTGGACTTCTATGCCGACTGGTGCGTCTCGTGCAAGGAAATGGCGCACCTGACGTTCCGGGATCCGGCCATCGCTTCCCGGCTGGCCGGCGCGCTCCGCTTGCAGGTGGATGTCACGGCCAACAGCGCCGACGACAAGGCGCTGATGAAGCGCTTCGGCCTGTTCGGCCCGCCCGGCGTCCTGTTCTTTTCGCCGGGTGGCCCGGAACGCACGCAGGCCCGCGTGGTGGGCTACGAGCCGCCTGAACGGTTCGCGCAGGCCCTGGCGCAGGCTGGCTTGTAGGGCTGGCCGCCCCGCCCCCTTCCCATCACCCGAACCAGGCCTGCCGCAGCGGCTCGGGAAGGGCGGCCGCGCCGCAAACAGCGGTGCGCTGGGCCCGCTCGATCACCTGCCAGAAGTAGCGGTAGCTGGCCCGGTCGTGCAGCCTGTCGGCGCCGTCGTGCCGGTGGCGGATGGGGCCCCAGCCGGCGGCCTGGGCGGCGGTGATGATCTCCACCGCCAGTTCCACCTCGCCGGCCGAGGGCGAGAAGGCTTCGACGATGGGGCGGACTTGCGCCGGGTGGATGCTCCACATGCGGGTGTAGCCCAGCCGCTGGCAGGCCATGGTGGCGGCACGCCGCAGGGCGTCCAGATCCTGGAACTCGGTCACCACGCCATGCGAGGGTGTCTTGCCCTGGCCGTGGCAGGCCGCGGCGATTTCCAGCTTGGCGCGCAGCACCAGCGGATGCTCGAACTGTCCGGCCGCCCCCATGGCCGATTGCGGGATGGCGCCCCGGTGGGCCGAGACGAAGTCCATCAGGCCGAAGGACAGCGACTCGATGCGCGGGTGGGCGGCCAGCGCCTGCACCTCGCGCAGGCTGCCGTGGGTTTCGACCAGCGCGTGCAGCGGGATCGTGCGGGCCAGCCCCGCGGCGCTCGACGCGCTGTCGATGGTGTCGGCCGCCCGCTGCAGGTCGGCCAGGCCGCGCACCTTGGGGATCATGAGATAGGCCAGCCGCGTGCCGGCGCGTTGCACCAGCAGTTCGGCCATGGCCTCGAACTGCGCATGCGGCACGGGCGGCAGGCGCGCACCCACGCGACCCCAGCGGTTGTCGGCCGACATCACCAGTTCGGCCATCAGGCCTGCGTGCTCGGCTTCGCCGCCCACGGGCGCACCGTCTTCGCCATCCAGGGTGACGTCGAACACCGGCCCCATCTCGGCTTGCAGCGCCAGGCTCTTGCGCATGCGCACTTCCACGCCGCTGTAGTGATCGCACACGGGCAGGGCACTGGCGGCCACCTCGTCGGGGTCGAACAGCGCCTGGCGCGGGGAGATGGAACGGGCTTCGGTCATGACGGAACCCGGCCCGCAGCGGGCCGGCAGGTTGGCACAGGCCCCTAGCCTAAACCCGTGCCGGGCATCCCCGGTTGTGCTACACCCTCGGCGGCGCCAGGCAATCAGCGTCCCAGCAGGAGCAACGATGGACACCGTGCAAACCAACCGGGCGACCGCCCATCCGCAGGCCGCGGCCGCCACGCCACGCGCCATCGGCGACCTGCCAGGGCCCAGGCCCCTGCCCGTGGTGGGCAACCTGCTGCAGCTGGACGCCACCCGGCTGCACCTGCAGCTGGAGGCCTGGTGCGCCGAATTCGGGCCTTACTACCGGCTGCGCATGGGCAGCCGCGACACCCTGGTGGTGGCCGACCATGAAGCCACGGCCGCGGCCCTGCGCGACCGTCCCGACGGCTTCCAGCGCACCGAGCGCATGCAGACCATCGGCGCCGAGATGGGCCTGCTGCCTGGGGTGTTCGCAGCCAACGGGGACGACTGGAAGCGCCAGCGCCGCATGGTGATGGCCGGCTTCGACCCGACCCACGTGCGGCGTTATCACCCGGCCCTGGTGACCGTGGCCGACCGCCTGGGCCAGCGTTGGGCTGCAGCCGCCCAGGCGGGCGCCGACATCGACCTGCAGGCCGACCTGATGAGATTCACGGTGGATGCCATCGCCGGCCTGGCCTTCGGCGCCGAGGTCAACACACTGCAGTCGGATGGCGACGTCATCCAGCAGCACCTGGACAAGGTCTTTCCGGCGCTCGCCAAGCGCATGGTGTCGCCCCTGCCGGTGTGGCGCTGGTGGCGCTCGGCCGAGGTGCGCCAGCTCGAGCAGAGCATGGCCGCCATCAACAAGGCCGTTTCCGGCTTCGTCGCGCAGGCCCGGGCGCGGCTGCAGGCCGAACCGGGGCGGCGCGACAAGCCCCACAAC
Organism: uncultured beta proteobacterium; assembly: GCA_903822435.1. Lineage (GTDB taxonomy): Bacteria > Pseudomonadota > Gammaproteobacteria > Burkholderiales > Burkholderiaceae_C > Rubrivivax. Next base: position 73,595 of record CAIJPE010000320.1, on the reverse strand, counting down.
CTGCTGGAAGCGATGATCGTGGCGGCTGACGAACCTGGCAGTGGCATCGACGACACGCAGGTGGCCGGCAACGTGCTGACCATGCTGCTGGCCGGCGAAGACACCACGGCCAACACGCTGGCCTGGATGATCGAGCTGCTGTGGCGCCACCCCGAGGCGCTGGCCCGCGCGACCGAGGAAGTGCGCCGGGTGGCCGGCCGGGCCGCCTCGCCGACCATCGAAGAGCTGGCGTCCCTGGACTACGTGGAGGCCTGCTGCCACGAAACCATGCGTCTGAAGCCGGTGGCCCCCGTGCTGGCCCTGCAGGCCCTGCGCGATACCACGGTGGGCGGCGTGGCCGTACCCGCCGGTGCCGTGATCATCAACCTCATGCGCCGCGACAGCGTCAGCGACACGCACGTGCCGCGGGCCGCGCGCTTCGAGCCCGAACGCTGGTTGGCCGAGGGCTCGGCGGCGGCTGCCGGAGCGAATGTCAAGCGCACGTCCATGCCCTTCGGGGCAGGGCCGCGCATCTGCCCCGGACGCTACATGGCGTTGCTGGAAATGAAGCTGGCCATGGCGGTGCTGCTGGGCCGCTTCGATATCGAGAGCGTGGCCACCCCCGATGGGCAGCCGGCGCGCGAGAAGCTGACGTTCACGATGACGCCGGTGGGGCTGCGCCTGCGCCTCAAGCTTCGGGCGTAACCTGCCGATCGCGGCGCTCGGCATTGCGCCGGAGCCGCCCTCGGCCTGCCCGGTGCGATGGCAGGCAGTCAGTTCCTGGGAGTCTCGGCCGCGGGGCCGAGACCGAACGCCAACGCCACGGATTCGGACGTGCGCATTCGCCGGCCTTCGGCCTGCAACAGCGAAATCTGCTCGGCCGCTAGGGCCCGCGTCAATCCGGCATCCAGCGCTGCGCGGTCGGCGGCTTCATTGGGCTGCCGCTGCGGCTGACCGTGCAGTTCGAGTTCCCGGTCCGAGGCGCCGGCCAACCGGGCTGCGGTGGCTGGGTCGCCGTCGTGAAGGTGCAGCAGCGCCATCGCATCCAGGGCGACCCAGCCATACTCCTGGATTGGCAAACGACCCACGCGGCGACTGCACTCCCCTGCCACGTCGCGGGCCGCATCGTGCCGCCCGATCGCCAGCAGTGCGCCGATCAGATTGGTCAGCGTCGTGAACAGACTGGCCGGGCTGTCATCGTCGTGCAGGCTCCGGCTCAGCGCTTGCCCGAGCTCCACGGCCTCCTCGATGTGGCCAGCAGCGCGCTCCAGATCCGCCAGATTCAGCATCGCCCGCTGCTCACCCCGTTCAAAACCGCTGCGCCGACAGACCTCGAGTGCATCGACGTAGCAGCGCCGGGCCAGGTCATGGTGGTTGGCCGACATGTGCAGCACGGCTTCGGCGGTGCGTCCGCGTTCGATCACGGCAGCCGGCCAGCCCGGGCTCTCGAGGGCCTTGGCCCGCTGCAGCGCGCCGCGTGCCTCGGGCCCGTCCACACGCCAATTGAATGCGTACTCGACCAGTGCGACGTACTCGCCACGCGCGTCACCCAGCTCGTGAAAGATCGCCACCGCGCGCTCTGCGGCGGCACGCGCCGGGCCTGGGTGGAATTGGGTGTGGCAATGGGCGCACGCCAGCCAGAAGCGGGCCCGTAGCGTGGCATCGATGTCGGGCGTCATCCGGTCGGCCAGCAACAGGGCATGGGCACGCGCTTCGTGCTCGCCGCCCAGTTGGCGCCACAGTGGCGCGGAGGCGCCGAACAGTGCTGCGGCTGACTCGAGATCGTGTTCGCCCGCCCAGCGCAATGCCGCCCACAGCGCGGTCAGTTCGGGCCGGTAGTGCCCGAGCCAGTCTCGGGCGGGCATGCGCCAGGACTCTTGGTAGGCGTCGTCGAACAGCCAGCGCATGCCGGCACAGAATTGCGCCTGCGCGGTGTCGGTTTCGCCGGTGGCATCGAGCTGGGCAAGCGCAAACAGGCGGGTGGTCTCCAGCAGCCTGAATCGTCGGTGCGTTCCGCGCTCGACGGCCACCAGCGAGCGTTCCACGAGGACCAGCAGGGTCTCCACGACCCGGGCAGCCGGCAGCTCGGCGTCGGCCAGCACCAACGCAGCGCCTTCGATCGAAAAGCTCCCGGGAAACACGCCCAGGCGCCGAAGGACCCGACGCTCACGCGCGCCCAGCAAGTCGTGCGCCCACTCCATCGCTGCGGCCAACGCGTTGCGGCGGGACGCTCGTGACGTGTCACCGGGGGCCAGCAGCGTGAGTCGCTGGTTCAGTCGCGATGCCAGGCCCTGCAGGCCCAGTGCGTCGATGCGGACCGCCGCCAACTCGATGGCCAGCGCATTGAAGTCCAGGGCCTCGCAGATGGCCGTGGCCTTCTCCCGTTCATCGCCCACCCAGGCTTCGCTGCCGGCCCGCGCGGCCAGCAGCTGCAGGGCGTCATCCGCTGGCAGGGGCGGCAGCCGGAACAGGTATTCGCCCACCACGCGCAGGGGCACCTGGCTGGTCACGACGAGGCGAACATGCGCGGTGTCGCGCACCAGGGCTGCGGCCAGGCCCGCCACCTCGTCGGCCCGGTGCTCCGCGTTGTCCAGGACGATGAGGATGGCCGTGGATGCCAGCCGCGACGTCAGGGCGATCAGGGTGTCGTCCCCATCGCCAAGCGCCAGCCCCAGGGTGCGGGCCACGGCCTGCGCCGGCGACTCGTCACTGCGCAGGAGCGTGAGATCCACCCACCAGGCGCCGTCCCGGTCCTGCCCGCGCTGGCGCAGCGCCAACTCCTGCGCCAGCCGCGTCTTGCCGAAGCCGGGGCCGCCGCAGATGGTCAGCAGCGGGTGCTTGTGCAACAGCGTCGCGGCCTCGGCCAGCTCGGCCTCGCGGCCGATGAGCGCGGGAAGACGCAGCGGCAGGTTGCCCCGGCCGATGGGTGCTTCTCGCGCCGGCAGGTCGGCGCAGCCGCCGACGTCGATGACCTCCAGGGCAAAGCGGTAACCGAAGCCCGGGACGGTGGCAATGGCCTCGGCGCCCAGCAGCTTGCGCAGCACGCCCACCTGGACGGCCAGGTTGTTGTCTTCGACGATCACGCCGGCCCAGACGCGCTGCATGAGATCGTCCTTGGCCACCAGTTGCCCGGCGCGCTCGACGAGCGTCACCAGCAGTGCGAAAGCGCGGGCCGTCATGGCCTGCTCGATGCCGCGGCGGAACAGCAGCCTTTCGCCCGGCAACAGCTTGAAGTCGCCGAAGCGGTACTGGGCTGTCGCGTTCAAGCCCGCTCCCCGCGCGCGCCGTGCCCCTTGCTGGCCCGGGCGGCGGCCGTGACTGCCGGGAACAAGGATCTGGACATCATCGTGCAAGTGTGCCGCAGACCCGACGCACTCCGGCACCGTGAAAGCGGCCGGGCGAGGCCGACTCTGCGGCGCACGTTGCCTGGCCCCTTAGCATCGGTCCTGACGATGACGCTGGAGCCCCGATGCAGTCCACGACCTACCGCCAACCCGGCCTGAGGGTGACCGAACACACGCTGAAGGTGCCGCTCGACCACGCGCAGCCCGATGGAGAACACATCGAGGTCTTTGCCCGCGCGGTCGTCCTGGCCGACAAGGTGGACGACACGCAGCCCTGGCTGCTCTTCTTGCAGGGCGGGCCCGGCTTCGAGGGCCCGCGCCCGGTGTCGCCCGACTCGCCGGCCTGGCTGGCCCGTGCACTGGCGGACTACCGGGTGCTGCTGCTCGACCAGCGCGGCATGGGGCGCTCGACGCCTGTGGGCCCTGCCGACGCCAGCGCGGCAACGCCGCAGGCGCTGGCCGGCCGGCTGGCGTTGCACCGCGCCGACGCGATCGTGCGCGACGCAGAGTGCTTTCGCCAGGCACTGGGCATCGACCGCTGGTCGGTGCTGGGCCAGAGCTTCGGTGGATTCTGCGCGGTGAGCTACCTGTCCACGTTCCCAGGCTCGTTGCGCGAGGCCTTCATCACCGGCGGGTTGCCGCCACTGGACCGCGGAATCGACGAGGTGTACCGCGATACCTTTCGCACCACGCTCGAGAAGACCGGCCAGCACTATGAGCGCTATCCGCAGGACCGCGACCGTGTCCGCAGCCTGATGCACCGCGTGGCGGCAGAGGATGTGAGGCTGCCCGGCGGCGACCGCTTGACACCGCGCCGCCTGCGCCAGCTCGGGATGTTGCTGGGCATGGGCGCGGGCTCGGAGCGGCTGCACCACCTGCTTGAACTGGCACCCACGAGCCCGGCCTTCCTGCACGACGTGGAGCGCGCGTCGCCGTTCGCGCGCAACCCGCTGTATGCCGTGATCCACGAGGCCTGCTATGCCAATGGCGAAGCCTCTGACTGGTCAGCGCAGCGTGTGATGCCCGCCGAGTTGTCCAGCGACCCCGCGCTGCTCACCGGCGAGCACGTGTTTCCCTGGATGTTCGAAGAGTTCGCTGGCCTGGCACCCTTTCGGCAAGCAGCCCTGCTGCTGGCTGAACGGAATTGGGGCCCGCTGTATGACCCGGGTGTGCTGGCCGTCAACGAGGTGCCCTGCGCCGCAGCGATCTACGTCAATGACATGTACGTACCGCGGGCGTTCTCCGAGCAGACGGCGCGCCGGATTCGTGGCCTGCGGCCGTGGATCACGAACGAATTCGAGCATGACGGACTGCACACCGGCAAGGTGCTCGGCCGGCTGATCGAGATGGTTCGCAGCTAGGCCCGCGCCGGCCCTGCACCGGGCGGGCCGGCGCAGCGATTTACAGCAGGTGCTTGACGCCGTCCTGTTCGGCGGTCAGCTCGGCCAGCGTCTTGTCGATGCAGCCCTGGCTGAATTCGTCGATGGGCAGGCCTTCGACAATCTTGTACCGGCCGCCCTCGGTGGTCACCGGGTAGCCGAACATGACGTCCTTCGGGATGCCGTATTCGCCATTGCTCGGCACCCCCATGGTGACCCACTCGCCGCCGGTGCCCAAGGCCCAGTCGCGCATGTGGTCGATGGCGGCGTTGGCCGCGCTGGCGGCCGACGACAGCCCGCGCGCTTCGATGATGGCCGCGCCGCGCTTGCCCACGGTGGGCAGGAACACGTCATTGTTCCAGGCGTGGTCGTTGATCATGTCCTTCACGCTGGCGCCGTCGATGGTGGCGAAGCGGTAGTCGGCGTACATGGTGGGCGAGTGGTTGCCCCACACGGCCAGGCCCTTGATGCTGGACACCGGCTTGCCGGTCTTGGCGGCGAGCTGGCTGAGCGCGCGGTTGTGGTCCAGGCGCAGCATGGCCGTGAAGTTCTCGCGCTTCAGGCTGGGCGCGCTCTTCATGGCGATGTAAGCGTTGGTATTGGCCGGGTTGCCCACCACCAGCACCTTCACGTCGCGGCTGGCCACGGCGTCCAGCGCCTTGCCCTGGCCGGTGAAGATCTTGCCATTGATGGCCAGCAGCTCGGCGCGCTCCATGCCGGCCTTGCGAGGCATCGAACCCACCAGCAGGGCGTAGTCGGTGTCCTTGAAGGCGGTCATGGGGTCGCTGTGCGCTTCCATGCCGACCAGCAGCGGGAAGGCGCAGTCGTCGATTTCCATCATCACGCCCTTGAGCGCCTTCTGCGGGCCCTCGACCGGCACTTCCAGCAACTGCAGGATCACCGGCTGGTCCTTGCCGAGCATCTCGCCGGAGGCAATGCGGAACAGCAGGGCGTAACCGATCTGGCCGGCGGCGCCGGTGACTGCCACGCGGACGGGCTTCTTGGACATGGGGGGCTCCAGAGTGGAATGAGGACAGGGGCAAGGTGGCGGGCGCGCCGCCACGGCGGCGCGCAGGGCGACACCCGACGTGCCGCGATTTTAGTCACCCCAATCTGACGTCAGTCTTGGGTCTTATGGAAGACAATCACGACATGACTGCCGCAGAGTCGACTTCTTACCCCGAAGCGGCACCTTCGTTCAGCCCGCTGTACCAGCAGATCAAGCTGCTGCTCGTCAAGCGCCTGCAGGCCGGCGAGTGGCAGCCCGGTGGCGCCATCCCCAGCGAGATGGAGCTCGCCGCGCGCTTCAAGGTCAGCCAGGGCACGGTGCGCAAGGCCATCGACGAGATGGCCGCCGACAACCTCGTCGTGCGCCGCCAGGGCAAGGGCACCTTCGTGGCCACGCACGCCGAGCAGGCCACGCAATACCGCTTCCTGCGCCTGACGCCCGACGACGGCACCCCGCCCGCCCTGCAGCGCCGCCTGCTGGAATGCCGCAGCATGCGGCCGCCGCCCGATGTGCGGCAGCTGCTGGGGTTGCCGGCCGGCGAGACCGCCGTGCAGGTGCGCCGCCTGCTGCTGGCCGACGACCTGCCGGTGGTGCTGGACGACCTGTGGCTGCCGGGCACGCCTTTCCGGGGTCTGACGGCCGAACGCCTGCAGGCCTGGCGGGGGCCCCTGTACCGCATGTTCGAGGCCGAATTCTCGGTGCGCATGATCCGCGCCACCGAAAAGATCCGCGCCGTGGCGGCGCCAGCCGAAGAAGCCACACTGCTGGGGGTGGTGGCCGGCGCCCCGCTGCTCTCGGTGGAGCGCCTGTCGTTTACTTATGGCGACCGCCCGATGGAGCTGCGCCGGGGGCTGTATCACACGGCCACCCACCACTATCGCAACGAACTCGGCTGAAGGGTCGGGCTTCCAGTTCCACGTAAGTCTGCTGCGTTGCAATAAACTCATCCGGTTTCGCCCGGTTTCCTGTGCACTCCCCGAGAAGAAGACCATGCCTGAGATGATTCGACAGCGCCCCGGCACCATGCGCCTGATTGACGCGGTGAAGTACCGCCTGCCCCTGGCGGGCGTGGTCTCCATCCTGCACCGGGTGAGTGGCTTGATCATGTTCGTGCTGCTGCCGTTCATCGTCTGGCTGTTCGATGTCAGCCTGAGCTCCGAAGCCAGCTACGAGAGCTTCACCAGCGCCTTTGGCGCGGGCATCGGCTTCCTGCCTGCCTGGTTCGTCAAGCTGGTGTCCCTGGCGCTGATCTGGGCCTTCCTGCACCACTTCATCGCCGGCGTGCGGCACCTGTGGATGGACGTGAGCCACAGCGTCACCAAGGAGCAGGGCCGCACGTCGGCCGTGGTCACCCTGGTTTCCAGCCTGGTGCTGACCGTGGTGCTGGGCGCCAAGCTTTTCGGCCTGTATTGAGTCACTGAGGCAGACAGCCATGTCGGTCAACTACGGTTCCAAGCGCGTCGTCGTCGGCGCCCACTACGGCATGCGCGACTGGCTCAGCCAGCGCGTCACCGCCGCGCTGATGGCGGTCTTCACCATCGCCCTGCTGCTGCAGCTCATCCTGGGCGGCCCGCTGGGCTACGACCGCTGGGCCGGCATCTTTGCCGCGCAGTGGATGAAGCTGCTGACCTTCGTCGTGCTCGTCTCGCTGGGCTGGCATGCCTGGGTGGGCCTGCGCGATGTGTTGATGGATTACGTCAAACCCGTCGGTGTGCGCCTGGCATTGCAGGTGTGCACCATCGTCTGGCTCATCGGTTGCATGGGCTGGGCCATCCAAGTGCTCTGGAGGCTGTAAGTCATGGCACTCGCTCTTACCTCATCTCTTCCCCGCCGCCGCTTCGACGTCGTCATCGTCGGCGCGGGCGGTTCGGGCATGCGAGCCTCGTTGCAGCTGGCGCTGGCCGGCTTGAACGTGGCCGTGCTGTCCAAGGTGTTCCCGACCCGCTCGCACACGGTGGCCGCACAAGGTGGCATCGGCGCCAGTCTGGGCAACATGGCCGAGGACAACTGGCACTACCACTTCTACGACACCGTCAAGGGCAGCGACTGGCTGGGCGACCAGGACGCCATCGAATACATGTGCCGCGAAGCACCCAAGGTGGTGTATGAGCTCGAGCACATGGGCATGCCGTTCGACCGCAACCCCGACGGCACCATCTACCAGCGCCCGTTCGGTGGCCACACCGCCAACTACGGCGAAAAGCCCGTGCAGCGCGCCTGCGCGGCGGCCGACCGGACCGGCCACGCCATGCTGCACACGCTGTACCAGCAGAACATCAAGGCGCGCACCAATTTCTTCGTCGAATGGATGGCGCTGGACCTGATCCGCGACGCCGCGGGCGACGTGCTGGGCGTCACCGCGCTGGAGATGGAGACCGGCGACGTGCACATCCTGGAAGCCAAGGTCACGCTGTTCGCCACGGGCGGGGCGGGGCGCATCTTTGCGGCCAGCACGAACGCCTTCATCAACACGGGCGACGGCCTGGGCATGGCCGCCCGCGCCGGCGTGCCGCTGGAAGACATGGAGTTCTGGCAGTTCCATCCCACCGGCGTGCACAACGCCGGCGTGTTGCTGACCGAAGGTTGCCGCGGCGAAGGCGCCATCCTGCGCAACGCCAGCGGCGAGCGCTTCATGGAGCGCTACGCCCCCACCTTGAAAGACCTGGCCCCGCGCGACTTCGTCAGCCGCTGCATGGACCAGGAAATCAAGGAAGGCCGGGGCTGCGGGCCCAACAAGGACTACATCAACCTGGACATGACGCACCTGGGTGGCGACACCATCGCCAAGCGCCTGCCCAGCGTGCTGGAAATCGGCCACAACTTCGCCAACGTCGACATCACCAAGGAACCCATTCCCGTGGTGCCGACCATCCACTACCAGATGGGTGGCATCCCCACCAACATCAACGGGCAGGTGGTGGCCCCGAAGAACGGCAACCCGAACGACCTGGTGCAGGGTTTCTACGCCGTGGGCGAATGCTCCTGCGTCAGCGTGCACGGCGCCAACCGGCTGGGCACCAATTCGCTGCTCGACCTGCTGGTGTTCGGCCGAGCCGCGGGCAACCACATCGTCGAAAGCTTCAAGAAGGCCGACAAGGCGCACAAGCCGTTGCCGGCCGACGCCGCCGACCGCTCGCTGGCGCGTCTGGCCCGGCTGGACAGCGCGGACAAGGGCGAGTACGCCCAGGACGTGGCAGGTGACCTGCGCAACGCCATGCAGCAGCACGCCGGGGTCTTCCGCACACAGGCCATGCTGGACGAAGGCGTGGCCAAGATCGGCCAGATCGCCGAGCGCGTGAAGGCCATCGGCCTGAAGGACAAGAGCAAGGTCTTCAACACCGCCCGCATCGAGGCGCTGGAGGTCGAGAACCTGATCGAGTGCGCCCAGGCCACCATCGTCTCGGCGGCGGCGCGCAAGGAAAGCCGCGGCGCCCACACCGTCGACGACTACGCCGACACGCCCGAGCATCCCAACGGCCGCAACGACGAGGTGTGGCTGAAGCACACGCTGTGGTATTCCGAAGGCAACCGGCTCGACTACAAGCCCGTGCAGCTCAAGCCGCTGTCGGTGGATTCCGTGCCGCCCAAGGTCCGCACTTTCTGAAGAGGCAGTACCCATGACACTCCGCACCTTCCAGATCTACCGTTACGACCCCGATACCGACGCCAAGCCGCGCATGCAGACCCTGCAGGTCGAGCTCGACGGTCACGAGCGCATGCTGCTGGACGCGCTGAACAAGCTCAAGGCGGTGGACCCCACGTTGAGCTTTCGCCGCAGTTGCCGCGAAGGCGTGTGCGGTTCGGACGCGATGAACATCAACGGCAAGAACGGCCTGGCGTGCCTGACCAACATGCGCACCCTGCCGGGCACCATCGTGCTCAAGCCACTGCCCGGGCTGCCCGTGATCCGCGACCTGATCGTGGACATGACGCTGTTCTTCAAGCAGTACAACTCGATCAAGCCGTACCTGGTGAACGACAGCCAGCCGCCCGAGAAAGAGCGCCTGCAGAGCCCCGAAGAGCGGGACGAGCTCAACGGCCTGTACGAGTGCATCCTGTGCGCCAGCTGCTCGACCAGCTGCCCGAGCTTCTGGTGGAACCCCGACAAGTTCGTCGGCCCCGCCGGCCTGCTGCAGGCCTACCGCTTCATCGCCGACAGCCGCGACCAGGACACCGCCGGTCGCCTGGACAACCTGGAAGACCCGTACCGGCTGTTCCGCTGCCACACCATCATGAACTGCGTCGATGTCTGCCCGAAGGGCCTGAACCCGACCAAGGCCATCGGCAAGATCAAGGAGCTGATGGTCCGTCGGACCGTCTAGCGCTGACTCGACCTGTTCCGTATCCGACCGGAGGCGCCGATGAAACTCGACGAACGCAGCCTGAGCAAGCTCAAGTGGCGCTGCCGCCGCGGCCTGCTGGAAAACGACTTGTTCGTCGAACGCTTCTTTCGCGAGCACGAGGCGACCATCACCGAGCGTCAGGCACGGGGCTTGAATGCGCTGATGGACCTTGCCGACAACGACTTGCTGGACCTGCTGTTGATTCGCAAGGAACCGGCCGACGAGATCGACCTCCCCGAGGTGCATGAAGTGCTGTCGCTCATGCGTCGACCGCCACTGACCAGCCCGACCAGCCTGCCCACCGCTTGAAGAAAGGTTCCACGAGATGACCCCCTCCGACGTCAAAGCCACGCTGTCGTTTTCCGACGGCAGCCCGAGCATGGACCTGCCGATCTACAAGGGCAGCATCGGCCCGGATGTGATCGACATCCGCAAGCTCTACGCCCAGACCGGCCGTTTCACCTACGACCCGGGTTTCCTCTCGACGGCGGCTTGCAACTCCACCATCACCTACATCGATGGCGACAAGGGCGAGTTGCTGTACCGCGGCTACCCCATCGAGCAGTTGGCGGAGCACTGCGACTTCCTCGAGACTTGCTACCTGCTGCTCAAGGGCGAACTGCCCAACCCGACGCAGAAGACCGACTTCGTCAAGCTCGTCACCAACCACACGATGGTCAACGAGCAGATGCAATTTTTCCTGCGCGGATTCCGCCGCGACGCGCACCCGATGGCGGTCATGACGGGCCTGGTGGGTGCGTTGTCGGCCTTCTATCACGACAGCACCGACATCAACAATCCGCAGCACCGCGAGATCTCGGCCATCCGCCTGATCGCCAAGATGCCCACGCTGGTGTCGATGGCCTACAAGTACGGCGTGGGCCAGCCCTTCATCTACCCGAAGAACAGCCTGAGCTACTCGGCCAACTTCATGCGGATGATGTTCGCCACGCCGTGCGAAGAGTACGAGCCGAACGACGTGCTGGTGCGCGCCATCGACCGCATCTTCATCCTGCACGCCGATCACGAGCAGAACGCCTCCACCTCCACCGTGCGGCTGTGCGGCAGTTCGGGCACCAACCCGTTCGCCGCCATCGCTGCCGGCGTGGCCTGCCTGTGGGGCCCCGCTCACGGCGGCGCCAACGAGGCCGCGCTGAACATGCTCAAGGACATCCAGAAGCAAGGCGGCGTCGAGAAGATCGGCGAGTTCATCAAGCAGGTCAAGGACAAGAACTCGAGCGTCAAGCTGATGGGTTTCGGACACCGCGTCTACAAGAACTACGACCCCCGCGCCAAGCTGATGCGCGAGACCTGCCACGAGGTGCTTTCGGCTACCGGTCTGCACGACGACCCGCTGTTCAAGCTGGCCATGGCGCTGGAGAAGATCGCCCTGGAAGACGACTATTTCGTCTCGCGCAAGCTGTACCCGAACGTCGATTTCTATTCGGGCATCGTGCAGAGCGCCCTGGGCATCCCGGTCAGCCTGTTCACGGCCATCTTCGCGCTGGCCCGCACGGTGGGCTGGATCGCCCAGCTCAACGAGATGATCGCCGACCCGGAGTACAAGATCGGCCGCCCGCGCCAGCTCTTCGTGGGCTCGACCCGCCGCGACGTGACGCCGCTGGCGCAACGCTGAGGCAGGACGGGGCGAGGGGCCGCGGCCCCTTCGGTCTCTTCGAACGGCACGGGCGCCCAGGCGCCCGTGCCCGTTTTCAGCGCAGCTCGTTCGTGAGCAGGCCCACGATGCGCTGGGCGTTTTCGCCCGTGTCGGTCGCGCCGCTGGAATCCTGCACCAGGAGTGCCGTCTTGGCGCCCGATGCCTTGAGCTGGATGCGGTAGCGCAAGGCCGCCTGCGGGTTGCTCTTGTCGCCGAAGAGGCGGGCAAACCAGCCGGGCTCTTCCTTGCCGACGTTCTTCGGGTCGACATAGCGCACGTAGTACAGCCCCGCGGCGCGATCGCGGTCTTCCACCGTGAAGCCGCCGCGGTCCAGGGCCAGGCCCACCCGGCGCCAGGCGCGGTCGAAGGGCTCGTCCACCAGCAGCGAGGTGGCGGTGGACGTGGCGGGGGTGCCGTCCGCCGATGTCACCTTGGTGGCCGGCTGCACGGCACCGGCCACGGCGGTGCGAGCGGCATCTTCCTTGGCACCCAGGACCACCATCAGGCGCGCCAGGCTGTCGGCTTCGAGTTGGGGGTCGTTCGGCCGCGCGCGCCAGGTGGTGCCTTCCTTGCGCGCGTCGAGGTACACCTCCTCGAGGCCACGGTGAATGATGTAGACCTCGCAGCCGGTCTCGGTGCGTTCGACGCGGGTGCGGAACTGGTCGCGCAGGCCGGAATCGATGAAGCCGCTCAGCAGTCGGCTCACCGCGTTACGCACGGCATCGTCGGCCACCTTGTTGCGGTTCTCCGCCCAGTTGGTTTCCATCACACCAGCCTGCTGGTTCTCTTCGGTGATGACGAAGCCGCGCGATTCCCAGAAGGCCCGCAACTGGGGCCAGATCTGCTCGGGGGTCTGCGGGACCACCAGCCAGCGCTGCTGGCCCAGGCGCTCCACGCGCAAGGCGCCGGGTGCGCTGGGGGCCACGCCGGCCGTGCCGGCCACGACCACGGCCACGGGCGTGGCCACGCCACCGGCGGCAGCGGCGGCGCTGATCACGCCTCCCTGGGGCTGGTAGCGCGATTCACGGGCCAGTTGCGTGAGGTCGGGCGGCACGTCCAGGGGCTGGTTCTTGGCCGCGGTGCTGCGGTAGTCGACCTTGTCGCCCGACAACAGGCCCTCGATCGACGAGCAGCCGGCCGTCGCGGCCACCAGGGCCAGCACGGCAAGCCGGGTCGATGTGACGGCATAGGGAAGTTTCACGTTCGGAGTCTCCGGTGCGGCCGCTGGGCGCGGCCGCGGGGTGTTCAGGCGAGGGGGCGGGAAAGAGCGGATCAGGCCAGCAGGCCTGCTTCGCGCAGGGCCTGGCCGACGAGCGCTTGGCCGCCTTCGGTCAGGGCCACGATGGGCAGCCGGACGGCGGCCGTGCACAGGCCCAACCGGGCCATGGCCCACTTGGCCGGCGCCGGGCTGGGTTCGCAGAACAGTTGCTTGTGCAGGGGCAGCAGGCGCAGGTGCAAGGCGGCCGCCCGGCGTGCATCGCCTTCCAGGGCGGCCATGCACAACTCGTGCATCAGACGCGGCGCCACGTTGGCGGTGACGCTGACGTTGCCCTGGCCGCCGAGCAGCATCAGGGCCACCGCGCTGCCGTCGTCGCCCGAGTACACGGCAAAGCCCTTGGGCGCGTGCTTGATGAGCTGGCAGGCGCGCTCGATGTTGCCGCTGGCTTCCTTGATGCCCACCACGCGCGGCAGGCGGGCCAGGCGCAGGGCGGTCTCGGGCTGCATGTCCGCCACGGTGCGGCCGGGCACGTTGTAGAGCACCAGTGGCAGGTCCACCGCTTCGGCGATGGCCTTGAAGTGCTGGTAGATGCCTTCCTGGGAAGGCCGGTTGTAGTAGGGCACGACCGACAGGTGGCAATCGGCGCCGACCCGCTTGGCATAGTGCGCGAGTTCGATGGCCTCGGCGGTGGAGTTGGCGCCGGTGCCCGCCATGATGGGCACGCGCCCGGCGGCATGCTCGACCGCGATACGGATGACTTCGCAGTTTTCCTGCATCGACACCGTCGGCGATTCGCCCGTGGTGCCCACGACGCCGATGCAGTCGGTGCCTTCGGCGATGTGCCAGTCGATCAGGCGGCGCAGGGTGTCGTAGTCGACCTGGCCGTCTTCGAGCATCGGCGTGACGAGCGCAACAATGCTGCCAACGATGGGTTTCATGGGGTTTCGGTTCCTGGCAATCGGCGGATTTTAGCTGGCGGGCCTGCCCAGACCATGGCGGGCCTGCCCGGTGGCTGCCGCGCCGGGCGTCGGGGGTGCTTCGCGCACCGCCGCCACACGCTGCACGAAGCGCCCGGGAGGGTCTTCGAATCCGTCCTCGAAGGCCACCACGTGCAGACCCTGGCACAGGCCCAGCAGTTCCCCAGGCTGCAGCAGGAACTCCGGCCGCGCCGGGCGGCCGATGAACTGCTGGCCGTGGGCGAAGGTCTCGACCAGCAGCACGCCGCCCGGGCCGAGGAGGGCGAGCAGTTCGGGCCAGCGCGGCCGCCACAGGTAGTTGGCCACCACCACGGCGTCGAAGCGGCGCCCGGACAGCGGCCACGGCCCTTCTTCCAGGTCGGCCACGATGATCTCGGCCAGGGGCTTGAGCGGCTCGACCGCCGCCGCGTCGCGGTCTGCGCCGGTTACCTGCAGCCCCTGGGCAGCCAGCCAGCGCAGGTTGCGTCCGCTGCCGCAAGCCAGGTCGAGCACGCGGGCGCCGGGCTTGAGCAGCCCCGCCCAGCGGCGCACCCAGGCCGAAGCTTCGGTCACCAGCACGACCAGATGCGCGTGGCCAGGTCGACCATCAGGTGCGGATTGAAGTAGGCCAGGGACACCCCCGCCAGCGCCAGCAGAGCGGCTGCCCACAAGGCACCCCGGGCGGCGGGCTTCATGCGGGCTGGGCGATCGGCCGGGCGATGGCGGTCTCGCGCACCGGCAGGTTCAGCGCCGCGGCCACCACGCCCAGGGCGATGCAGATCCACCAGACGATGTCGTAGCTGCCGGTCAGCCCGTAGAGCTTGCCACCCAGCCAGGCGCCCAGGAAGGAGCCGATCTGGTGGCTGAAGAACACCACGCCGCCCAGCATCGACATGTACTTCACGCCGAAGATCTGCGCGACGATGGCGTTCGTGGGCGGCACCGTGGACAGCCACAGGAAACCCATGGTCGCGGCAAACACATACACGCTGAGCGGCGACAGGGGCAGCAGCACGAAGGCCGTGATCACGACGCTGCGCAGCAGGTAGATGGCCGCCAGGATCTGGCGCTTGGGCATGCGCTGGCCCAGCGAGCCGGCCACGTAGGTGCCGAACACGTTGAACAGGCCCACGAGCATCAGCGCCACCGTGGCCACCTCGGGCCCCAGGCCATGATCCTTGAGGTAGCTGGGCAGGTGCACCCCGATGAAGACCACCTGGAAGCCGCACACGAAATAGCCGGCCGTCAGCAGCCGGAAGCTGGGGTAGGCGAAGGCCTCTTTCAGGGCCGCGCCGATGCTCTGCTGCGGTCCGGTGGCCGCCGCCGCCGGCGGCTCGCGCAGGCCGAACGCCAGTGGCAGGATGGCCAGCGCGCCGCAACCCAGCGCGAAAAGGGCGTTCTGCCAGCCGACGTGGCTGATCAACCCGCTTTCCACGGGCACCATCAGGAACTGCCCGAAGGAGCCGGCAGCGGCCGTGACGCCCATGGCCCAGGAACGCTTCTCGGGCGCCACCTGCCGGGCGATCACGCCATACACCACGGCGTACGTGGTACCGGATTGCGCCAGTCCCAGCAGCAGCCCCGCGCTGCCGGTGAAGGCCAGCCCGGTGTCGGCCAGTGCCATGAGGATCAGGCCGGCGGCATAGAGAAGCCCGCCGACGATGAGCACGCGGAAGGCGCCGAAGCGGTCGGCCAGGCCGCCCGTGATCGGGCCTGCGATGCCCCAGGAGAGGTTCTGCACCGCAATGGCGAAGGCGAAGGTCTCGCGGCTCCAGCCGCGATCCATGGTGACCGGGGCCAGCCACAGCCCGAAGCCGTGGCGGATGCCCATGCTGACGGTGACGATGGCCGCCCCGCAGGCGAGCACCTGGATCATCGACAGCCGCACTGGCCTGGAAGCTGCATTCATGCGGTGATTCTCGGACAAAACGCGGCGCTCCCACGCCACCGGGCCCTTTACAGTGTTTCCACAACTCGAGGCGATGGTCCATGAAAGTGCTGGTTCTGGGTGGTGGCGTCATCGGCGTGTCTTGCGCGCACTATCTGGCCCAGGCGGGCCACGAGGTGGAGGTGGTCGAGCGCCAGGGTGGCCCGGCGCTGGAAACCAGCTTCGGCAATGCCGGCGAGGTCTCTCCCGGCTACAGCTCACCCTGGGCCGGGCCCGGCGTGCCCGTCAAGGCCATCAAGTGGATGCTGATGCAGCACTCGCCACTGGTCATCTGGCCCATGCTCGACATGGCCATGTGGCGCTGGGGCGCGATGATGCTGGCCAACTGCACCGAGAAGGCCTACGCCCTGAACAAGAGCCGCATGGTGCCCATCGCCGAGTACAGCCGAGACTGCCTGAAGGCGTTGCGCGCGGAGACCGGCATCCAGTACGACGACCGGGCCCAGGGCACGCTGCAGCTGTTCCGCACCCAGAAGCAGCTCGACGGCATCGGTGGTGACGTGGCTGTGCTGCGGCAGTACGGCGTGCCATTCAAGGTGCTCGACCGCGACGGCTTCTGTGCGGTGGAGCCTGCGTTGAAACGCACGCAAGAAAAGTTCGTCGGCGCGCTGCTGCTGCCCAACGACGAGACGGGCGATTGCTTCAAGTTCACCAACCGCCTGGCCGAGATGGCCGCCGAGGCCGGCGTGAAATTCCGCTTCGACACGTCCATCCAGGGCATCGACCAAGAAGGCGGGCGGGTCAGCGGCGTGCGCACGTCCGCCGGCCGCCTCACGGCCGATCGCTACGTGGTGGCCCTGGGCAGCTACTCGCCGCAGGCCGTACGGCCGCTGGGGCTGCGCATCCCGGTCTACCCGGTCAAGGGCTATTCGATCACCGTGCCCATCACCGACGCCAAGGGCGCCCCCGAATCCACGGTGATGGACGAAACCCACAAGGTGGCCGTGACGCGGCTGGGCGACCGCATCCGGGTGGGCGGCACGGCCGAGCTGGCCGGGTTCAGCCTGGAGTTGCGCGAGGCACGCCGTGCCACGCTGGAGCACGTGGTCACGGACCTGTTTCCAGCCGGCGGGGACGTCAAGAAGGCCAGCTTCTGGTGCGGCCTGCGGCCCATGACACCCGACGGCACGCCGATCATCGGCGCCACGCCGCTGCCCAACCTGCTGCTGGCCACCGGCCACGGCACCCTGGGCTGGACGATGGCGGCCGGCACGGGCCGGGTCATTGCCGATCTGGTTTCGGGGCGGCAGCCCGAGATCGACATCGCGGGCCTTGGCATGGCCCGTTACGGCCGCCATTTACCGGCCCGGCGGGCGTGCTGCGCGGGCCCGGCTCCTAGAATCCCGCGCATGCCCACCTCCCGATCGAACGCGACCTACGCCGAAGACTCCATCCGCGTGCTCAAGGGCCTGGAGCCCGTCAAGCAGCGGCCCGGCATGTACACCCGCACCGACAACCCCCTGCACGTGGTGCAGGAGGTCATCGACAACGCGGCCGACGAAGCTCTGGCCGGCCATGGCCAGCGCATTGCCGTCACGCTGCACACGGATGGCTCCATCACGGTGGAAGACGACGGCCGCGGCATCCCCTTCGGGCTGCACCCCGAAGAGGGCGTCTCGGTGCTCGAAATCGTCTACACCCGCCTGCACGCCGGCGGCAAGTTCGACAAGGGCAGCGGCGGCGCCTACAGCTTCAGTGGCGGCCTTCATGGCGTGGGTGTGAGCGTGACGAATGCGCTGGCCAGGCGGATGGTCGTCACCGTGTGGCGCGAAGGCCAGGTGGCCACGATGGGCTTTGCGGGCGGCGACGTGGTCGAGGCCCTGGCGCTGCGCAAGGCCACTTCCGGCGAGCGCAAGCGCGGCACGGCCGTGCGCGTGTGGCCCGATCCCAAGTACTTCGAGAGCCCCGATCTGCCGCGCCACGAACTGACGCACCTGCTGCGCAGCAAGGCCGTGCTGATGCCGGGCGTGGTCGTCGAACTGCATCACGAAAAGTCGGGCGAAACCGAGCGATGGCGCTACGAGGCCGGCCTGCGCGACTACCTGCTGCAGGGCCTGGCCGGCGAACCCCTGATCCCGCTCTTCGAAGGCCAGCAGTACGCCGGTGCCGGCGAGACCGAGAACCATGCCGAGGGCGAGGGCGCCAGCTGGTGCGTGGCCTTCACCGACGAGGGTCCGCTCCTGCGCGAGAGCTACGTCAACCTCATCCCCACGGTGGCCGGCGGCACGCATGAGTCGGGGCTGAAGGACGGCCTTTATGCGGCCGTCAAGAGCTTCATCGAGATGCATGCCTTGCTGCCCAAGGGCGTGAAGCTGATGCCCGAAGATGTGTTCTCGCGCGCCAGTTTCGTGCTGTCGGCCAAGGTGCTCGACCCGCAGTTCCAGGGCCAGATCAAGGAACGCCTGAACAGCCGCGACGCGCTCCGCCTGGTGTCGGGCTACGTGCGGCCGGTGCTCGAGCTCTGGCTGAGCCAGCACGTGGACGTGGGCAGGAAGCTGGCCGATCTGGTCATCCGCCAGGCCCAGACGCGCCAGCGCGCCTCGCTGAAGGTGGAAAAGCGCAAGGGTTCGGGCGTGGCCGTGTTGCCTGGCAAGCTCACCGACTGCGAAAGCCGTGACCTGCTCTACAACGAGGTCTTCCTGGTGGAGGGCGACAGCGCAGGCGGCAGCGCCAAGATGGGCCGCAACAAGGAGACGCAGGCCGTGCTGCCCTTGCGCGGCAAGGTGCTGAACACGTGGGAGGTCGAACGCGACCGGCTCTTTGCCAACAACGAGATCCACGACATCGCGGTGGCCATCGGCGTCGATCCGCATGGCCCCGGCCCCTACACCGGCCCCGAGCCCGACCTGAGCGGGCTGCGCTATGGCAAGGTGTGCATCCTGAGCGACGCCGATGTCGACGGCTCGCACATTCAGGTGCTGTTGCTCACGCTGTTCTTTCGCCACTTCCCGCTGCTGGTGGAGCGCGGCCATGTATACATCGCCAGGCCGCCGCTCTACCGCATCGACGCCCCGGCCCGCGGCAAGCGGCCGGCGGCCAAGATCTACGCGCTGGACGACGGCGAACTCGCCGCCGCGCTGGACAAGCTGCGCAAGGAAGGCGCGCGCGAGGGCTCCTGGAGCATCGGCCGATTCAAGGGCCTGGGCGAGATGAACGCCGACCAGTTGTGGGAGACCACCCTCAACCCCGAGACGCGCCGCCTTCTGCCCGTGAACTGGCAGGCCCGCGGCTTCGAGGGCACGGTCACCTCGCTGACCAAGCTGATGGGCAAGGGCGAAGCCCAGGCCCGGCGCGACCTGATGGAACTGCGCGGGGACGAGGTCGAAGTCGACATCTAGCGGCCCCGCGATTGCGGGTCAGCCGCAATCGCGCCCGGCGCCGGCCCTGGCTAGCATGCAGCGAACCTCAGGAGTCGCCATGCAAGCCACGATGATGGACGTGCCGCTGTCGCTGAACCACCTGCTCGACCGGGCCGGCACGATCTTCAAGGGCAACGAGGTGGTCTCGCGCCTGCCCGACAAGAGCCTGGTGCGCCACACTTACGGCCAGATCCACCGCCGCACGCGGGCTTTGGGCGCAGCCTTGCAGGCCCTCGGCCTGAAGAAGGGCGACCGTGTTGCCACGCTGTGCTGGAACCACCATGTGCACCTGGAGTGCTACTTCGGCATTCCGGCAGCCGGCGGGGTGATGCACACCATGAACCTGCGCCTGGCCCCAGGTGAGATCGGCGCCATCGCCGCCGATGCGCAAGACCGCTTCCTCGTCATCGACGACATCCTGCTGCCCTTGTACCGGCAGTTCGCCCACCTGCATCGCTTCGAGCGCGTGATCGTCTTCGGCTACTCGGGTGCGCCCGTGGGGGAGGGCTTCGACGACTACGAGGCGCTGATCGGCCGGGCCGATGCCGATGGCTTCGTCTACGCCGAGCACGAAGAGAACGACGCGGTCTCGATGTGCTACACCTCGGGCACCACCGGCCGGGCCAAGGGCGTGGTGTATTCGCACCGATCCACCGTGCTGCACACCCTGGTGGGATGCCTGGGCGACCACTGGGGCTTCAAGGGCACCGACGTGCTGCTGCCGGTGGCGCCGATGTTCCATGCCAATTCATGGGGTACGCCCTACGCGGCGGTGATGCTGGGCATGAAGATCGTCTTCCCGGGCCCGCACCTCCACGCCGACGACCTGCTCGACCTGATGCAGGTCGAGCCGCCCACGCTGGCCCTGGGCGTGCCCACCATCTGGCTGAGCATGATCCAGACCTACGAGCGCGCCCTGACCGAGCAGCCCGGGCGCTGGAAGCTGCCGCAGGGCCTGCGCTCACTGGTGGGGGGTGCCGCGGTGCCCGAATCGCTGATCCGCGCTTTCGACCGACACGGCGTGTGGCTGCTGCAGGGCTGGGGCATGACCGAGACCTCGCCGCTGGCCACCGTGTCGTACCCGCGCGCCGAGCTGACCGGGGCCGGCCCCGATGAGCGCTACCGACGTGCCGCGATGGCCGGCGTGCCGGCGCCGCTGGTGCAGCTGCGCCTGCGGGCCGAAGGGGCCCAGGCGGATGCCCCCTGGGACGGCCGGACGGTGGGCGAGATCCAGGTGCGCGGCCCGTTCATCACGGGTTCCTATCATGGCGTCACGCCCGCGCCCGACAAGTTCACGCCCGATGGCTGGCTGCGCACCGGCGATGTGGCCGTGATGGACGATCTGGCCTTCGTGCGCATCACCGACCGCAGCAAGGACGTGATCAAGAGCGGGGGCGAATGGATCAGTTCGGTGGACCTGGAAAACGCCCTGATGGCACACCCGGCCGTGGCCGAGGCGGCCGTCATTGCCATCCCCGACGAGAAGTGGAGCGAACGCCCCCTCGCGTGCGTGGTCTACAAGCCCGGGCTCGCACCCACTGCGGCCGAGCTGGCGGCCCATCTGCTGGGCCACGGGTTCGCCAAATGGCAGTTGCCGGACCGCTACGAGGTGCTGGACGCCATCCCGCGCACGTCCACCGGCAAGTTCTGGAAGCTCAAGTTGCGCGAGCGGTTCCCGGCTTGATGCGGGAGGCCAGGGCAGTGCTCAACCCTGTCGCGTGGCGCGAAGGCGGCCCAGGGCGACAGCCACCAACCCGAGCGCCAGCAGGGCTTGCGGCGAGGGCTCGGGCACGGCCGTGACGACGCCAGGACCGCCGATGGTGGTGGAGTACCGGCCGAAGTCGGTGTTGCTGAAGCCGGTGACCACCAGCACGTACGGGGTGTTGGCCGCCAGCGTGAACGAGAAGCCAGAAGTCGTCAGACCCAGCAGGTCGTCGTTGGCGATCATTGCGTTGGTCAGCGGCGCGGCACTGCTGAACGCGGGCGAATACAGGAAATCGAAGCTGTCGAATTCGGCCGTGGTCAGGAAGGTGTAGCTGCCGGCCACGCTGGCCGTGAAGGTGTACTCGATGTAGGGCACCGCAGTACCCACCCCGGACAGGCCGCTCAGGTCTTCGACGGGCCGGTCGAAGGTGGCCCCGGCCGTGGTGTCCCCGGCGACGGTGCTGATCACCGCGTGGCTGGCCGTGGAAGCCAACACCAGAATGGCCGCCAAGGCCAGAGGCTTCAGCTGTGCGTGCATGGGGTTCCTCCAGGTTTCGATCAGTGGGGCCTTGCAGGATTCAGGCCAGGGCGACCATGGCCAGGCTCCTGGGCGTGCGACCCTAGAATGCACCGCTCAACGGCCCTTTGCGGTGCGCTCCTCGCACCCGCATGGCCCCCGATCCGGCCGTCCCGCGCACAGGCGTGGCGTGCCGCTGCCCCGAGCAGCCCGTCCTGAGCCATGACCGATCTCTTCACCCCCCCACCCGCAGACCCTGCCGACAGCCTCGCCCTGGCCGATTACGCCGAGCGTGCCTACCTCGAATACGCCCTCAGCGTGGTCAAGGGCCGCGCCCTGCCCGACGTCTGCGACGGCAACAAGCCCGTGCAGCGCCGGATCCTCTACGCCATGTTCCGCATGGGCCTGGCCTACAGCGGCAACGTGGCCGCCAAACCGGTCAAGAGCGCCCGCGTGGTGGGCGACGTGCTCGGCCGCTACCACCCGCACGGCGACACCGCCGCCTACGACGCCCTGGTGCGCATGGCGCAGGGCTTCTCGCAGCGCTACCCGCTGATCGACGGCCAGGGCAACTTCGGAAGCCGCGACGGCGACGGCGCCGCGGCCATGCGCTACACCGAGGCCCGCCTGTCACCCATCGCACGGCTGATGCTCGACGAAATCGATGAAGGCACGGTCGATTTCCAGCCCAACTACGACGGCAGCACCGAAGAGCCGCGCCAGTTGCCCGCGCGGCTGCCCTTCGTGCTGCTCAACGGCGCTAGCGGCATCGCCGTAGGCCTGGCCACCGAGGTGCCCAGCCACAACCTGCGCGAGGTCGCCGCGGCCACTGTCGCGCTGATGAAGAACCCGCAGCTGCCGGACGACGATCTGCACGCGCTGCTGCCGGCCCCGGACTTCCCGGGGGGCGGCCAGATCATCAGCCCGGCGGCCGACATCCGCGAAGCCTACGCCACCGGCCGCGGCAGCCTGAAGGTGCGCGCCCGCTGGGTGATCGAGGAGCTGGCCCGCGGCCAGTGGCAACTGGTGGTGACGGAGCTGCCGCCACAGGCCAGCACGCAGAAGGTCTTGGAAGAGATCGAGGAGCTCAGCAACCCCAAGGTCAAGGCCGGCAAGAAGGCGTTGTCGCCCGAGCAGGTGCAGCTCAAGCAGGCCGTGCTGGCGGTGCTGGACACGGTGCGCGACGAGTCGGGGAAGGACGCCGCCGTACGGCTGGTGTTCGAGCCCAAGACCCGCACCGTCTCGCAGCAGGAACTGATCACGCTGATGCTGGCCCACACCAGCCTGGAATCCAGCGTGCCCTTGAACCTGACGATGGTCGGGCGCGATGGCCGGCCGGTGCTCAAGGGCGTGCGCAGGATCCTTGGCGAGTGGATCGAGTTCCGGCTGGCCACGGTCGAACGCCGCACGCGGTACCGCCTGGGCCGGGTGCAGGAACGCATCCACGTTCTGGAAGGCCGGCAGCTCGTGCTGCTGAACGTCGACGAGGTGATCCGCATCATCCGCAATGCCGACGAGCCCAAGGCCGCGCTGATCGCGCGTTTCGGCCTGAGCGAGCGCCAGGCCGACGACATCCTGGACATCCGGCTGCGCCAGCTTGCGCGGCTGGAGGCCATCAAGATCGAGCAGGAGCTCAAGGAGCAACGCGAGCATGAAGCCCGGTTGCAGGACATCCTGGGCACCCCCACCGCCTTGCGCCGCGCCGTCATCCGCGAGATCGAGGCCGATGCGCGCGCCCACGGCGACGACCGCCGCACGCTGGTGCAGGAAGAGCGCAAGGCCGTGGCCGAGGTGAAGGTGGCGGACGAACCGGTTACTGTGGTGCTCAGCCAGAAGGCCTGGGTGCGGGCGCTCAAGGGCCACGAGATCGACCCCGCCAGCCTGGTCTTCAAGCCCGGCGACGGTCCCTGGGGCTTTTTCACCTGCCGCACCGTGGACACCCTGCTGGTCTTCGGCAGCGCGGGTCGGGTCTACAGCGTGCCCGTGGCGCAACTGCCGGGCGGCCGCGGCGACGGCGTGCCGGTCAGCAGCCTGATCGACCTGGAAGCGGGCACCACCGTCGCCCAGGCCCATGCGGGTCCTGCCGATACGACCCTGATGCTGGCCAACAGCGGAGGCTTCGGGTTGCTGGCCCGGGCCGCCGACCTGCAGGGCCGCAACCGGGCGGGCAAGGCCTTCCTCACGCTGGAACCCACCGACCGCCTGCTGCCCCCGGTCTCCGTGGCGCCCGGGCACGCGCAGGTGGGCTGCCTGGCGCAGGACGGCCGCCTGCTGGTCTTCGGGCTGGACGAACTCAAGCTGCAGAGCGGCGGCGGCCGGGGCCTGACCCTGATGGACGTCGATGCAGCCACCCCCTTGATCGCGGTGGCCACCTTCGCCGACACGCTGAAGGTCAGCGGTTCCGGCCGCGGCGGCAAGGCCAAGGAAGAGCTCTTGCGGGCCGCGGCGCTGGCCACCTACACCGGCAAGCGGGCCCGCAAGGGGCGCAAGATCGAAGGCCTGGTCAAGGTGTTACGCCTGGGGTGAAAACACCCCCCTGAAGCGCGGTGGTGCCATCGTGGCTTGCACCGGCGTGGCGGGCCGTTGCGCCTTGAACGTGCATTCGATCACGGCGAACTGCCCCCGCAAGCAGGTGGCGGAGGGTGTCGCGTGCCCCCGCCGGGAGGCGCCCATGGGCAGACTCTGGTCATCGGATTTCGACCCATCCCGGGTCGCCAGGAAACCAGGAAATTCCATGCACAAGCGCCTCCTCCATGCCGTCGCCGCCTCGGTCCTCGCCAGCGGTTGCGGCCTTGTCCATGCGGCGCCGACGCCGCTGGCCTCGCCCGTGTCGGTAACGATCAACGGCTGGGCCTACAGCTACGGCAACGTCGTCAATGCCACCGGCTACGCCGACTACGCAGGCACCTTCTCGGCTTCGATGAGCCACGCCGGTGCCTTCAACAACCCCTCCTTCAGCACTTACTGCATCGAGCTGGAAGAGGCCTTCGCAGGCTTCGGCGTGCAGATGCCCACCTACTCGGTGGAAGACGGGGCCGGCTACTTCGCGTGGCGCCGCGGCCGTGCCGATATCGCCGATCGCATGGGCCGCCTGTTGACCTACGTCGCCGACCACCCTGCCGAGGTCGGTTCCGCCGAGGACGGCACGGCCATGCAGCTGGCGGTGTGGAACCTGGTGTACGACACGGACTACACGCTCAGCGGCAACGGCCTCTTCAACGACACCAGTGCCTATGCGGCGAAGGCCAACGTGCTGCTGGCCGGTGCGCAGATGACCGAGAGCCGCCTGGACGTTTACGTGCTCGAGATGGGCAACAGCCAGGACTTCGTCATCGGCCTGCCGCACGGCACCAACATTCCCGAGCCGGGCAGCCTGGCGCTGGCCGCCACCGCGCTGGCCGGCCTGGGTGTTTCGCGCCGGGTGGCCCGCCGCGCCTGAGCAGCTCGCGGCGCGTTCAGCGCCGCGCCTTGAGCAACAGCCAGGCCGCGGCGGCACCCAGGGCCGCGAACAGCGCCAGGCTGTAGAACTCGTAGGGCACACCCAGCAGGTTGGTGGCCGCGTCGGCACAGGAAGCGGTGGCGCTGAAGCCCAGCGGCCACAGCTCGTCCAGCCCCGCGCCACGCACGATCTTGTCGGCCAGCGTGAGGTTGCACGAGGTGCTGGACGCCGCCACGAAGTGCTGCCACAACGCCGAGGCCACGCCACCGGCAGCCAGCAGCAGCATCAGCAGGGCCGAGAGCACGCGCGTGGCTGCGACGGCCAGCAGCAGGCCGGGCAGTGCGGCCAGGGCAATGCACACGAAGATCGCGCGCTGCAGCACGCACCAGGGGCAGGGTTGAATGCCCCACTGGACCTGCGTGTAGACCGCCGCGCCCACGGCGGCCAGCGCCAGCAGGATGCTGGCCCCGAGCACAGCCGGGGTGGCCGAGCGGCCGCTCACGCGAGCTCGGCTGTCAGTTCGATCTCGACGCAGGCGCCCATGGGCAGCTGCGCCACGCCGAATGCGCTTCGGGCGTGCGAGCCCACGTCCTTGCCCAGCACCGCCACCAGCAGTTCGCTGCAGCCGTTGGTGACGATGTGCTGCTCGGTGTAGGTGGGGCTGCTGTTGACCAGGCTCAACACCTTCACGATGCGCTTGACGCGGCCGAGGTCGCCCCCGGCTGCCGCCTGCAGCGTACCCAGCAGGTCGATGGCCACGGCACGCGCTGCGGCCTGTCCGGTGGCGGTGTCCATGTTCAGGCCGAGCTGGCCGACCCAGGTCTTGCCGGCCTGCTTGGCAATGTGGCCCGAGAGGAACACCAGCGAGCCGGTCCGGGCATAGGGCACGTAGGCGGCGGCCGGTACGGAGACCTCGGGCAAGGTGATGCCGAGGCTGTTCAAACGGTCCTGGATCGTCATTCGGGGGGCCCTCCAACGGTGGGGGTGTCTGCGGCGGCGCGATCCTACACTGGCCCGATGCAGGGTGCAGTGGGGCCGGCGGCTCGGGCGGTTGCGGTGGTGCTTTGCTGGCTGTGCGGCGTGGCGCTGCAGCTGCGCCAGCCCGCACTGTGGCCAGGGCCGGCGGTGGCCGGGCTGGCTGGCGGCGCATGCCTGCTCGCGTTGCCGGCCTGGCGGTGGCGCCGTGTGGCCGGGTTGGGTGCGGGGGTGCTTGCCGCGATGGCCTTGGGCGTGGCCGCGGGGGTCCTGGGCTTTGCCAGTACCAGCTTGCGGGCCGGACTGCAGCTGGCCCAGGCGCTGCCGCCTGCGCTGGAGGGCCCGGACTTGTGGGTGACAGGGGTGGTGGCCGAGCTGCCCCGCATCGGCCCCACGGGCGTGCGTTTCACGCTGGAAGCCGAAGCCGCGCGGCTCGGCCAGGTGCCGGTGGCCTTGCCGCCGCGCCTGTCGCTGGGGTGGTATCGCACCGGTGAAGACGATGGCGCCCAAGGCGGCCCCGGGCCCGACCTGCGGGCGGGGCAACGTTGGCTGCTGCCGGTGCGGTTGCGGGCGCCCCACGGCACGCTCAACCCCGAGGGCTTCGACCTGGAGCTGTGGTTCTTCGAGCAAGGCATCGGCGCCAGCGGCACCGTGCGCGACCGACCCGACACGCCGCCCCGCAAGCTGGCCGAGAACGCCGGCCACCCCGTCGAGCGGCTGCGCCAGGCCCTGCGAGACGCGATCCTGCGGCAGGTGCCGGATGCCGCTGCGGCGGGGGTGCTGGCGGCGCTGGTCATCGGCGACCAGGCCGCCATCGACCGTGCGGGCTGGGAGCTGTTCCGCGTGACCGGCGTGGCCCATCTGATGAGCATTTCCGGCCTGCACGTCACCATGTTCGCCTGGCTGGCCGGTGCCGCCGTGGGATGGGCCTGGCGGCGGCAGCCGCGCTGGCTGCTGGCCTGCCCGGCGCCGGCGGCGGCGCGCTGGGGCGGCTGGGCCGCGGCAGCCGGCTATGCCCTGTTGGCAGGCTGGGGCGTTCCGGCCCAGCGCACCGTGTGGATGCTGGGGGTGGTGGCGCTGCTGCGCGGGGCCGGCCTGCGCTGGCCGCTGCACGCTGTGTTGCTGGCCGCCGCCTGGGCCGTGGCGCTGCTCGACCCCTGGGCGCTGCTGCAGCCCGGCTTCTGGCTGTCCTACGGGGCGGTGGCCCTGCTGGTGGCGTCCGAGCCGGCGCATGCCCCGGTGTCCCGTGCCGCCGCGCCGGCGCTGGCGGTGCGGCTCTGGCAGGCGGTGCGGGGCGGCCTGCGCACGCAGGCCATCGCCACCGTGGGCCTGGCGCCCTTGACGCTGGTCTTCTTCCAGCAGGTCTCTTTGGTCGGCTTCGTGGCCAATGCGGTGGCCATCCCGCTGGTCACGCTGCTGATCACGCCGCTGGCGCTGCTGGGCGTGTTCTGGGCCGCCTTGTGGCTGCCTGCAGCCTGGCTGGTGCAGAGCCTGGTGGCCGGCCTGTCGGCCCTGGCGGCCGGCCCGCTGGTGGTGTGGTCGGCTGCGGCGGCACCGGCCTGGGCCGTGGCCTGCGGCCTGCTGGGTGGCGCGCTGGCCGTGCTGCCGCTGCCCTGGCGGCTGCGTGCGCTGGCCCTGCCGCTGGCCTTGCCCCTGGTCGCCCCGCCCGATGCCCGCCCGCCGGCCGGCCGCTTCGAGCTGCTGGCGGCCGATATCGGGCAGGGCACGGCCGTCCTGGTGCGCACCCGCCACCATCTGCTGGTCTTCGACACCGGTCCGCAGTCGTCGCCCGAGACCGATGCCGGCAGCCGGGTGCTGCTGCCCCTGCTGCGTGCGCGCGGCGAAACCCAGGTCGACCTGCTGGTGCTCAGCCACCGCGACACCGACCACGTCGGCGGTGCCGCGGCGCTGATGGCCGGGGTGCGCGTGGCGGCCTGGACGAGTTCGCTGGCCGACAATCACCCGCTGCGGGCCAGCCCCGTCCCGCACCGCCGTTGCGACGTCGGCCAGTCCTGGGCCTGGGACGGCGTGCAGTTCGAGGTGCTGCACCCGTTGGCCACCGACCACCTGCCGTCGGCCCGATCCAATGCGTTGAGCTGCGTGCTGAAGGTGCAGGGCACCGTGGCCACGGCACTGCTCACCGGCGACATCGAGGCACCGCAAGAGGCGGCGCTCCTCGCGCGGGCCGCACGACAACTGCGCAGCGACGTCCTGGTGGTGCCGCACCACGGCAGCCGCACCTCGTCCACGGCGGCATTCATCGACGCCGTGCAGCCGCGTGTGGCCGTGTTCCAGGCCGCGTACCGAAGCCGCTTCGGCCACCCGGCGCCCGATGTCGTCGCCCGGTACGAGGCCCGCGGCGTGGCCATCATCCGCAGCGACCGGTGCGGGGCGTGGACCCTTCATCCCGACGGCGCCGCGCACTGCCAGCGCGAGGCATCTCGCCGTTACTGGCATCATCGAAGCCCTGCCGACGGTCCGGTGCCGCAGTGAGCGACCCCGGCACGGCGTCTGTGCGGCACCGGGCTGGTGCGGGGTGGCCCAGCCCTTGCAAGCCCGAACCGCGGGGCTTGTGGTGCCGCCCCGACGAACCCGGCGCAAGCCTCGAATGCCCCCTTCCAGGAGCCCCCTGCCGTGTCCATCCATGTCGCGCTGAATCACGTCACGCATTACCGCTACGACCGCCGGGTCACCCTCTCGCCCCAGGTGGTGCGCCTGCGCCCGGCGCCCCATTGCCGCACCCCCATCCTGAGCTACACGCTGCGCGTGGAGCCGGTGGACCACTTCATCAACTGGCAGCAGGACCCCTTCGCCAACTACCTGGCCCGGCTGGTCTTTCCCGAGCCGACGCGCGAGTTCAAGGTCACCGTCGATCTCGTGGCCGAGATGTCGGTGCTCAACCCCTTCGATTTCTTCCTGGAGGAGGAGGCCGAGTTCTTCCCCTTCACTTACGGCCCCGAACTCGCCACCGACCTGATCCCGTACCTGGCGGGCATCCCGCTGTCGGAGTCGCCGCGCCTGAAGGCCTTCGTCGACAGCATCCCGCGCGAGAAGATGCGCACCAACGATTTCATCGTCTCCATCAACCAGCGGCTGCAGCGCGAAATCGGCTATCTCATCCGCATGGAGCCCGGCGTGCAGACGCCTGAGGTCACGCTGACCAACGGCAGCGGCTCGTGCCGCGACACCGGCTGGCTGATGGTGCAGGTCTTCCGCCACCTGGGCATCGCGGCGCGCTTCGTCTCGGGCTATCTCATCCAGCTCAAGCCCGACGTCAAGTCGCTGGACGGGCCCTCGGGCACCGAAGTCGACTTCACCGACCTGCACGCCTGGTGCGAAATCTACCTGCCGGGTGCCGGCTGGATCGGCCTGGACCCGACCTCGGGCCTGCTGGCCGGCGAAGGCCACATACCCGTGGCCTGCACGCCCGAGCCTTCCACCGCCGCGCCCATCAGCGGTGCCGTGGACGAGTGCGAGGTCGAGTTCTCGCACCACATGGCCATCTCGCGCATCTACGAATCGCCGCGGGTTACGCTGCCTTACAGCGACGAGCAGTGGAAGGCCATCGTCGACCTGGGCCACGAGGTGGACCGCCGACTCGACGAGCAGGACGTGCGGTTGACCATGGGCGGCGAACCCACCTTCGTGGCCGTGGACGACCGCGATGCCGCCGAGTGGAACACCGATGCCCTGGGGCCGACCAAGCGCGGCCTGGCCACGTCGCTGGTGCACAAGCTGCGGGCCAAGTACGGCCACGGCGGCTTCCTGCATTTCGGCCAGGGCAAGTGGTACCCCGGCGAGCAACTGCCGCGCTGGGCTCTCAGCGTGTGTTGGCGCGCCGACGGCCAGCCCTGCTGGAACGATGCCAGCCTGTTCGCCGACGAGCGCGACGTGCACCGCTACACCGCCGCCGATGCGCAGCGCTTCATCCACACGCTCACCCGGCGCCTGGGCCTGGACACCCGCTTCGTGCTGCCCGGCTTCGAGGACACGTGGTACTACCTGTGGCGCGAACGCCGTCTGCCGGTGAACGTCGACCCCTTCGATGCGCGCCTGGACGACGAGCTCGAACGCGCCCGCCTGCGCCGCATCTTCACCCAGGGGTTGGACGCCACGGTGGGCTACCTCCTGCCGCTGAAGCGCGAATGGCAGACCAGCATGGCCGGCCCGGCCTGGGTCACGGGCCCCTGGTTCCTGCGCGAGGAGCGCCTGTACCTGATGCCCGGCGACTCCCCCATGGGGCTGCGCCTGCCGCTGGATTCACTGCCCTGGGCCAAGCCGGGCGACCTGCCGGCGCCGCTGGTGCAGGACCCCTTCGCGAGCCTGTCGCCCCTGCCTTCGGCCGCAGCGCTGCGCATGCAGCAGGGCCTGCGGGCCGGCCTGGCCGAGGACGGCAGCGGCGGACCCGATGCGGGCCTGGGCGCCGAGGGCTTCAGCGCGAATGCAAACGCAGGGGTCGACACGGACGACAACGCCGCCGGCTTGGCCGGTGCGTTCCCCGCCCCCGCCGCCCCAGGCCCCGGCACCGAGCGCATGGGCACCGAGCACGATCCCGTCACGCCCTTCCCGCGTGACCCGCTGGCCCCGCCGCGACGCTTCGAGTCCACCGGCGAGCTGACCCGCACCGCGCTGTGCGTGGAAGTGCGCGACCCGCAGCGCGGCAACGGCCCGAAGGCCGAGTCCGAGCACGGCGGCAAGAGCGGCGTGCTGTATGTCTTCATGCCGCCCCTGCGCCACCTCGAGGACTATCTCGAACTGCTGGCCGCCATCGAGGCCACCTGTGCCGAACTGAGCCTGAAGATCGTCATCGAAGGCTACCCGCCCCCCCGGGATCCGCGCCTGAAGCAACTGGCCGTCACGCCCGACCCGGGCGTGATCGAGGTGAACATCCACCCCGCCCACAACTGGAACGAGCTGGTCGACCACACCGAATTCCTCTACGACGCGGCGCACCACACGCGGCTGTCCACCGAGAAGTTCATGCTCGACGGTCGCCACACGGGCACCGGCGGAGGCAACCACTTCGTGCTGGGCGGCGCCACGCCGGCCGACAGCCCCTTCCTGCGCCGGCCCGACGTGCTGGCCAGCCTCATCACCTACTGGCACAACCACCCTTCGCTGAGCTACCTGTTCAGCGGCATGTTCATCGGCCCGACCAGCCAGGCGCCGCGCTTCGACGAGGCCCGCACCGACCAGGTCTACGAGGTCGAGATCGGCCTGAACGAGCTCGAGCGCCAGCTCGGCCTGTGGGGCTCGGTGCCGCCCTGGGTGGTGGACCGCACTCTGCGCAACCTGCTGGTGGACGTCACCGGCAACACGCACCGCAGCGAGTTCTGCATCGACAAGCTCTATTCGCCCGACGGGCCCACCGGCCGGCTGGGCCTGCTGGAGTTGCGCGCCTTCGAGATGCCGCCGCACGCCCGCATGAGCCTGGCGCAGCAACTCCTGCTGCGCTCGCTGGTGGCCTGGTTCTGGCGCGAGCCGTACCGCGGCCGCGGCGCCACGCGCCTGACCCGCTGGGGCACGGGCCTGCACGACCGCTTCATGCTGCCCACTTTCGTGCAGATGGACTTCGACGACGTCATGGCCGACCTGCAGGCCGCGGGTTTCCCTTTCGACGGGCAGTGGTTCGCACCGCACTTCTCCTTCCGCTTCCCGCTGATCGGCGACGTGCGCGTGCTGGGCGTCGAGATGACGCTTCGCAACGCCCTGGAGCCCTGGCACGTGATGGGCGAAGAAGGCTCGGCTGGCGGCACCGTGCGCTATGTCGATTCTTCTCTGGAGCGGCTGGAGGTCAAGGTCACCGGCCTGAACGGCAACCGGCACGTGGTCACGGCCAATGGCCGAGCGCTGCCGCTGCAGCCCACCGGGCGCGTGGGCGAGTACGTCTGCGGCGTGCGCTACCGGGCCTGGCAACCGCCCTCGGCCCTGCATCCCACGATCCCCGTGCACGTGCCCATGACGCTGGACCTGGTGGACACCTGGCACCGCCGATCGATGGGCGGCTGCCGCTACCACGTGGCGCACCCGGGCGGGCGCAGCCACGACACTTTCCCGGTCAATGCCTACGAGGCCGAAAGCCGTCGCCTGTCCCGCTTCTTCCGCTTCGGCCACACGCCCGGCACGGTGGACGTCAAGCCCGCGGCGCCGAGCCTGGAGCACCCCTTCACGATCGACCTGCGCCAACCGTGACGCGGTGATGTCACACTGAAGGGCCGTGCCCTCCCAAAGTCCGCTGCCGTTCGACCGCTCCCCGGCACCGGGGGGCGCGGCAGCGCATACCCTGGCCAGCCGCGCACTGCCGGCCGAGGCGGGCGTGTGGGACGAACTGCGCGAGGCCGGCGGTGGCCTGCGGGATAGCTGGCGGCGCTTTGCGCAGGCCCTGCCGCCAGCGCCGTCGCCGGGCGACGTGGACCGCGACCTCGACCGACGGGTCGAGCAGGTCGAGCAGCGCATCCGGCTGGATGGCGTCACCCACAACGTGTTCAGCGATGCGGCCAAGCCCGGCGCGTCGGCGCGGCCCTGGTCGCTGGAACTGCTGCCCCTGCTGATCGAGCCCGCCGACTGGGCCAATATCGAGGCCGGCGTCATCCAGCGGGCCGAGTTGTCGCAGCACATGCTGTCGGACCTGTACGGTCCTCAGCGCCTGCTGCACGAAGGCTTGCTGCCGCCCGCGCTGCTGTTGCGACACCCCGGCTGGCTGCGGCCGATGGTGGGTGCCGAACCGCCGGGCGGGCAGGGCGGCGAGCCGGGGCTGCGCCTGTTCATCGTCGCCTTCGACCTGGCGCGCGGCCCGGACGGCCGCTGGTGGCAGGTGGCGCAGCGCACGCAGGGCCCGTCGGGCCTGGGCTACGTGCTGCACAACCGGCTGGTCATCGCCCGGCAGTTCCCCGAGGCCTTCCGCGACCTGCGCGTGCAGCGCATTGCCAGCAGCTATCGCCGCTTGCTCGACACCCTGGAAGGCAGCGCGCGCCAGATTCCGCACAGCAAGGGCGGCAGTCTCACGCCGCGCCTGGTGCTGCTCACGCCCGGCCCCTACAGCGAGACCTACTTCGAGCACGCCTACCTGGCGCGCTACCTGGGCGTGCCGCTGGTCGAAGGCGGTGACCTCACGGTGCGCGACGAGCGCCTGTACCTGAAGACCGTCGAAGGCCTGGAGCCGGTGCATGGCGTGCTGCGGCGGCTGGACGACGACTGGTGCGACCCGCTGGAGCTGCGCCCCGACAGCGCCCTGGGCGTGCCCGGGCTGCTGCAGGCCGCCCGTGCCGGCACGGTGGTCATGGCCAACGCCCTGGGCAGTGCCTTCCTCGAGTCGCCGGCGATCCAGGGCTTCATGCCCGGAATCGCCGAGCGCCTGATGGGGCAGAGCCTGCGCCTGCCTGCGCTGCCCACGTGGTGGTGCGGCGAAGAGGCTGCCTGGAGCAACGCCAAGGGGCAGCTGGACGACAAGATCGTGCGCAGCACCTTCCCCGGCGCCGGGCGGACCTCCCAGGTGCGCGACGCCGCCGATGCCGCCATCGAGGAAGACCCCGATGCCTGGAGCGTGCAGGGCCGGCTGCGGTTTTCGCGTGCGCCCATCTGGGGCGAAGGGGCCCTCACACCACGCCCGGCGATGGTGCGTGTGTACGCCATCGCCGACGGCGGCGGCCACTGGCACGTGCTGCCCGGTGGCATGACCCGCGTGGCCCGCCGCGAGGACGGCAGCGTCAGCATGCAGCGCGGCGGCACGAGCCTGGACACCTGGGTGCTGACCGACGGCCCGGTGGACACCTTCTCGATGCTGCCGCAGCGGCTGCAGGTCGACGACATCGCCCAGCGGCGGCGCCCCATCGCCAGCCGGACCGGCGAAAACCTCTTCTGGCTGGGCCGCTACACCGAACGCACCGAGCAGCTGGTGCGGCTGGCCCGCGCCACGTTGATGCTGATCGATGCCGACAACGACGCGCCGCCTCCGGTGATGCATGCTCTGTCGGCCATCGGCGTCAAGACCGGGCTGGCGCCGGCCGGCGTGCCCACGCTGGTGCAGTCCTCGCACCTGTTCGAGCGCGCCGTGCTGGCCGGCCTGGCCGACGTGGACGGCACCGAAGGCACGGCCAGCGTGGCCTACAACCTCAGTGCGCTCGAGCGGGCATCCATGGCCCTGCGCGAGCGGCTGTCGTCCGAGCATTGGGGGCTGATCCGCTCGATGCGCGAGGACTTCGCCAAGCGCCTGGAGGTGCCCGAAGGCGAACTGCCCACCCTGGCGCAGGTGCTGCCTGCGCTGGACCGGCTGGCCTTGCAGCTGGCCGCGGTCACCGGCGCTCAGACCGACCGCATGACCCGCGACCACGGCTGGCGCCTGCTCACCGTGGGCCGCCTGCTCGAACGCCTGATCGGCCTGGCCGAACGGTTGCGCGCCTTCATCGACGCCCAGGCCCTGGGCAGCGTGGCCGGCATCGAGCTGCTGCTGGAGCTCTTCGACAGCGTCATCACCTTCCGTGCCCGCTACCAGCGCCACGAAGACGTGCTGGCCCTGGCCGACCTGCTGGTGCTGGACAGCGCCAACCCACGGGCCTTCGCCGGCGTGCTGCGCCGGCTGCGCACCGAACTCGGCAAGCTCCCGGGCCAGCCCGACACGCTGCAGCCGCTGCTGGCGCTGCTGCCGGCCGAGGGCTCGGGGATGACGCTCGAATCGTTGCGCGGGGCCGACGATGCCGCCATCGCGCAGGCGCTGCGCACCTTGTCGGGCTCGCTGTCCAGGCGGGCTTCGCTGTTGGCCGACCGGGTCAGCGAGCGCTTCTTCACCCTGGCCCACGGGATGGATCAACGGGTATGACGGTCGTGCTCGAGGTGTCCCACGAGACCCGGTACGACTATGCCGCGCCGGTCTCGCTCGCGCACCATCTTGCGCACCTGCAGCCGCTGGCCGATGCCCACCAGCAACTGCTCGCCTTCGACCTGGACATCGAGCCCGCCCCCGGCCAGAGCCGAGACGGCATCGACGTGCACGGCAACGCCGAGCGCTACTTCAGCCTGGCCCAGCCGCACCATCACCTGCGCGTGCGGGCCTTCAGCCGGGTGCGCCTGGCGCCTCGCTTTGCCGACCTGGAGCCGCTGGGCTCGCCGCCCTGGGACCGCGTGGCCGCCGGCCTGCGCTACGTGGCGCGCTCGCCCTTCGAGCCCAATGTCGAATTTGCCCTGCCTTCGCCCTTCGTGCCGCGCCTGGCCGTGCTGCGCGAGTACGCCGCACGCTCCTTCCGGCCCGGCCGCGCGGTGGCGGCCGCGGCCATCGAGCTGATGGAGCGCATCCACGCCGACTTCACCTACGAGAGTCTGAGCACCACCGTCGACACCCCGCTGCGCAAGGTGTGGGCCGAAAAGCGCGGCGTTTGCCAGGACTTCGCACACCTGATGGCCGGCGCCTTGCGCATGCTCGGCCTGCCCGTGCGATACGTCAGCGGGTACTTGCTGACCCACGCGCCCGAGGGCGGCGCGGCGATGCAGGGCGCCGATGCGTCCCACGCCTGGGTCCAGGTCTGGTGCCCGGGCACGCCGGGCGTGCCGGCGGACGGCTGGCTGGACCTGGACCCCACCAATGCCGTCGTTCCCGGCAGTGGCCACGTGCGCGTGGCCGTGGGGCGCGATTTTGGCGATGTCACCCCCCTGCGCGGCGTGATCCGCGGCGGGGGCAAGCACACGTTGTCGGTGGGTGTCAGCACCCGGGTGGTCGAAGGCAGCGGGGTCAGCGGGTCGGTACAGCACCAGGGCGCCGACTCTTCCCGGGGGGGCTCGGCCTCCCAGCAGCAATCGCAGTCGGCAGGGTTCGATAGACCCCGGAACGCGAGTTGCTAGAGATACGCAATGCGGAGCACCACACCATGAAGTCGGCCTTCGACGAAATGCTCACCGCGGCCCAGGGGGTGCGCGACCAGTACCAGGTCTACGAGCGCTGGCTCGACCGGCAGCCGCGCGAGGCCATGCAGGCCCGGCGCGAAGAGGCCGAGATGATCTTCCGCCGCGTCGGGATCACCTTCGCGGTGTACGGCGCCAAGGACGAGGACGGTTCGGGCACCGAGCGGCTGATCCCCTTCGACCTGATCCCGCGGGTCATCCCCAAGCACGAGTGGACGGCCATGGAGGCCGGGCTGCGCCAGCGCGTCACGGCGCTCAACCGCTTCCTGCACGACGTCTACCACGGCCAGGAGATCCTCAAGGCCGGGATCGTGCCCTCGGAGCAGGTGCTGAACAACGCCCAGTTCCGGGCCGAGATGATGGGCGTCTCGGTACCGGGCAACGTCTATTCGCATATTTCAGGGGTGGACATCGTGCGCGCCGGCAATGCCGACGGCACGGGCGACTACTACGTGCTGGAAGACAACCTGCGCGTGCCCAGCGGCGTGAGCTACATGCTGGAAAACCGCAAGATGATGATGCGGTTGTTTCCCGACCTCTTCAGCATGCACCGCATCGCGCCGGTGGCCCATTACCCCGACCTGTTGCTGGAGACCCTGCGCGCCGTGGCGCCGGCCGGTGTCAACGAGCCGACCGTCGTCGTGCTTACCCCGGGCATGTACAACAGCGCCTATTTCGAGCACGCCTTCCTGGCCCAGCAGATGGGCGTGGAACTGGTCGAGGGGCAGGACCTCATGGTGCGAGGCGGCTTCGTCTACATGCGCACCACGCAGGGTCCCAAGCGGGTCGACGTGATCTACCGCCGGGTGGACGACGACTTCCTCGACCCCAAGGTCTTCCGTCCGGACAGCACGTTGGGCTGTGCCGGCCTGATCGATGTCTACCGCGCCGGCAACATCAGCTTGTGCAATGCGGTGGGCACCGGCATCGCCGACGACAAGAGCATCTATCCGTACGTGCCCAAGATGATCGAGTTCTACCTGGGCGAGAAGCCGATCCTCAACAACGTGCCCACCTACCTGTGCCGCGAGGCCGACGACCTGAAGTACGTGCTCGACCACATGGGCGAGTTGGTGGTCAAGGAAGTGCACGGCGCGGGGGGCTACGGCATGCTCGTGGGCCCGGCCGCGACCAAGGCGGAGATCGCCGACTTCAAGAAGGTGGTCG
Organism: uncultured beta proteobacterium; assembly: GCA_903822435.1. GTDB lineage: Bacteria > Pseudomonadota > Gammaproteobacteria > Burkholderiales > Burkholderiaceae_C > Rubrivivax. The sequence continues at coordinate 36,709 of CAIJPE010000320.1, read as the reverse complement.
AGGCCAACCCCACCAACTACATCGCCCAGCCGACGTTGTCGCTGTCCACCTGCCCGACCTTCGTCGAAAGCGGCATCGCGCCGCGGCACATCGACCTGCGGCCCTTCGTGCTCTCGGGCACCACGGTGCAGATGGTGCCGGGCGGCCTGACGCGCGTGGCGCTGAAGGAAGGCTCCCTGGTGGTCAACTCGTCGCAGGGCGGGGGCACCAAGGACACCTGGGTACTGGAAGACTAGGCCCAACCCCGACGCGAGGGACTCAACATGCTTTCACGCACCGCCGACCACCTCTTCTGGATGGCCCGCTACATGGAGCGGGCCGAAAACACCGCCCGGATGCTGGACGTCAACTACCAGACCTCGCTGTTGCCGCAGTCCGCCGACACGGCCGAGCAGGGCTGGCGCGGCCTGCTGTCCATCAGCGAGCTGACCTGGGCCTTCTCGCAGAAGTACCAGGAGGTCAGTGCGCGCAGCGTCATGGACTTCATGGTGCGCGACGAGACCAACCCGTCCAGCATCGTGGCGTGCCTGCGGGCGGCCCGCGAAAACGCCCGGGCCGTGCGCGGCGCCCTGACCACCGAAGTGTGGGAAACGCAGAACCAGACCTGGCTGGAGTTCAACCGCCTGCTGCGCGAGACTGCCTTCGATCGCGACCCGAGCGCCTTCTTCGAGTGGGTGAAGATTCGCTCGCACCAGAGCCGCGGCGTGACGGTGGGCACCATGCTGATGGACGAGGCGCTGCATTTCCTGCGCATCGGAACCTTCCTGGAGCGGGCCGACAACACGGCGCGCCTGCTCGACGTCAAGTTCCAGGCCCTGGCTGGTGGCGATTACTTCGGCCCGGGAGCTTCCAAGGAAGGCATGGAGATCGACTTTTACCACTGGAGCGCGATCCTGCGGTCGGTCTCGGGCTTCGAGATCTACCGCAAGGTCTACCGCAACGTGATCCACCCTGAAAAGGTGGCCGAGCTGCTGATCCTGCGCCCCGACATGCCGCGCTCGCTGGCCGCCTGCATGAACGAGGCGGTGACGAACCTGACCCTCGTGGCCAACGAACAGAGCGGCGAAACCCTTCGCCGCGCCGGCCGCCTGCGCTCGGACCTGCAGTACGGCCGCATCGACGAGATCCTGGCCACTGGCCTGCACGCCTACCTGACCGAGTTCCTCGACCGCGTCAACGACATCGGCGTGGGCATCAGCACGGACTTCCTCGTTCCCATGGCCGCATGAAAAAAGCCGGCGCAAGCCGGCTCTTTCCCATAGCGCCCCACCACCAGCCCCATTCAAGCCTCCCGCCGCGGAACCGGCTTTGCCGGGCCGCAGGTGGACGACCCCCTCGGGGGGTGGCGAGCGCTAGCGAGCCCGGGGGCTCACTTCGCTGCGGCCTTGGCCGCCTTCTTGCCGTGCTTCTTGTGCTTCTTGGCGCCGGCCTTGGCCGTCTGGATGGCCGGGGTGGTGGCGGTGGCAGAGGGCATGGCCGGGGCGGCAGCCGCCGGGGTGGCCGGGGTCTGGGCGAAGGCGAAGGCCGCAGCGGTCGACAGCACAGCGGCAACGAGGAGGTTCTTGGTCATGTTCATGGTCCTTGCATCCGAATTCGTGAGGCTCCGAATCCGCTGAGCGGCCGCGGCTCGTGCCGGGCTTGGGACTAGAACGCCAGCACCACCGGGCCGGTTGACCTGCCGCCTATCATCGGTCCGCCCCTGTTTGCATGTCCACCGCGTCGATGATCCTGCCCACGCCATCTGCCGCCCCGCCCGCCGGCCCGCCCGTGGCCGCGCGCGTGCCCCACGTCGTCCAGAGCCCGCACGGCGAGCGCGACGACCCCTACCACTGGCTGCGCGACGACGACCCCAAGACCAAGCGGCCCGAGATCCTGGCCTACCTGGGGGCCGAGAACGCCTTCACCGCTGCCGCCATGGCGCCCCTGGCGGGCCTGGAAGAGCAACTGGTGCGCGAGATGCGGTCGCGCATCCAGGAGGACGACAGCACGCCGCCCGTCTATGACCACGGCTGGTGGACCTGGACCGAGTACCAGTCCGGCGCCGAATACCCCGTGCTCATGCGCCAGCGCGGAGGCCCCGAGCGGCCCGACCCCCGCGCGCCCCGGCAGGTGGTGCTGGACCAGCCCGCCCGGGCCGCCGGTCAGGCCTTTTACCAGGTGGGCGCGGCTGCCACCAGCCCTGACGGCAAGCTGTTGGCCTGGACCGAGGACACCGGGGGCCGGCGCATCCACACCCTGCGCTTTCGCAGCCTGAAGACCGGGCAGGTGTTGCCCGACGAGGTGCCGGGCGTGCTCGAGGACGTGGCCTGGGCGGCCGACAACCGCACCGTCTTCTACATCCTGCAAGACCCCGTGACGCTGCAGAGCGGGCTCGTGTACCGCCACGTGCTGGGCACGCCCGCCGCCGACGACGTGAAGGTGTACGAAGAAGCCGACGACACCCTCTTCGTCGGGCTGGGCGAAAGCGCCTCGCGCGAATACGTCGTGATCAGCGTGCAGGGCACCGACACGGCCGAGACGCTGGCCGTGCCCGCCCGCAAGCCCATGGCACCGCCCCGCGTGGTGCTGGCCCGCAAGGAAGGCGTGCGCCATTCGGCCGACCATCTGGCCGGGCGCTGGGTGATCCGCACCAACGAAGACGCGTTGAACTTCAAGCTGGTCAGCGCCCCCGACGGCGCGCCCGACGTGCGCAGCCTGTGGCGCACGCTGGTGCCCGGCCGCGAACACGCCACGCTGGAAGACTTCGTGTTGATGGACCGCTGCATCGCGGTGGAAGAGCGCGTGGAGGCCGACCTGCGGGTGCGGCTGCTCGGGCCAGGCGGCTCGCGCCCGATCGCGGCACAGGCGGGGGCCACCGTCACGCTGGGCGAGAACTGCGACCCGGCCGCGGCGCACCTGCGCTATGAGGTGACCTCGATGGTGTTGCCGCAGGCCACCCATGACCTGCACCTGGCCGACGGCACTTCGCTGCTGCGCAAGACGCGCCCGGTGCCCGGCTACCAGACCGAGCTCTACGCCACCGAGCGGCTGTGGGCACCCGCCCGCGACGGCCAGCGCATTCCGGTGACCGTGGCCTGGCGCCGGGACAAGGCCCGGCCGCACGGCAAGGCACCGCTGCTGGTGATCGGCTACGGCGCCTACGGCCTGTCCTACGACCCGGAGTTCTCGTCCACCCGGGCCAGCCTGCTCGACCGCGGCTTCGTGGTGGCCCTGGCCCACGTGCGCGGCGGCGCCGAACTCGGTGAGGCCTGGTATGAGGACGGTCGCTTGATGAACAAGCACCACAGCTTCGAGGACTTCATCGATGCCACGCGCGGCCTGCTGGTGGCCGGCTGGGGCGCGCCCGACCGGTTGTATGCCAGCGGCGGCTCGGCTGGTGGCTTGTTGATGGGGGTGGTGGCCAACCAGTCCGGCCAGCCCGGCGGGCTGCCCTTCCGCGGCATCGTCATGGACGTGCCCTTCGTCGACGTGGTGACCACCATGCTCGACGAGACGATCCCCCTGACGGCCAATGAGTGGACGCAATGGGGCGATCCGCGCGAGAAGGCCGCCTACGACTACCTGCTGTCGTACTCGCCCTACGACAACATCCGCGCGCAGGCCTACCCGGCCCTGCTGGTCACCACCGGCCTGTGGGACTCGCAGGTGCAGTACTTCGAGCCGGCCAAGTTCGTGGCCCGGCTGCGCGCGACCAAGACCGACGCCAACCCGCTGCTGCTGCACGTCAACATGGAAGCCGGCCACGGCGGGGCTTCGGGCCGCTTCGAGGCGCTGTCGGAATACGCCCGCCAGTACGCCTTCCTGCTGGACCTGGCGGGCCTGCGCGGCTGACCGCGCGCCCACGGCGCGGCCTCAGCGGGCCGTGCCGGCGCGCTCGCGGGCCACCGCCCGGCCCAGCTCGATCACGGCCATGGCGTAGTAGCTCGACGGGTTGTAGCGCGTGACGGCGTAGAAGTTGGCGGTACCCGCCACGTAGCTGGGCGCGCTGTCGCCGTTCTGCAGTTCCACCAGCGCCAGGTTGCCCGCGTAGGCCTGCCCGGCTTCATCCAGACGCGCGCCGTGTTCAGCCATCTGCGCGGCGGTGAAGCTGGGCAGGATGTCCGGCGCCAGCAGCGTGGCACGCGAGGGGGTGTCCACGGGCACCGCCACCTCGAAGTGCGTGGGCTGGCCGCGCAGCCAGCCCGCCTGCGCCAGGTAGTTGGCCACGCTGCCGACCACGTCGGCGCTGTCGGCCTGCAGGTCGATCTTGCCGTCGCCGTCCAGGTCCACGGCATGGCGGTTGATGCTGCCGGGCATGAACTGCGGCTGGCCCATGGCGCCGGCGTACGAGCCGCGGGCCTGCTGAGGGTCGGCGCCTTCGCGGGCACACAACACGAAAAACTCTTCCAGTTCGGTGCGGAAGAAAGGGCTGCGGTCCTTTCGCCCGGCGGGAAAATCGAAGGCCAGCGTGGCCAGGGCGTCCAGGATTCGGAAGTTGCCGGTCATGCGGCCGTAGAAGGTCTCGACGCCCACCACGCCGACGATGATCTCGGCGGGAACGCCCCAGCGCTGCTCGGCCAGCTGCAGCCAGTTCTCGTTCTGGCGCCAGAAGGCCACGCCCGCCTCGATGCGTCGCGGTTCGATGAAGCGGCCGCGGTAGGCGGCCCAATTCTTGGCCGTGCCGACGGGCGGCGGCATGACCAGCTTGCGAACGGCTTCGATGCGGCGCGCCTGCGCCAGCTGCGTGGCCAGCCACTCCGCCGGCAGGCCGCGCCGCTGGGCCACTTCGGCGGCGAAGGCGCGCACATCGGTCCGGCCACCGTAGGCCGGCGAGGGCGGCTGCGACGCCGGGGTGGCGGTGGCGTGGTGGTGTCTGGGCGCGCGGGCCACGGCCGGTGAGGCCATACCCACCAGCCCGGCCCAGGCGATCCAGCCGCTGAGGCTGCGGCGCTGGCGATCTGTCATGCGGCTGATTATCCGCAGGGCCTGGGGAGCACCCGCCCGGCCCACCCATGGCATGCTGGCGATCATGCGAAAGACGCTCAAGATCGCGGGGCTCGTGGCCGGGGGTGTGCTCGCCTTGCTGCTGGCGGCCGTGCTGATCGCGGCCTTCACCTTCGACCCCGATGCGCTGAAGGGCACGCTCGTCGACCGCCTGCAGCGCGATCACCAGCGCACGCTGGCCATTGCTGACCCGATCAAGCTGAGCCTGTTCCCGCGAATCGGGGTCGAACTGGGCAGCCTGACCGTGTCCGAGCAGGGCAAGCCCGCGCCTTTCGCCTCGCTCAAGTCGGCCCGCCTGGCGTTGGCGCTGCGGCCCCTGCTCAGTGGCGAGGTGGTGGTGGACCGCATCCGGGTGGACGGCCTGCAGCTCCGCATCACCCGCTTCAAGGATGGCCGCACCAGCATCGACGACCTGATCCAGCCCGCCCAGCCCGAAGCACACGGCGGCGCCGCGTCCGCGTCGGGCGCCGGCGGGAGCCCCCCGCTGCGCCTGGACGTGGCGGGCGTCAGCCTGACCGATGCCGCCCTCAGCCTGGACGATGAGCAGACGGGTCGGCGGGTGGCCTTGACGGGGGCGGACTTCGAGACCGGGCGCCTGGCCCCCGGGCGGGCCGGCGATGTGCGCTTCAAGGGCCACCTCGCGGCCAGCGCGCCGCAGGTCGACGCCGATGTCAGCGCCGGTGCCAGCCTGTTGTTCGAGCCCGGCCGGCGGCTGGCCATCAGCGGTTTCGAGGCCGCCGCCCAAGGCCGGCTGGCCGGCACCGGCAACGCCGCCCTGAAACTCAAGGGCCGCGTCGAGATGGACCTGGCGCCCTGGGCCTTGTCGTTGCAGGGGCTGGAGATCTCGCTGGAAAGCCCCGAGGGCCCGCTGGCCCTGAAAGCCGAGGTGCCCGCCTTCCGCTGGGCCGCGGCCGGTGCCGGGCCCGCCGGCCCGCAGGCGCTGGAGGCCACGCTGTCTTTCCGCCGCGGAGACACCCAGGCGCAGGCGCGGCTGAAGGCCGACCTGCTGGCCACGGCCGAGCCGCTGCGGCTGTCGTCCACCCAGACCTCCCTGGCCGTGGACGGAAAACAGGGCGAGATGGCGGTCAGGGGCAGCCTGGGCATCGCGTGGTCCTTCGATACGGCCCTTGAGCAGCTGGCGGTGAAGAACCTGGCGGTCGAAGCATCGCTGCCCAACCCCAGGGGCGGGGCCTTGCCGCTGAAGGCCCAAGGCACGCTGCAGGCGGACTTCAAGCAGCAGAGCGCGCAGGCCGAACTGGCAGGCACGGTGGACGGCAGCCGCTTCGACACCCGGCTCGCAGCCACCCACTTGGCCCCTGCCGCCTTGACGCTGGCTGCGCAGATCGACAAGCTGGACGTCGACCGATACCTCCAGCGGCCCCATGCGCCGGGCCCCGGCCGGGCTGCCAGCCCCGCGTCCGACAAGCCCATCGACCTCTCGGCCCTGCAAGGCCTGGACGCCAGTGGCAGCTTGCGCATCGGTGCGCTGCAGGCCGCGGGTCTGAAGGCCAGCCAGCTGGCGATCGACTGGCGCGCAGGGGGCGGCAAGCTGGTCCTCAACCCGATTGCCGCCGAGCTGTACCAGGGCCGCCTGTCGGGCAGCGCGGAGGTGCAGGCCGGAGCGCCGGCTCGGTTCAGCCTGCAGAACCAGTTCACGGATGTGCACATCGGCCCGCTGCTGCAGGACCTGACCGGCAAGGACCCGCTGACCGGCCGCGGTACGGTGTCCATCGACGTGCATGCCGAAGGCGCGACCCCCGCGGCGCTGCAGAAGGCGCTGGCCGGCCGGGCCCGCCTGGAGCTGCGCGAAGGCGCCGTGCGCGGCTTCAACATCGGGCAGACGCTGCGCGGCCTGAAGGACCGCATCGGCCTGGGCGGCGCCAGCCACAGCGGCGCGGGCTCGCAGGCCGATGTCACCGACTTCAGCGAGCTCGGCGCGACCCTGACCATCGCGCACGGCATCGCGCACAACGACGACCTGCTGGCGAAGTCGCCGCTGCTGCGCCTGGCGGGCAGCGGCGACATCGACATCGGCCAGGGCCGCCTGGATTACCTGGTCAAGGCCACGGTGGTGCCCAGCCTGCAGGGCCAGGGCGGGCCGGAGCTTCAGGCACTGCGCGGGGAGACGATCCCGGTGCGGCTGAGCGGGCCCTTTTCCGCCATCGGCTGGAAGATCGAGTTGGGTGACCTGATGAAGGACCTGGCGCAGCAGAAGCTCGAGCAGCAACTCGGCCAGGCCAAGGACAGGGCGCGGCAGCAGCTGGGCGACAAGCTCAAGGGCTTGCTGGGCCGATAGCGCCGCTGGGGAGTGGGCTGCGCGGCACGGCCCGGGCCGCGGCCCTGAAGGCGCGCCACCAGCCGTGCGGCACGCCGCCGGCCGGCGCCGCGGCCGCGTAGCGCTGGTGGTCCAGGGTTTCCAGCAGATCGGCTAGCGGCCCACCGCGGGCACCCAGCGCCGCACGGACCCGTTCGGCCCGAGTGCGCGGCGGGTGGTGCGGCAGCACGGCCACGCCCAGGGCCTGCAGCCGGCCTTGCACGCGGGCCTGCAGCCGCAGCCAGGGGTCCTGGCGGCGGCGGTCTTGCCAGGCCCAGGCCGCACCGGCCAGCGACCCCGTGCACAGCAGGCCGATCAGCACGGTGGCCAGGTCCTGCCAGTCGGGTGCGTCGATGCCCAGGCTGCGCAGCAGGTCGAACTGCTGGCCCCTGGCGTAGTTCAGCACCCACTGGTTCCACTGGTTGTTCATGCCTTCCCAGAGGTTGCGCAGCTGGGTGGCGAGGGCCGGGCTGAGGTTGCCGAAGGCGCCCGCCACGAAGCCCGGCGGCGGTGAGAGGCTGCGGCCGCGCTGCACGCGGTCGGGTGAGATCGCCGCCGTCGGGTCCACGCGTTGCCAGCCGAGCTCGGGGACCCAGATCTCGGCCCACGCGTGGGCGTTGCGTTGCCGCACGATCCACCAGCCGTTCTGCGGCGCCAGGTCGGTGCCCAGGTAGCCGGTGACCACGCGGGCTGGCACGCCCAGGCCGCGCATCACCACCACGAAGGCGCTGGCGAAGTGTTCGCAGAAGCCCAGCTTGCGGTCCATCCAGAAGGCGTCCAGCGGATCGGCGTCGGCCTCGTAGCTGCCCGGCTCCAGGGTGTAGGTGAAGCCCCCGTTGCCGATGTGCTGCAGCACCGCCTCGGCCAGCGCCTGCGGGCTGGCCCCGGCCAGGTCCGGGCGTCGGCGCAGCTCGGCCGCCCAGGCCAGCGTGCGCGGGCTCGAGCCCGCCGGCAAGGCCAGCAGGTCGCGCAGGCCGGCCACCGGCTGGCGGGGGCCATGACGGTGGTCCAGCCAGGCAGTGGCCTTCAGTCGGATGCGCTCGTTGATCGGGCGGTCGGCCTGCCACTGGCCGTCGCTGCGAAGGGTGAGCATCCAGCCTTCGAGCGCCGGGCCGGTGGCATCGTCATCCGGCGTCATCTCCAGCAGCGGCAGCAAGGGGGTGCGACTGGGCTCCAGCGTCATCTCGTAGCGCACGGCGGGGCCCCGCACCTCCAGGTTCAGCTGGGGCCGCTGGGCCGCCGGCACGGTGGGCAGGGTGCGGGTCCACTCGCGGCCGTCGAAGCGCCCGAGCACCGGGCCGCGGAAGTACAGGGCACCCTGCGGCGGCACGCCATCGAGGAAGCGCACCCGCAGGGCAATGGCGTCGTCCTCGGCGATGCTGGCCACGCCGCCCAGCCGCATCGAGCCCGACAGCCCCGTGCGGGCCGAGGCATCTTGCGGCAGGCCCCACAGAGGCCCGATGCGCGGGAACAGCAAAAACAGAACCAGCATCAAGGGCGCGCCCCAGCCCGCAGCGCGTGCCGCTACCGCGCCGGCCTGCACCAGCGGCGGCCGGCCCACGGGCATGTGCGCCAGCACCAGCGCCGTCAGCAGCGCCCAGACCGAAACCAGCAGCCACAGCCCGGTGCCCAGCGATTGCGAATACAGGAAATGCGTCAGCACCAGGAAAAAGCCCAGGAAGAACACCACCAGGGCATCGCGCCGGGCGCGCAGCTCCAGGGTCTTCAGTGCCATCAGCACCACCAGCATCGTGATGCCGGCTTCCTTGCCCAGCAGGGTGCGTTCGCCCCACAGCGTCAGGCCCGCGGCGACGGCCAGCAGGGCGGTGATCGTCCAGCGGCCAGGCAGGGCACTGCCCGTCACCGCCAGCCTGGCGCGCCAGGCGAGCAGCAGGGCCGTCATGGCGCCGCACCAAAGAGGCAGGTGCAGCAGGTGCGGCGCCACCGTGCAGGCGATGACGGACAGCAGGAACAGGGTGTCCCGGGTGTCGCGCGGCAGGTGGGCGATGCGCTCGGCCCAAGGGCGCATCAGGACCACAGTGCCAGCCTTTCCAGGGCCTGCCGCCGATGGGCGTCACCGTGGCCCAGTTCGAGCTCCTGGCCCGGCAGGCGCAGGCCGTAGGCCAGGCCCTCCTGGTCGGCCCGCAGCAGCCAGCCCGCCAGGCGAGACAGGCGCTTTTCGACATCGCCGCCCGTGGCCGCATCGGTCCATTGCAGCCAGAGCTCACGTTGGGCACTGCCGGAGGTTTCGCGGCTCACCAGTTGGCCGCTGCGCGCCACCTTCTTCCATACCACCTGGCGCATGCTGTCGCCGCGGCGCCAGGGGCGCACGCCGTCCATTTCGCTGCCCGCGCTGCGGCGCTCGGGCCTTTCGCCCGCGCTGGCGGTGGCTGCGCTGGGCAGCGGGGGCAGGGGGCTTTCCGGACGGGGCCAGGCCAGCACGCGCGAGGCCGGTCGCCAGACCGTCCAGGCGCGGAACAGGCCGAAGGGGAACACGGTGTCCATCACCAGCGTGGGCACGGCATGCCAGCCGCGGTGCGACGGCACCAGGCTCAGGTGGACCTGGGCCTGCCCGCCGGCCGGTGCATCCGACCAGGCCATCGGCGTGGCCGCGCTGGCCGCGGCGTCGAAGCGCAGGGCCAGGCCGTGGCGCTGGCGCCCGGGGTTGGTCAGCACCACCTCCAGCAGCACCGTCTCGCCCGCAAAGCCCGGCGCGGGCGGCCGCAGGTGCATCGTCAGGCCGCGCAAGTTGCTGTGCGTCATGTGCATCGACACCAGCGCCGCGCCGGTCAGCAGGAAGGTCAGCGCATAACCCAGGTTGAGCTGGTAGTTGATCGAAGCCACCAGCATCACCAGCAGCGTCAGGGCGAAGGTGAAGCCTGACGCCGTGGGCAGGATGTAGATGTTGCGCTGACCCAGCGTCCAGTTGTCGGTGCGCGGCAGCCGCGACTGCAGCCAGCGGCGGAAGTGGCCGCGCACGTCCAGCAGCCCGGGTGCCGGGGCTGGGGCGCCGGCCGGCGGGCGAAGACCCCCTGCGGGCTCGGCCCTGGGCGCCGCCCCGTTCACGGGATGGGCGTGGCCTCGACCATCGCGCGCACCTGCTCGATGGGCCCGCGGCCTGCGCCCGTGACGGGCTGCAAGCGGTGGGCGATGGCCTGCGGCAGGATGGCCTGGATGTCGTCGGGGGCCACGTAATCGCGCCCGGCCATCAGCGCGCGGGCCTTGGCCACCCGCAGCACGGCGATGCCGGCGCGCGGCGACAACCCTTCGCTGAACCAGGCCCCCGAGCGCGTCGCGGCGATCAGGGCCTGCAGGTAGTCCAGCAGCGGGCCGGCGGCGCGCACGGCCAGCACGGCCTGCTGGGTGGCCTGCAGCTCGGGCACGGTCATCACGGGCTGCAACTGCAGCACCGCATGGCGGCGGTCGCCGCCAGTCAGCAGCTCGCGTTCGGCTGCGCGGTCGGGGTAGCCCAGCGTGATGCGCATCAGGAAGCGGTCGAGCTGGCTCTCGGGAAGCGGGTAGGTTCCCAGCTGGTCGCTCGGGTTCTGCGTGCCGATCACAAAGAAGGGCTTGGGCAGGGGGCGGGTCTCGTTCTCGACCGACACCTGCTGCTCTTCCATCGCCTCGAGCAGCGCGCTCTGGGTCTTGGGCCCGGCGCGGTTGATCTCATCGGCCAGCAAGACCTGGGCAAATACCGGGCCTTGATGAAAGACAAAGGCATCGCGGGCGCGTTCGAACACACTGACGCCGATCAGATCACTGGGCATCAGGTCGGCCGTGAACTGCACCCGGCGGAATTCCAGCCCGAGCGACACCGCCAGCGTGTGGGCCAGGGTGGTCTTGCCCACGCCGGGCACGTCCTCGATCAGGAGGTGTCCGCCTGCCATCACGCAGGCCACGCAGTCCTCGATCTGCTGGCGTTTGCCCACGACGATCGTGCTAATCTGGTCTACCAGCCGCGAGAGCTGCCGTGCATAGGGGAGATCCATGCGCGGGACCATACCCGAATTGCCGGAGACCCATGCGTCGATGAGTACCGCCTTTTACAGCCATCCGGAGTGCCGACTGCACGACATGGGCGCCGGCCATCCCGAGTGTCCGGCGCGGCTCGACGCCATCACCGACTACCTGCTGGCCACGGGGGTGGACATTGCGCTGGAGTTCCACGACGCCCCCCTGGCCACCCGTGAGCAACTCGAGCGCGCACATAGCGCCCACCACGTCAACGAGCTGCACGACCTGCTGCAGCACCTGCGCGACGAGAACGCTTCGCAGGCGCTGGACCCCGACACCATCGCCGGCCCGCACACACTGGCCGCCGCGCTGCGGGCAGCGGGCGCCGCCGTGGCCGCCACCGACGCCGTGATCGGCGGCCATGCCGAGACCGCCTTCTGCGCCGTGCGCCCGCCGGGCCACCACGCCACGCGCGACGCCGCCATGGGTTTCTGCTTCTTCAACAACGTCGCGGTGGCGGCACGACACGCCCTGGACGTGCACGGCCTGCAGCGCGTGGCCATCGTCGATTTCGATGTCCATCACGGCAACGGCACCGAAGACATCGTCGCCGGCGATGACCGCGTGCTGATGTGCAGCTTCTTCCAGCACCCGCTGTACCCCTACAGCGGCGCGGTGCCCAAGGGCACGAACATGGTCAACGTGCCGCTGGACCCCTACACCCGTGGCCCGGCCGTGCGCGAGGTCATCGAAGCCATGTGGCTGCCCGCGCTGGATGCCTTCGCACCGGAAATGATCTTCATCTCGGCGGGCTTCGACGCCCATCGTGAAGACGAGCTCGGCCAGCTCGGCCTGGTCGAGGCCGATTACGCCTGGATCACCCAGAAGCTCGTGCACGTGGCGCACCGCCACGCGCAGGGCCGCATCGTCTCCTGCCTGGAAGGCGGCTATCACCTCGATGCCCTGGCGCGCAGCGTGGCAGCCCACCTGCGGGTGCTCGCCGGCGTGGCCTGAAGTCCGGGCCGGATGACGCGCACGCTCTCGGCCGGCGAGCTGCAGCAGCTTTTCCAGGGGCTGCTGCGCCCGACGGCGCTCATCGAAATCATCACCGTGGCCGGCTGCCTGCTGGCGGCCTGGGCCCTGGTGCGCCTGCTGCGGGGCGCCACGCCCCAGCCGGGCTCGATCTGGTTCGGCGAAGGCGTGGTCGATGGCGTGCTCTTCCCCGCGCTGGCCCTGCTGCTGGCCTTGCTCGCCCGGTGGCTCCTGATGGGCCTGATTCCCATCGCCGTGTTCCGCCTGGTGGTGCCGATCCTGGTCTCGCTGGCCGCCATCCGGCTGACGGTGCGGGTGCTGCGCAGCGCGTTCCCCGCCTCCGACCTGATGCGCCGGCTCGAAAGCAGCCTGTCCTGGGTGGCCTGGATCGGCGTGGTGCTGTGGATCAGCGGGGTGCTGCCGCTGATCCTGCAGGAACTGGACAACATCAGCTGGAAGTTCGGCACCACGCAGGTCAGCGTGCGCAACATCATCGAAGGGGTCTTCACCGCCATCTTCGTGCTGGTGCTGGCGTTGTGGGTGTCTTCCGAACTCGAGCGGCGGCTGCTGAAGGACGCCACCGACAACATTTCGGTGCGCAAGATGGCGGCCAATGCGCTGCGCGCGCTGCTGCTGTTCGTGGGCCTGCTGTTCGCCCTGGAAGCCGCCGGCATCGACCTCACGGCGCTCGGCGTGCTGGGCGGCGCGCTCGGGGTGGGCATCGGTTTCGGCCTGCAGAAGCTGGCGGCCAACTACATCAGCGGCTTCGTCATCCTGGCCGAGCGCGCCATGCGCATCGGCGACATGGTCAAGGTCGACAACTTCGAAGGCCGCATCACGGACATCACCACCCGCTACACCGTCATCCGCGCGCTCAATGGCCGCGAAGCGATCGTTCCGAACGAGATGATGATCACGCAGCGGGTCGAGAACTCATCGCTGGCCGATCCGCAGGTGCTGCTGACCACCCTCGTGCAGGTGGCCTACGGCACCGACCTCGAGGCCCTGATGCCCAAGCTGGTCCAGGCCGTGGCTGCGGTACCGCGGGTCGAAGCCCAGCCAGGCCCCGCGGCGCTGTTGTCCAGCTTCGCGCCCGATGGGCTCGAGCTGACCATCGCGTTCTGGATTGCCGACCCGCACAATGGGCAAGGCAATGTGCGGTCGATGGTGAACCTGGCCGTCCTGCGCACGCTGGACGAGGCCGGTGTGCAGATTCCTTTCCCGCAGCGCGAGGTGCGCCAGGTGCTGGTGCCCGGACCGCCGGCACCGGGCTGATCGGCGGGCGGCGGGGTCAGGGCGCCAGGCGCTCGCGGATCCAGGCGTTGCCCTCCTGCCGGTACCGCAGGCGGTCGTGCAGGCGGCTCTTGCGGCCTTGCCAGAACTCCCAGGCATCGGGCATCAGGCGGTAGCCGCCCCAGTGCGGTGGCCGTGGCGGGCTCAGGGCGTGCTGCATGGCGGCCTTGGCCGCATTGCCCACCAGCACGGCCCTCGAAGAGATCACCTCGCTCTGGGGCGAGGCCCAGGCCCCCAGGCGCGAATCCAGCGGGCGGCTGGCGTAGTAGGCGTCGGACTCCGCGTCGGAGGTCTTCTCCACGCGGCCTTCGACGCGCACCACCCGTTCGAGCTCCACCCAGTGGAACTGCAAGGCCGCGAAGGGGTGGTGGGCCAGTTCGCGGCCCTTGCGGCTGGCGTAGTTCGTGTACCAGACCAGCCCCCGCGCGTCGTAACCCTTGATGAGGACCACGCGGGTGGATGGCCGGCCGTCGGCGCCCACCGTGGCCAGCGTCATCGCATTGGGCTCGGGCAGTTCGGCAGACAGCGCCTGCTCGAACCAGCGCTGAAACTGGGCAAATGGATCGGCGGCCGACGCCGATTCGTCGAGTTCGTCCTTCTCGTAGCTCTTGCGCAGGCTGGCGATATCCATCGTTGGAGTATAGGAACGTCGCCTCACCCCTCAGGATGTGACGACATGTTGCCGAACGGGAGCAATCCCTTACGGGGAACGCCGTAGGTGATTGGACGTAAGTGAACCCCCTCTTTGTGCGGCAGGAATGGCCCCGCATCCTCGCGCTACAGGAGCACGGCCCGGACCCGCGCGCGGCGGGAGCCGAACGCGGCAGGCCGAAGAAGAACAGATGCGAATCCGCCCCGCGATCATCGTGCCGGCTGCGGGCCGAGGCACCCGCTTCGGCGGGCCGCTGAACAAGCTCGCACAGCCCTTCGAAGAAGGCACCGTGCTGGGCTCGACCCTGCGACGCGCGGTCGAGTCGCAACTGCCCGTCGTGGTGGTGACGACGGCCGCGCTGGCGAGCCTGGTGGCGCAGCAGCTGGCCGCCCGAGACATCGTCGTGCTGGACGAAGCCGAGGCCGCCCTGGGCATGGGCGCGGCCATCGCGGCCGGGGTGGCAGAGCGCTCGGGAGCCCCCGGATGGCTGGTGCTGCCGGGCGACATGCCGCTGGTGCGCCCCGGCACCATGCTGGCCGTGGCTGCGGGCCTGGAGCAGCACGCCGTGGTCTTCGCGCAATACCGCGGCCGCCGCGGCAGCCCTGTCGCCTTTGCCGCCGAGCTCTATTCCGAGCTCATCCAGTTGCGCGGGGACGAAGGCGCCCGCCGCCTGATGGCCCGCTACCCGGCACAAGGCCTGGAGCTGGACGACCCCGGCGTGCTGCTGGCAGTGGATACGCCGGCCGACCTGGAAGCCCTGAAGAAGCGTTGACCCGCGGACCCGCAGCGGGCGGTGCGGGGCGGCGAGGTGTTCAAATGCCGGATGGATATCGGACGGGACAACCCTGGCCCCGGCACCGGCTCCGCAAGCTTGGGACACACACACATGGTTTCTGCTCTCGACCGGTGGCGCACGGTGCTGCCGGCCGGCAGGGTTCGCACGGCGCCGGCCGAGCTGGCGCGGGCCGCCACGGCCACGTTCGGCTGGCCGCGGCGGATCACGGCCATCCTGGCGCCGGACGCACCCGAACAGGTGCGCGAGATCCTTCGCATCGCCCAGGCCACGCGCCATCCGGTCTACCCCTACAGCCGTGGCTGCAACTGGGGCCTGGGCTCGCGCCTGCCGGCAGCCGACGACTGCGCGCTGCTGGACCTCTCGGGCATGAACCGCATCCTGCATCACGACGCCGAACTGGGCACCCTCACCGTGGAGCCCGGCGTGCACTTCGCGCAGGCCGCGGCCTATCTCAAGGCGCAGCGGTCACCGTTCTACTGCTCGGTAACAGGCGGGCCGGCCTATGGCAGCCTGATCGGCAATGCACTGGAACGCGGCGGTGGCGATGGCCCGCTGGGCGACCGTGCCGCACACATGGCGGCCCTGGAGGTGATGCTGGCCGGTGGCGAGGTCATCCACACGGGCTTCGACCGCTACGCGCAGGCGGGCACGGCCAGGCTGTCCCGGACCGGCGTGGGGCCGTCGCTGACGGAGCTCATGGCGCAGTCCAGCTTCGGCGTCGTCACGCGGGCCACGATCTGGCTGGCGCAGCGCCCCGCCACGTGGCGGCTGGTGATTGCCACGGTAGCCTCCACGGCCACCCTCGGCCCGGCGCTGGACGCCGTTCGGCAACTGGTCCAGAGCCAAGTCCTCTATCCGAATGCAGTGACCTTGTGGAACAGCTACAAGATGCGCGCCCGGGATGGTCACTTTCCCTGGGAACAGGCGCCCCGGTTGCCGTTGGATATCGGCGCCACCGAGGGCGCCGAGCCCTGGTATGTCTCGGTCACGGTGGAGGGCGCCACCGAGCGCATCGTCGAAGCCCTGATGGCCGAGGTGCAACGTCTGCTCGAGCCGTGCTCGCTGGCCCTGGACGTGCTGCGCGACAGCGAGCTGACGCCGGCCGAGCGCGCGCCCCTGGAGCCCGGCAACCCCACCGGCGCCAACGTCTTCAGCGCCTATTGGCGCAAGAAGGGCGCACTGCCCGCCCTGGAGGACCTCGACCCCGATCGCGACCGCTGCGGCGTGATCTGGCTGTGCCCTTCGCTGCCCCTGCTGGGCGCCACGGCCGCGCCCGTGCTCGCCGAGATCGAACGCCGCGTTCGCCAGCATGGCCTGGAGCCCAACATCGGCCTGAACCCGACCTCGCCCCGCTTGCTGGATGTCTACGTGGCGCTCATGGTCGACCTGGCGCTGCCGGGCGAGGACGAGCGGGCCATGGCCTGCCACCACGCCGTCATGAAGTGGCTGATCTCGCAGGGCCACCTGCCTTACCGGCTGGGCGTGCAGTCCTTCGGCCTGTTGCCGCCGCCGGTCGATGACAGCGCGGCTGTCATGGTGCGGCTGAAGCGGGCTTTCGACCCGCTGGATGTGGTGTCGCCGGGGCGCTATGCCGCCTGAGCGCCGGACGCTCACGGCGGGCGTGGCCTTCGGCCGCCGTCGCCTGGTGCAAGGGCTTCTGCTCGGCCCGCCGACCTTGGGGGCGGCCTTGCAGGCGGGCGCGGCGGCAACGGGCCGTGGCGCTTCGGTGGTGGAGCTCGGCGTGGTGGCCGTGCCGGGCAGTGGCAGCCAGGCCGCGGCCCGAGGCTGGGCCTCGCGCTGGAGCGCCCGGCTCGGCCACGCCGTGGCGGTGTTGGACCTGCCGCCAGGCACCGATGCACTGGCCTGGTGTCGCCAGGCGCGAGGGGCTACCCGGCTGGTGCTGGCGGCGTCCTGGCAGGGCGCCACGGACGGGGCTGCCTCGTGCCCTGGGGGTGCAGCCAGCGTGACGATGCCCGGCCTGCAGACGCTGGCCGCGCTGGCCCGGACACCGCTGGTCCTGATGGCCGATCGCTTCATGCCGCGCTTGGCCGCGGTCGACCCGGTGCGGGCTTGGCCACAGGTTCTTCAGGCCGCGCAGTCGGCGGCCACACCCTGGCGCTGCGGTATGGACGGGTCGGACGTGCACGCGCACGCGGCGGCCCTGCGCCTGCTGGGCGCCTTGGGCCTGGGCCGCGCCGACCCGGTCGACTTCCGGGGGACGGCGCAGCTGCTGCCCGCCCTGGCTGGCGCCCGGCTGTCCCTGGCGCTGCAGACCGCGGGGCTGTGCGTCGGGCCGCGCTGGCAGGCGATGTCACACGACGAGACCGCGGGCTGGCTGGACGGCCCGGTGGCCGCCCACCGCCGTGGCGACGTGCAGCTCTGGGCCGTGGCCGAACGCGTGCGGCTGCCAGGCTTGCCCGAGGTGCCCACCGCCGACGAACTGCTGGGCTGCGCCGGAAACGACATCGGCCGGTGGCAGCTGTTGCTGGCACCGGCCGATCTGGATGGGCGCCTCGCGCGGCGCCTGGCTGCGGCCGCCGCTGCCACGCCGTGGCCGGCGTGAACAGAAGGGCTTCAGCCCCTGGCGATCACCACTTCTTGAAAGCCTTGGAGACCGACTTGGTCGCCGAGCTCACGCCGCTGGAGACGGTGCCGGCCACCGTGCTGGCCGTGCTGGTCACGCCGCTGGCGACCGTGTTGGCGACGTTGGTCGCACCACCGGCCACCGTGTTGGCGGCGTAGTTGATGCCCTTGCCCATGGTGGCGCCGGCCTGCTCGGCCGCCTGCTTGGTGATGCCTGCCACGTCCACGATCTGGTTGGCTGCGTTCAGCACCTGGCCCGAAGCGTTGTAGTAGGTGCCCGTCAGCTTGCTGCCGGTGTATTTGGCGGCCGACTTGGCGTAGTTGGTGGCGCGGTAGTTCACCGACTTGGCGTCCTTCCACACGGCCACGGCCGGGCCGGCCACGAACTGCTTGTTGCTGTTGAAGAAGTCCTTGGCGCGGCCATAGTACGGCGCTGCGGCGTTGGCCATCAGGTCGCCGGTGGTGAACGCGCAGTCCTTGGCCGCGGTGCCTGATGCCGCGCACTTGGCCGCCTGCGCCACGGCGCGCGAGGCAAAGGGCTCCATGCGGCCGATGACGTTCCCGTAGTTGACGCTGCCGTTCAGGCAGAAGTCCACGCCCACGTCGAAGGCCAGCGAGCCGCAATACTGGATGGTGGCCACGCCGCCGGTGAAGGTCACGCCGCCGCAGGCGCCGATCCCTTCTCCGCCCGCACTGACGCCGGCCGAGCCGCCGCCGCCGCCGTAGTTGCTGGTGCCGCCGCCGGAGACCCCGACGCTGCAGGAGGAACCCGAGCTGGCATCAGCGCACATCGACAGGCCGCCCGCGCCGGCCACGCCCTGGGCGTTGGCGAAATTGCCCGTCGAGCAGCTGGTGTCCAGCTGGATGTAGCCGTTGGGGTCGGAATAGCCGGTGGAGTTGGAGCAGGTCGCGCCGCTGCCCACGCTGGCGCTGCCGCTGACCGTGTTGTTGCTGACGCTGCCGCTGCCCGTGGCCGTGGTGCCGACCGTGCACTCGGTGGTGCTGCTGACGCCGCTGCCGAAGTTGGTGGTGCTGGTGGCCGTGACCGAGCCGCCCGATGTGCTGACGGTGTTGGTGGTGCTCTGGGCGACGGCCAGCAGTGGCACGGCGGCCAGGCCGATGGCGGTCTTGGCGAAGAAGGAATGGAGCTTCATGGGTAAGGTCCTGATGGATCGTTAGGCTGAGGGATTCGGGCGAAGGCCGGCTCGGGCTGCGCTCAGTCCAGGTTGCGCAGGGTGTCGAAGTTCTTCTTCAGCCCGGGGTTCAGCTTTTCCACGCGCTCCATCTCGCTGGCCAGCTTCGGGAAATGGGTTTCGCTCAGCTTCTCGGTCTCGTCGGCCACGCTCTTCTGGGCCGGGTCGACAACACCCTTGGCCTTGAGGTTGGCGAAGTTCGTCATGGCCACGTGGTGCAGGGCCTTGTGGTTGGTGACGTACTTGTCCATCTGGCCGTTGAGGTAGCCCTCGTAGTTCTTGGCGTCGTTGGGCGACTGGACCTTGGACAGGTCGGTGATCATGGCCTCGAGATCCGCCTTGTGGGCCTGCAGATGGTTGCGGCTCAGCACCTGCGTGGGGACCATGGCGTGCATCTGGGCCGACGCGGTGCCGGTGGCCAGCGTCGCGGCGGCGGCCATGGCACCGATCATCAGGGTGGATTTGAGGTCGAGCTTGCGCATCGTGGGTCCTTGTTTGGTATGCGTGGGAAGGTGAATTGCAGATCGGAAACGCCTGTGACCTTTTCGGAAGCTCCAGCCCCCCGACGTATGAGGGATTACCACTATCCGAAGGTACTGGGTGGAATCGGCGATCCGGTCCGGGCGGCCCGCGTGACGCGGTGCACGCCTACGGAGTGTTCGACACGGCAACCCCGTGGATAGGGCCGATAACCGTGATGATCGACGGCCATTTCGGGGCTGCCGGGCCGTTAAGCTCAGTGCATGCGCTGCGTTGCCTCGAAGGCCGCCCCTGTGGCATGAGAGTCCTGCTGATCTCGCCGTCCCTCCCGCCTGCGGCCGAGGGCGAGGCCGAGCACGGCCAGCAGATCGCCCGCCAGCTCACGGCGCGCGGCCACTCGGTGACGCTAGTCACGCATGACCGTCATGCACAGCCGGCTACGGCAGCTTCGGGCCCCGTGCAAGGCATGGCAGGCTGGCGTTGGCGCGATCTTCCCAGGCTTCTGGGATACCTTCGGCACAGCCGTGCCGAAGGGGTAGTGCTGATTTACACCGCCCGACTCTTCGACGATCATCCGATGATCACCTTCCTGCCCACATGGCTGAGATGGTGCCTGCCGGCGGCGCGGCTGGTGGTGCTGGTGGAAATCCATCGCGCGCCCTACATCCGCGGGAGGACTGTGCGGGCCTTGCGCAAGCTCGCGGCGATTCTCGCCGGCCCGAAGGGCCTGGACTACGGCTATGGCAGCCTGCTGCGCGACGCCCACGCCGTGGCGGCTCTGGGCCCCACCATCTTGCAGCATCTTCGACCGCACGCGCCGGGCCTTGGGGACCGCGGGTTCGTCATCCCGCCCCCGCCGCTTGTCAGCCGGCCCGCATCGTTCGACGATGCGGCGCGCACTCGTGCGCGGCAGCGTCTGCGCACCCCCGATGGCGCCTGCCTGCTGGCTTATTTCGGTTTCGTCTATCCCGGCAAGGGTGTCGAGACCCTGCTGGCCGCGCTGGCCGGACTGGTGAGCGCCGGCCGCCCCGTGCGCCTTTTGATGGCCGGCGGCGGCCGTACCTCGGCGCGGCCCGGAGAGCCCCGGCTCACGCCCTATGAGGCCACGCTGGCTGCGGGCGCGGCCGCATCGGGCCTTGCCGACCATGTGGTCTGGGCCGAGGGCTATGCCGCCGGGGCGGAATCGGTGGCCGAGGACCTGCTGGCTGCCGATATTGCCGTGCTGCCCTTCGACGATGGTGCAGAACTGCGTCGCAGCAGCATCGCCGTGGTGGCCGGGTTGGGTCTGCCGCTGATCACCACCACGCCGAACTGCCACGAACCGGCCTTCGTCAACGGCCACAACGTGCTGCTGTGTCCGCCGGCCGATGCGCGGGCCTTGTGCGAGGCGGTAGGGCGCGTCATGGACGATGCCGGCCTGCGCGTCAGGCTGCGCGTGGGGTCGCTGGACCTGGCGCAGCAATGGTTTTCGTGGGATACCGCGCTGGCCGGCATCGAGTCGCACCTGTCGGACAGTGCGAGCGCCGAACGCGTGGCGGTTTAGGTCAACGTGCTGCAACGTCACTCCAGAGCTGGGGTTGCGGAATGGGTCTGAGACGGGCACTGTCTTTCGCACCTGGGCTTCTGGCCGTTGCGGAGACCGTCAACGACTGGCAGCGGTGGCTTCGCTGGAGGATTGCGCGGCCGGCCTATCCGGCCGGTGAGATGCGCCTGCACCTGGGCTGCGGCGACATCGACCAGCCCGGCTTTATCAACATCGATGTCCGTCCCCGCAAGCACGTTCACCGGGTGCAGGGCATCGACGACCTCCGTGCCTTTGCCAACGGTTCCGTGGCGATGATCTACAGCAGCCACTGCCTGGAGCATGTGCCCCGCCGCCAAGTGCCCCAGGTGCTCAAGGAGTGGCACCGCGTGTTGCGGCCCGGCGGCCTGCTGCGGGTTTCGGTCCCCGACTTCGAACTGCTGGTGCAGACCTACCTGGACAGCGGCCACGACATGCAAAGCGTGCAGCAGCCGCTGATGGGCGACCAGGATTACGCCTTCAACTTCCACTTCTGCGCCTTCAATGCCGCCGAATTGGGGCGGCTGATGCGCGAGGCCGGCTTCCGCTCGCCTCGACCGTGGCAGCACGGCTGCGATGCCTACGGTTCGCTACCCGACTGGTCCGGCCGCTCGATGACCTACAAGGGCAAGGCGTACCCCGTCAGCCTCAACCTCGAAGCCCACAAGTAGCCACCGGCACCCGACATCAGCCTGCCTGCCTGGGGTGCAGCAGCCGACCGCGGATGCCGGCACACAGTCGCAGCCACTCGGCCTTGATGGGGTGCGACAGCCATTGCACCACGGCGGCCCATGACGCCAGGCCCGCTGTCAGGACTGCGGCCAGCGTGAAGATG
The DNA here is from genome assembly GCA_903822435.1 of uncultured beta proteobacterium. Lineage (GTDB taxonomy): Bacteria > Pseudomonadota > Gammaproteobacteria > Burkholderiales > Burkholderiaceae_C > Rubrivivax. Next base: position 15,033 of record CAIJPE010000320.1, on the reverse strand, counting down.
GCCGGCCAGCCTTGCGCGCGGCACAGCAGCGAGGTGCCGAGTTGCACGGTCCCGGTGGCCAGGGCCAGTACGGCGCTGCCAGCGCAGGGCCCGTAGAGTTGGCCCAGGGTGGCGCCCATCGCCAGCCGCAACTGCCGGCTGTGCAACAGCAGCAGCACCACGTGCGTCAGGCTCCAGGCCAGGGCCAGCGCCTGGAATCCACCCAGCAGCGCCGCCGCCAGTAACGCGGCCACGTGCACCGGGCTGAACTGGATCGAGATCGCCAGGCGCCGCTGCACCTGGCCCATCGCTGCCAGCGCCGACGCGCTCAACGCATACAGCGACGAGGGTAACATGCTGACGGCTAGCAGTGTGGCCGGCTTTGCCGCCGCGCCCCACTGCGACCCGAAGATGACCTGCAGGATCTCGGGCGCGGCGATCGCTAGGCAGGCGAAGAACGGCCAGGCCACTCCAGTGTAGATGGCCGTGCCCATCGCGAACCACTCCGCCAAGTGGCGCTGGTCGCGGTGGGCGTTGGCCATGGCAGGCGTGGCCACGCGTGCGATGGCCGAGGTGACGTTCTTGGAGAACATTTCGATCAGGCCCATGGCCCGGCTGAACAGCCCCAACTCGGCAAAGCCGAACATCCGGGCGATGATGAACTCGTGCGCATTGCCCGTAGCCGTGTCGATCACGCGCCCGGTGACGGCCATGGACCCGTATCGGAAGACGCTGTAGGCGCCGTGAAAACTGGGCCATATCAGCGAATTGCGGGGCCTGGCCACCGTGCAGGCCAGCACCTGTACGGCGATGCCCGCCACCGAGGCCCAGGCCAGGCTGCGCGCGCCGTGCCCCAGCGCCGCCAGCAGCACACCCCCCACGGCCTGCACCACGGTGGCCGAGGTCTGGATGAAGAAGACCTTGCGAAAGGCCATCTCGCGGTTGAGCAACGCGAAGGCCGAGGTCGCAAAGGGCAGGATCAGGAAGTTGATCGACAGGATGCCGATGATCGCGGCCAGCTCCGGCTCGGCGTAGTAGCGGGCGATCCAGTGGCGGCCGAACAGTACCCCCAGCCCGACGGGCCAGGCCGTGGCGATGGCCACGGCGAAGGCCGCGCGCATTCGGGCCTGCGTGAGGTCCTTTTCCTGCAGGATGTATTCGGAGATGCCGAAGTCGCGCATCGTCGCGGCCACCGACAGTGCTGCCGCGCACAACGAGAACTTGCCCACCTCCGACGGCGTCAGCAGGCGCGCGATGATCATCGATGAGGCTAGGCTCAGCACCACGTTGACGTAGCGCTCCAGGAACGACCAGACGAGCGCGATGCGCGGCGAGGTCACCGGGTCATCCGCTCAGGCCTCGAACGCCGAGTAGATCTGGCGCATGCGCCGCGCCACCGGCTCGAAGCCCAGCTGCTGGACCGCGTGCCTGCGGTTGACCAGGCCCTGTGCCCGGCGCACGGCTGGATCGGCCAGCAGGTCGCAGACCGCATCGGCCATCTCCTGGACCTGGCGGGGCTCGATCAGCCGGGCGGCGCTGCCGGCGACGTAGTGCGGCAGGCCGCCCACCTCGGACACCACGATCGGCCGGCCGCAGGCCAGCAGTTCGAGCAGCGCGTTGTTGGCTGTGGCATCGAACAGCGGCAGCACCCCGACCGCCGCACCCCGGTACAGGGCGCGCAGCTGTTCATCGCTGATGCGGTGGTGCACCGTGATGCCGGGCACGCCGGCGAGCACTTCGCACTGTTCGGGGTCGGGCCCGATCACGTCGGTCTGCACGTCGAAGCCGGCGGCGCGCACGGCGCGATGCACGGCCGTCAGCGTCGCGTAGTCACGGAAGATGCTGCCCGCGCAGACCAACCGTAGTGCGGAAGTGGGCTCCTGCGCAGCTTCGCTTTCGGGAACCTCGGGGCAGAAGAAGTCGGTATCCACCGCATGCGGGCAGTAGTGGATGCGATCGATGGGCAGCAGTTGTTCGAGTGTGGCACGCTGATTCTCGCCGACGATCAGGGCCCCATCCAGGCTGCGCACCGAGCCGGGGTTGATGCGGGTCAGCAGCCGCTGCGGCGGGTAGTGGAAGGTGGCGATGCAGCGGTTGGTGCCGCGTTTCCACAGCGGCGTGAGGAAGTAGGTGTCCTCGCCGTAGATGAAGTGGCACAGCCGGCCCGAGCCGGCCACCAGCCAGGGCATCGCGCCCAGTTCGGCGCGCAGCCCCGCTGCTGACGCGGCCTGGGGCCGCAAGGCGAACAACCGCCAGGCCAGCGAGCGGGGCAAGGCATTGGCCAAACGCGTGCCCCAGGGGCTGCAGGCATGGCTCAGGCCCATGTAGTCAAAGAGCCGGTCATAACCGGAGTGGGCCGCATGGTGGCCGATTCGCCGGGGCACGAACCGCAATGATCCGGGCGTCGACTCACGGTTCATCAGAGAGCCCCGGCTCGGGGTGAGCGATCACGGTCAACACCCTTCGAAGTGTACGAGCCGGGCTCTGCCGTCTGCCCCGACCTTAAGACTGCGTCGGCGCCACGAGTGCATGCGGCGGGGCTGCTGCAGCGTGCAGGTTCGCCGCAGGGGCTGCCGGCGCGACCGCATCCCGGACGGGATCGGACCGATCGACCCACGGCGCCCGGTTCCACCCCAGAAACAGGGCATGCCTGACGGCTTGACGGGCCAGTTCCAGCGAACTGTCCACCAGCAGCAGGCCGGGATCCTTGATCTGGGCGGCGGCCACGGGGATCTCGGTGCAGCCCATGATCACGGCCTGGGCGCCGCGCGCCTGCGCGTCGGCCAGGGCCGCCGCCAGATGGGTGCCGCCCAGCGCGACGTCGCCGGCCTTGACGGCCCGGATGCAGGCGTCCACCGATGCCTGGGCGCCCGCCGGGTCCGGCGCCAGGCAGGTCAGCCCCCGCTCGGCCAGTTCACGCTGGTAGAAGCCTGACCGGATGGCCCCTCGCGTGGCCAGCAGCATCACCCGGGTCACCTCGCCCGGCGGCAGGGCCGCCACGCAGGCCCGCGCGATGTGCAGCATGGGTGCCCGGCTGGCGCGTGCCATGTCGTCGAACCAGTGGTGCGAGGTGTTGCAGGGCACCACCACCAGGCCGACCCCCGCGTCGTTCAGGAGTTCGATGCTCTTGAGCATCCAGGGCAGCGGGTCGTCCCCCTCGCCCAGGATCGCCCGTGATCGGTCGGGGATGTGCGGCAGGTTGGCCACGACCACGGGCAGGTGTTCCTGGTCGCAAGTGGCCGGCGTCAGGGCCACCAGCTTGCCCATGAAGTCCACCGTGGCCGCAGGGCCCATGCCACCGACGATGCCGATGCGGCTCATGCCATCTCCTTGGCTTGCGCCGCCTGGGCCAGCACGCGTGCCGCCATGGCAGGGGGGCTGACCCGATCTGCCAGCGGCGCGCCAGCCGCCCCTTCAGCGGCTTCGACGGTTGCTTCGGGGGCCGGGCAGATGGCCGCCACGGCGGCCGAGTTGCCCAGCACCAGCACCACGGTGCGCAGCATGTCGCACACCGGGTCGACGGCCAGGAACAGCACGAAGGCGGCCTCGAAGGGCAGGCCGACGTAGCCGCAGACCATGCCCGCCAGCGACACCGTGACCAGCCCCGTCATGCCGCTGGAAGCGCAGCCAGCCAGGATGGACGCGGCGCCGACCAGGGCGAGTTCTGTCAGGCCGAGCCGGGTGCCGTACAGCTGGGCGATGAACATGGTGGCGCACACGTAGTACAGCACCGGGCCGATGCGCAGGAGCGAAATGCTCAGCGGCACCAGCAGTTCCACCCGGTCACGCGGGAAGCGCAGGTCTCGCGACAGCATGTCGATCATCGAGGGCATGCAGGTGGCGCTGCTGCGCGTGGCCAGGGCCAGCGCGAAGGGCGCCCGCAGGCTTCGCAGGGTGGCCGGCAAGGTCTGCCCGCTGCGCCGCCAGATGAGCAGCACCGACAGCAGCATGACACCCAGGGAGGCCACGCTGAAGGCGATGATGAACTGCGTCATCGCCTGCAGCGGACCCAGGCCGGTCTTGGCCAACTGCCCGGCGCTCATGCACATCAGCACCAGCGGCAGCGGGTAGTTGAGCCAGCCCGTCAGGCGCTGGCAGGCGTGGTAGACCGCCTCCAGGCCGCGGGCCAGGCCATCGGCAATGCCCCCGCGCACCGTGCCCACGGCCAGGCCGAAGAGCAGCGCGAAGACCAGCGCCTTCAGGGTCTCGCCCTGCGCCAGCGCGGCAAACACGTTGGTGGGCAGCAAGCTGGACCGCAGGATGTCGCCCAGGCCCGGCGCACTCGGCTTGGGCCGCGAATTGAGCTCGATCACGGTGTCGTTGGAATTGGCGTCACGGCTCACGATGTCGCCGTAGGCCTCGGCCTGCGAGTCGCTGGTGCCGCTCTGGCTCTGCGCGATGACGCCCGTCACCAGGCCCACCAGCGCCACCACCGCCAGCGTGGCCGCGAAGATGCCGAAGGTGCGCAGCAGCACCTGCCCCGCGCCACCATGGCGCAGCATCTTCTGCAGACTGAAGATCACGGCCGAGACCATGAAGGGCAGCACGATCATCTTCAGCAGGTCGACGTACACGTCGCCCACGATGGCCAGTTGAAGCGAGAAGGCCGGGAAGCCCAGGCCGAGTGCACCGCCCGCGATGAGCGAGCCGATGATGACCCACGGGTTGATGGCCAGGCTGTAGAGGTTCTTCATGATTGGCCGGTCTTCTTCTCGGGTTGCGGCAGGGCCTTCAGCACGTCTTCGATCTCCAGCTTGGTCTTGCGGGATTCGAGGTACAGGTCGACGAACGAGCGCAGCGTCGGCGCGTCGGCGGGGATGGCCACGCCGATGGTGTCGCGGCGGTCCTTGAGCGTCACGCTGCGCAGCTTCAGCGACAGCGTGGGCTTCTCGGCCAGCAGGCGCTTGACCTCGAATTCATCGCGGTAGCCGGCCACCACCTCGCCGCGCTGCACGGCCTCCACCACGCCTTCCCAGGTCGGGTATTCGCGCACCCGGGCCTTGGGGAAGTTGATCTGCGCGAAGTCGCCGAACGACGACTGCGCGATGACGCCCAGCGTGCCGGTGTAGTCCTGCATGGTCTGCTCGGGCGTGCGTTCGCGTGCCAGCTTGGCGAACTCCAGGCGGTTGAGCACCAGGGCGTGGTGCAGGGTGAGGTAGGGTTCCGAGAACAGCACCGCGCGGCTGCGGGCCAGCGTGCGCGAGATCTTGCTGATCCCCAGGTCCACCTCGTTGCGCGAAACCTTGTCCACGACCTCGTTGAATGACGAGGCCGTGCGGTCGAAGCGCACCTTCACGCCGAGCTCCTTGGCGATCTCGCGGGCCATGTCGACATCGGTGCCCTGCAGTTTCTCGTCGCGCACGTAAAAGAAGGGCGGCGAATCCGAGCGAAGCATGCCCACGACCAACTCGCCGCGCTGGACGATGCGAGCGATCTCGGGCGCTTCCCGGCGGCCCGCTGTGTCGGCCGTCGCGGCCGTGCCGGCCAGTGCCAGCGCCGCGCCGAGCACGCGCAGCAGGGCCCGACGCCGTGGAGGGGTCCCGTCGGGGACCGGTTTGTCGTGCAGGGTGTGGGCCATTTTTGTTCGGGTGTTGGAGTTGGGCGTGCGGGTGAAACTGGGCGGGCTCAGCAGGGGTTGGCGCGTGTGCCGTCGGGGACCACCATGCCGCAGGTCTTGGCGCCTTCGAGCACCACGCTGCCCATCTCGGCGCCCGTCAGGTCGGCGTTGCTCAGGTCGGTGTTGGACAGGTTCGCGCCAGTGAGGTCGGCATGCTGCAGGTTGGCGCCGCTGAGCATCGCGCCCGACAGGTTCGAATAGGCCAGCCGGGCCTCCGACAGGTTGGCGCCGCTCAACTGGGCCTTGCGGAAATTGGCGCGGTGCAGCCAGGCGCCGATCAGGATCGCACCGCTCAGGTTGGCATCGACGAACTGCGCGCCGCGCATGCGGGCGGCCCGCATGTTGGCTTGCTCGAGATCGGCGCTCTTGAAGATCGCGTTCTCGGCGAAGGCGTTGACGAAGCTGGAGCGCCTCAGGTCGGCCGTGGTCAGGTCGGCATCGGACAGGTCCGCCGCATTGAAGTTGGTGTCGCTGGCCGTGACCTGCTGCAGGCTGGCGTGGATCATGGTCGCGCCCTGCAGGTTGGCCGAAGAGACCATCGCGCTGTCCAGCCGTGCGCGGGTCATGTCGGCGCGCTCCAGGTTGGCCATCTGGAGGTTGCTGCTGTTCATCTGCGTGCCCACCAGGCGCGCGCCGTACAGGTTGATGTTGTACATGTAGGCCCCGCGCAGGTCGATCTGCGAGAGCTCGGCGCCGATGGCGCTCTCATAGCGCAGGTCGCAGCGGAAGCACGAGCGGCCGCTGGAAAGCCGGATGGCTTCCTCGGGGTCGCCGGCATGGGCGGCGGCGGGCCACAGGCACAGGGCGATGGCCAGGTGTGCGGCCGCACGGGCAGCAGCGTGTGTTGTCATGGGGCGGGCCTTCGGTCAGTAGTACAGGAAGCCCAGGGCCTGCTTCAGGCGCTGGCGGGTGGTGTCCATGCGGTCCCAGCGCTCGAGCTTCACGTCGCCGGTGCGGAACTCGCGGTAGAGGTCGGCCAGGTTCAGGTGGTGGAACACCGAAGCCAGGTTCGGGTAGGGCTTGAACCAGTCGCTGTAGCGGGCGCGCAGCACGTCGATGCTGGCGCTGGCATCGCCACCGCCTTCCTTGGCTGCCGCAGCCCGCGAGTCTTCCGACAGCCACGTGTAGGTGGCCGGCCGCGGCGTGATCAGGATCAGCACCGACTTCTGGTATTCCGTCTGCGCCTGCTGCGAGAACAGGTACTGCACCAGCGGCACGTCCTGCACGCCGGGAACGCCATCGCGGGTGGTGGTGGATTCCTTTTCGCTCAGCCCGCCCAGCACCAGCGTGTCGCCCATGCGCATCACCACGTTGGCATTGGCCAGGATCTCCGAGATCTCGAGCTTGTAGGTGAAGCCGATGTTCGCGCTGGGCGGCTTGAGGAAGGTGCGCGAGGCGTCGATGGTCAGCCGGATCAGGCCGCCCGGCAGGATTTGCGGCAGCACCGACAGCTTCACGCCGTAGCGCTTTTCCAGCGACACCGCGCTGCCGCCGCTCACCCCGCCGCTGCCGCCGGACACCACGGCCGCATTCAGACTCGTGCCCGAGAAGAACTCCGAGCGCATGCCCTCCACGGCGGCCAGCGTGGGACGGGCCAGCACCTCGTTCAGGCTGGTGTTGGCATTGGCCAGGTTGAGCGAATAGGCCAATGCCGGCACGGTCACGGCGCGGGTGAGCACCGTGGTGCTGCTGCCGCCGGTATCCGTGTAGTTGCGGCTGAAGGCCGGCGAGGACGAGGAGCCGAACTGCAGCGACAGCGCGCTCATCAGGTTGATGCCGCGCGAGGTGGAGATCGAGTCCTCGGTGCGGACCATCACCACGTCGACCAGCACCATGCGGGTGCCGGCGCTGCCGCCCATGGGCATCGGGGGCGGCGCTGCACCGGGGTTGAAGCCCGGGGGGCTGTTGTCGGCCGGCTGGAACCCGCCTCCGCCCGCCGGCGCCGAAGGGTTGAACTGCGTAGGCACGAGCGTGGCCCCGCCGGCCAGCGCGCCCTGCTTGTTGCGGCCCTTGTGGAAGGCCTCCCACTGGCTCAGGCGGCGCCCCGTCTCCTGGGCCTCGTCCGCCTTGCCGGGCGTGCGCTCCAGCAGTCGCTGCGCCGCTGCCGCCTTGTCGAACTCTCCGCAAGAGCCATACACCGAGACCGCGGCGTGCAGGAAGCTTGCACGGTCCACGTCGGGCTGCGCACCGAGTCGGTCGGCGATCGAGCAGGCCGTGGCGGCGTCGCGCGCCATATAGCTGGCGGCCAGCATTCGGGCCAGCACCACGGGGTCGTCCGGACGCATCAGCAGCACTTCGGCAAAGGCGGCTTGCGCGCGCTCGTACTGCTTCTGCTCCATCAGGCCCAGGCCCAGGAACTCGCTGGCAATCCAGTTGTTGGGATCGAAGCGGGCGGCTTGGGTGTAGCCCTCGATGGCCAGGTCGGTCTTGGCCGTGTCGCCCTGCTTGGCCAGCAGGTGGTAGATGAAGCCGTTGAAGAAGTGCAGGTACGATTTGGACGGATCGAGCTTCAGCGCTTCGTTGATGACCTTGCTGGCCTGGCGGAGATCGAGTTCGGCGGCCAGCTTCATGGCGGCGCCGGCGCGGCTGAGCGCTTCGCTTTCCTTGTTCGCCGGCGGGGTCTCGCGCAGGGCGCTGACGATCTCCTTCAGCGTCGCAGCGCTGCTGGCCTCCGAGGCCGCGGGCGTGGGGGCGCGCAGCATGTCCTGCAGCCGCTGCAGCAGTGGCGCGTCACGCGCCGAGGCTTCGGTTGCATCGGCCCGGGCTGGTGTGGGTGCAGCCAGGGCCAGCCCGCCGGCGACGGCCAGGGACAGGGCCGTGCCTTGCCATTTCCGTGCCGCCAGAGCGGAACGGCCGAACGGGATGCGGTTCATTGGGAAAGGCTCGGGTCCTTGAGTGCGAAGGCGCGCCGGGCGCCCGCGTGCAGCGGGACAGGCAGCGAGGCCGCCTGCGAGGAGTCGGGCAAGGCCATGCTGCCCAGCATGGGCTGCTCGGCCCTCAGCTGCCAGTAGCGCTTGCGCACGGTGGAGGCCAGCCGGAACACCGCTTCCTCATCCACTGATGCGCTGGTCACCAGCACGTTGCGCATGCCCAGGGTGTTGACGTCCCGGTCCTGGCCGGCATAAGTGCCTGCAGCCACCACCATCGGCGTCAACCGCGGGTTGTCGGCGATCAGGCGCTGGCCCACCGCCGGGGTGATCTCGACGAACTCGCCGCCGCAGGCCCGCAGCTTCTGGAACAGCGCCGCGGGGTGCGCCACGGCCTCGACCACCACGTCGACGCGGCGTTCGCAGAAGGCCTTCTCGAAGTCCGCCGTGGCCAGGTAGGTCAGCGCCGCGAAGTCCTCGGCCTTCAGGTCCAGCGCCTTGAGCAGGCTGGTGGTGATGGCGAACTGGCCGGAGCCGCGGTTGCCCATGTTGAAGGTCTTGCCGCGGATCTGCGAAAGCTCGGTGATCCCCGTGGCCCGGTGCGCCATGACGACGATGGGCGAGTTGTGCAGCAGCGCGACCACGCGCAGGTCGCCGGCGCGGATGATGCTGCCGTTGCGGAAGAAGTCGGCCGCGATGTCTTCCTGGGCGATGCCGAGCTGGATCGACCCGTTGACCACCGCATGCAGGTTGAACACCGTGCCGGCCGTGCCCACCGGCACGCACCGCACCAGGGAGCCGCGCCGGTCCTCGTTGACGGCGTCGCACAGCGATTCGCCGATCGGCCGGAATGCGCCGCCGACCGAACCGGTGCCAAGCATCAGGAATTTGTCGCTGAAGTCGTCCCGCGGCGCCGCCCGCAGGGGGCCGGCTGCCGTGGCGCTCATGGCGCTCATGGCGGCCACCGCGATCAAGAGCGCACCCAGGCTTGCGAGGATCCGGCAGCAGGTACTTCGGACGGGGCTCATGCCCTGACCTTTCGGCAAAACCCCCTCTTGACTTGAGGTGTTCCTGCCCCTGCGAAAGCCCTAAGCCAGGCCGTGCCGGCGCGCCAGGTCCATCAGCCTTTCGATCTCGCGGTCACGGATGCCTTCGGCGTGGAGCGCCGATGCCGTCTGGGCCAGGTACTGCAAGGTGGTGCCGAAGCGTCCGCTCGCATGGTGCAGGACGTCCAGCATCTGCCCGTCGGTGAGCGCCGGCAGGCAGGCCGGGCTGTCGCGCGCCAGCGTGAAGGCCAGGGCGGCCACCGGTCCGGCCGGGGTTCGGCAGGCCAGCACGCGGGCGTCGTAGACGCCGGTGGGCTGCTCGCGGGCCCAGAGCGCCTCGAGCTCGGCCTCGGCGCGCTCCGGCCGCATGCGGTAGACCACCCCGCGACAGGCCCCGCCGCGCAGCAGGGCGAACACCAGCCCGGGCCGGTCGGGCGTGCCGCGGTTGACGCGCGAGCGCATGCGCAGCGCCCGGTGCCAGCCGTGCAGGAGCGCGGGGCGGCGCTCGGCGGCGTCGAACTCCGGGCGCCAGATGAGCGAGGCGTAGCCGAAGACCCAGCGCTCGGCGGTGGCGGGCCAGGCCTGGCGCAGGCGGTGCAGGGCTTCGTGCGGGTCGCGCACCACGAGGTCGGGGTCAATGGCTTCGTGCAGCATGGCCTCAAGCATCGCATGGACAGGGCGCCGAAAGGCATGCTCCGGGGAGCGGGAGACCTGACAGCGACTCAGCGGGTGCGGCGCCACACCACAGGTCGGGCTGCTCCGGAGGAGCCCGTGATCCTGGCCGCTTGCGCTGGGCGCAAACCCTCGCGCAGGCCATCGCCCCCGGTCGGATTCGCCGTACAGCTGCCCCGGCAGTCCGATGCAGAGCCAACCGCTCCAGCGCCGCGCAGGCAACACGAACGCCTTGTGCGTGGCCCGTCACGTTCCCGGTCAGCAACCTATTGGAGGGCGCTCGTCATGTGGAAGAAGAGCTGGCAGCGGGCGGATATCGCCGCGAAGCCGAAGCACATCCGCACGCCCAAGGTGGGCCGGCGCGCATCATCGGGCTGGTGAGGCCGCAGCGTGGACCAGACCGCGCCGGGGTGTGCTCGAGAAAACCCTGCGAGGAAGCGCGCCAAGACCCCTGCTGCGGCGTCTTCGGCCTCGGGCCAGCTGTGCTGCGGGAGCGACTCGAAGCGTTCGAGAAACCGACGCCACTGGTGCCCTGTGCCTGCACCATCGCCGAGCATGAACCTCCCCGCCGGCCGGACGAAACCTCCGGTCGTGCCTAGGTCAGCAGGAAGTTGGCATCCGGGCGGGGCTGGGGGGGCGGCTCCACACCCAGAAGTTCGCACAGGCTGGCGTGCACCGCCGCGACAATGGCGTCGAGCGCCAGGTCGTTGGCCATCGTGCCAAAGGGCTCCTCGATCTCGTCGCTCAGGGCCTCCAGCGCAAAGAAGGTGTAGGAGACGAAGGCCACCACCAGCGGCGTGAGCAGGCCGATCGCGTCGACCAGGCCAAAGGGCAGCAGCCAGCAGTACAGGTAGGTGCTGCGGTGCAGGATCACCGAGTAGGTGAAAGGAAGCGGCGTGTTGGCAATGCGTTCGCAGCCGCCCAGAGCCGCGGTCATCTGGCTCAGTGCGCCGTCCATCGAGGTCAGGGCCATCGGATCCAGCGAGCCCTCGTCGCGGAAGCGGCGCAACTCCTGGCCCAGCCAGAGCGCCACCGCGCTGGCCGGGTAGCGCAGGCTGTCCAGCCTGGCGGCCAGCACCGCTGGCAACAGCCCATCCAGCCCGGTGGTGGCGGCCTGCTGGCGCAACTGGTTGCGCATGGTCACGGCAAAGCCGGCCAGGCCCAGCACGAAGGGCCGCACGTCGGCACCCGCGGCGGTCAGCGTCAGCGCCTGGCGGCCCAGATTGCGCGCCTCCACCAGCACGGCGCCCCAGAGTTTGCGCGCCTCCCAGTAGCGGTCGTAGCTGGCATTGATGCGAAAGCCCAGAAAGATGGCCAGCGAGACACCCATCAGCGAGAACGGGCTGGTGGTCAGCGTGACCTTGAAGTGGTAGAGCCGGCCATGCGAGGCGACCACGGCGCAGGCCAGCAACACGGTGAACAGCTGCTGCGACAGGATGTGCCGCACCAGCGACCCACGGCGCACGAACAGCAGCCGCAGCCAATGCGGTCGGGGGCGCACGATCAAGGTTCGGGGCCTCGTTCGCGAGGCCTGCGGATACGGCGCGCCGCGGCGTTCACATCGCCCGGCCGGCGATGGCCCGCAGGTGCCAGGCGTAGGCCTCTTGCAGCAGATGGGGCGTGTGGCGGCCGGGGCCATTGTCCAGCGCGCGCTGCAGGTAGTCGCGCAGGGCCGGGCGGAAGTCGGGGTGGGCGCAATGCTCGATCACCGCGCGGGCACGCTGCTTGGGCGACAGGCCGCGCAAATCCGCCAGGCCCTGCTCCGTGACCAGCACCTGCACATCGTGCTCGGTATGGTCGACATGGGGTGTCATGGGCACGATGCAGGACAGCGCGCCGCCTTTGGCGGTGGATGCCGACATGAAGATCGACAGGTAGCCGTTGCGCGCAAAGTCGCCCGAGCCGCCGATGCCGTTCATGATCCTCGAACCCATCACGTGGGTGCTGTTGACGTTGCCGTAGATGTCGGCTTCGAGCATGCCGTTCATCGCGATCACGCCCAGGCGCCGCACCAGTTCCGGATGGTTGCTGATCTCCTGCGGCCGCAGCACGATGCGCTGGCGCAGCGTGGCGATCTCGGCATCGAAGGCCGCAGCCCCCTCGTCGCTGAGCGACAGCGCGGTGGCCGAAACCTGGCTCAGCCGGCCCGAGCGGAGCAGCGCCAGCATGCCGTCCTGCAGCACCTCGGTGTACGCGGTGAGGTTCTCGAAAGGCCCCGCACCCAGCCCGGCCAGCACGGCATTGGCGGTGTTGCCCACACCCGACTGAAGCGGCAACAACTGGGCCGGCAGGCGGCCGCGCCGGACCTCGTGCGCCAGGAATTCCAGGAGGTGCCCTGCGATGCGCTTTGAGGTGTCGTCGAGCGGCGCGAAGGCGCTGTTGCGGTCGGGTGCGTCGGTCAGCACCACGGCCACCACCTTGGATGGGTCGCAACGCAGGGTGGGCTGGCCGATGCGGTCGGCCACGTGGGTCAGCGGGATGGGTTGCCGGTGCGGCGGCAGCCGCGTGCCGTAGTAGATGTCGTGCATGCCGGCCAGCGCCGGGTTCTGCCGGGCGTTGACTTCAATGATCACGCGGTCGGCCAGGTCCAGCCAGGTCTTGTTGTTGCCCACTGAGGTCGACGGCACCAGGCTGCCATCGGCCTCGATGGCCGTGACCTCGATGACCGCCACGTCCAGATGGCCCAGGAAGCCGAACCAGGCGTGCTGTGCCACGTTGGACAGGTGCAGGTCGATGTATTCCATGCGGCCGTCGTTGATGCGCTCCCGGCACTCGGGGTCGGACTGGTAGGGCAGGCGCAGCTCGATGCCGTCGGCCTTGGCCAGCGCGCCATCCAGTTCCGGTGCCGTGGATGCACCGGTCCACACGCCGATCTTGAAGGGCGTGCCCGCCGCGTGCGCCGCCGCGATGCGTCGGGCGAGTGCCTGCGGCATCGCCTTGGGGTAGCCGGCGCCGGTGAAGCCGCTCATGCCGACGTTGTGGCCGGGCTGGACACAGGCTGCCGCCTCGTCGGCGGACATGATGCGGCCTTGCAGGGCGGGGCACAGCACTCGGGTGGCGTCGGACATGGCAGATCGACAGGGGTCGGTGGCGGACAAGGGTGGCGGGCCGACCTCATCACCAGCCCAACCCGCTCACTCTAGGTGCCGCGCGCCGGGCCGACAAACCACGATCTATGATGCGACGCGATAGCCTGACTGATGCATACCGATGAGCCGCCACCTGCCCCCGTTGGCCGCGCTGCGCACCTTTGCCGTGGCGGCACGCCTGCTCAGCTTCAAGCTGGCAGCCGCCGAGCTGAACGTGACACCTGGTGCGGTGAGCCAGCAGATCAAGTCCCTGGAAGACCAGCTGGGCGGCCCACTGTTCCTGCGCCTGACGCGCGCACTGGGCCTCACCGAACGTGGCGCCGCGCTCTTGCCGAACGTGTTGCAGGGGCTGGCGCTGCTGGACAGTGCCTGGCGCCGGGCCCAGGTCAAGTCGGCGTCGCGCCCCGTCGTCCTGGCCGCGCCCCCTGCTTTCGCCGCGCATTGGCTGGTGCCGCGCCTGGCAGCATTCCACGCGCAATACCCCGACATCGGGCTGCAGCTGAGCAGCAGTTCATCGATGGTGGTGGGTGCTCGCGAGCCACCCTCGCACCCGCTGCGTTCCCGCCAGGTCCGCGGCGGGGCGGCCGATCTGATCATCACCTTTTGCGCCGAGGCGCCCCCTGCCGATGGCGGGACGGTTGACCTGCTGCTGGCGCCGGCCTATCTGCCCGTCTGCACGCCCGCCCTGGCCCCCGCGGTGGATGCGCCGGGCAGCCTTCTGCGGCTGATCCACGATGACACGATGCGCGTGCCTGGCCCGGGAGGCGACACAGCCTGGGGTTGGCCGCAATGGCAGGCGGCGCGCGCGCTGCCCCTTCGCGGCACCACGGCCGACCTGCGGGTGTCCAACACCGTGCTGGCCATCGAGGCCGCGCTCGCTGGCCAGGGCGTGGCGCTCGTCGCGCGCGAACTCGTGGCGCGTCAGCTCGAATCGGGCACGCTGGTGACACCGCTCGGCACGGCGGCGATGCCCGGCCCCTTTCGCTACCACCTTGTGTGCAGTCCTCAGGGTGCCGACAGGGCCGCGCCCGCGGTGGCGGCCGTGCGCGGCTGGCTTCTGGCGCAGGCGGCCTGCTCGACGGGCCCCGTGGTGCCGCAACACCCCAAGGGCCGGCCGCCCGTTCGAGTACCTTGAAGGGATGCCCGGGTGCGTCCGCCCTGGGCCGTCTGGGCCGGTGCGTGAGGGCGCCACAGCCGTCTCCTGCACCGTTCGCTACTGGCTGCGCATGGAAGGCCACCCGCGGGAATGCCATGAAGTTGCCGGGACCTGCATATTGCGGGCGTGCCGGCCAGCTGACCTTCGTCAAGGTGGCACCACGCCCGGGCAAAGTCAGCCTGCAGTGATTTCACCGCGAACCCGGTTGCGGCCACGCGCAGTCGACCGCCACCGCTGGCCCAACAGCGGGACAACCCTCTGTGCACCGTTCCGGCGGCTTGGCTGAGCGATGGAATAAGTCGCCCGTCACGCCGGTAAGTGCAATTAGGGTGCGGATGTCCTGGCAGAAACTGACCTGCGCTCGACGGCCGGGGCCCCGATCGGAAGGTCGATACCCGTGATCTGTTTGCACGACGAAAGGTCGCTTCCATGTCGCACTTCAAGAGTCTGGGTCTCGGGTGTACAGCGGCCTTCCTGACCGCTTCGTCGGCAGGCTACGCCGCCGTGACGCCCAGCGGTACGCTGACCGCACAAGCCGGCAACAACGGCAATCCGGCGGTTCAGCAAACGGTTACCGCGACGGCCACCGGCACCTACAGCGTTGGGC